>NZ_JBTLRM010000044.1:0-28556 GCF_054482755.1 Roseivivax sp. CAU 1761
GGTCAACGAGGACGGCAAGCGCGAGGTTCTCGGTGTCGCCACCGGGCCCTCCGAGGCGGAGACGTTCTGGACGGACTTCCTCCGGTCTCTCGCCGACCGGGGCCTGCGCGGCGTGAAGCTGGTCGTCGGCGATGACCACAAGGGTCTGCGGGCTGCTGCGCGGCGGGTGTTCGATGCGACGCACCAGCGCTGTCGCGTCCACTGGATGAGGAACGCGCTTGCCCATGCCCCGACCAAGCAACGCACCGCTGTGGCGGCAATGCTGAAGACGATCTTCGCCCAGGAAAACAAGGCGGATGCCGAAGCCCAGTGGGAGGTGGTTGCGGACGCGCTGCGCGAGAAGCAGGCGAGGCTCGGCGCCCTCATGGACGCCTCGCGCGATGACGTTCTCGCCTACATGGATTTTCCCCGGGAGCATTGGACCCAGATCGCGTCGACGAACCCGCTTGAGCGGGTGAACCGCGAGATCAAGCGCAGGTCCGACGTGATCGGTATCTTCCCAAACGACGAGGCCGTCGTCCGGCTCGTCGGCGCACTGATGCTCGAGACCAACGACGAATGGACGGTCGCCCGGAGATACATGAGCCTTGAAACGCTCGCCCGTGTCACCGACACTGCCACCGTCAGATTGTCCGCCGTGGCGACCTGATTAGCCTTGGACCTCTCCGAAGGTCGGCGCTCTTACACCATCTCCCGGGGCACTACCTGCTACCTTAACTTGCTGTCCACGGGACCGGCAGCAGCCCATGCACGTGTCTTAGCTCGGAACCCTCCATCATGCAGGCGTCTCCGATTGGTCGGTTACGGCTCCCTGAAGTATGAGTGCGTCTATCACCACGCCTCGAAGACCAGTGGCGGGCGTAGGCAGTTAGACCGCTTAAGGCCCAACACCGCACAATGCGGACACGCGCCCGCCGTAGGCCACCGGACGCAGTTCTAAGTCGCCCAGGACAGGCGATAAAATGCTTTGATCCATCCGGATACTCTCCGATGATCGAAGAGTAACCTGAGCCCGGACGGGCTAGGACTCCTCGCGCCGAAGGAGGCAACTAAATGTTGTGGCCACGTCTTCACACGCATAATCAAAAACCTTCGCCTTTGCGTCACGCGCCCCCGCGCTTAGAGGGAGGGGAAAGGATTTCGCCATGAAGATTCTCGTCACCGGCGGTGCCGGCTTTATCGGATCCGCGGTCGTTCGTCACGCCATCGCCGACGGCCACGAGGTCGTCAATCTCGACGCCCTGACCTATGCCGCCTGCCTCGACAACGTCGCCTCGGTCGCCGATAGCCCGGCCTATGCCTTCGAGCATGCCGACATCCGCGACCGCGCCGCGCTCGACGCGATCCTCGCCCGGCACCGGCCCGAAGCGATCATGCACCTCGCCGCCGAGAGCCATGTCGACCGCTCGATTGACGGCCCCGGCGCCTTCATCGAGACCAATGTGACTGGCACCTACAACCTGCTGGAGGCCGCGCGGGCCCACTGGGTCGGGCGCGGCCGACCGGAGGGGTTCCGCTTCCACCACATCTCCACCGACGAGGTGTTCGGCACGCTGGGCGAGACCGGCAAGTTCACCGAGGACACGCCCTACGCGCCGAACTCGCCCTATTCGGCCTCCAAGGCGGCCTCCGACCACCTCGTTAGGGCCTGGCACGAAACCTACGGCCTGCCCGTGGTGATGACCAATTGCTCGAACAATTACGGGCCCTTCCACTTCCCGGAAAAGCTCGTCCCGGTGGTCATCCTGAAGGCGCTGGCGGGCGATCCGATCCCGGTCTACGGTGCGGGTCTGAACGTGCGCGACTGGCTCTATGTCGAGGATCACGCCGACGCCCTGCTGCTGGTCCTGCAGAAGGGGGCGCTGGGCCGCTCCTACAATATCGGCGGCGAGAACGAGGCCCGCAACATCGACCTCGTGCGGACGATCTGCGCCATCCTCGACCGTTTGAAGCCGGGCGCCGCGCCCTATGCCGAGCAGATCACCTTCGTCGCCGACCGCCCCGGCCACGATGCGCGCTACGCCATCGACCCGGCGCGGATCCGCGAGGAGCTGGGCTGGCGGCCCTCGGTGACGCTGGAACAGGGGCTTGAGAAGACCGTTCGCTGGTATCTCGACAACGAGGCTTGGTGGCGGACGCTGCAGCAGCGCGACGGCGTGGGCCAGCGCCTCGGCACCGGAACGAGTGGCGGCGCAAAGCCGGCGCAGCAGGCCGAGCGCACGGCATGATCCGGGTGGTGATGTTCGGCCGGACCGGCCAGGTGGCGACCGAGATCGCCCGCCAGGCCGAGGCTGCCGGCGTGGCGCTGACGATCCTCGACCGCCGGGCCGCCGACCTCTCCGACCCGCACAGCGTCGCCGCGGCGCTCGAACCCGCGATCGCCGGGGCCCGCGCGGTGATCAACGCCGCCGCCTGGACCGCCGTCGACGCCGCCGAGGCAGAGGAGGCGGAGGCCCACGCGGTCAACGCCGCAGCCCCCGCCGAGATGGCGCGGATCTGCGCCGCCGCCGGCACGCCGTTCCTGCACGTCTCGACCGATTACGTCTTCGACGGCAGCGGCACCCGGCCCTGGCGCCCCGAGGATCCGACCGCGCCGCTCGGCGCCTATGGCCGCACCAAGCTGGCCGGCGAGGAAGCGGTGCGCGCCGCCGATGGCCGCCACGCCATCCTGCGCACCTCCTGGGTGTTCTCCGCGCATGGCGCGAACTTCGTCAAGACGATGCTCAAGGTCGGCGCCACCCGCGACCGGCTGACCGTGGTCGGCGACCAGATCGGCGGCCCGACCGCCGCCGCCGACATCGCCGCAGCCCTGCTCACCATGGCCAAGGCCATGGCCGAGGGCGCCGAGGGCGGCACGTTCCATTTCTCCGGCGCCCCGGATGTCAGCTGGGCGGAGTTCGCCCGCGCCATCTTCGCGCGCGCCGGCATGGCCACCGAGGTTGCGGACATTCCCGCCACTGACTGGCCCACCCCGGCGCCGCGCCCGGCCAATTCGCGGATGGAGTGCGGCGCGCTCGAGACCCGGTTCGGCATCGCGCGGCCGGACTGGCGCACCAGCCTCGACGCGGTGCTGCACGAGCTCGGCGCCACGGCGCCGGCCTGAGACCAGGTTTCCAGGAAGGGACGACACCCAGATGAAGATCACCGAGACCGCCCTGCCCGGCATGCTGCTCTTGGAACCGCGCCGCTTCGGCGACGACCGCGGCTGGTTCATGGAAAGCTGGAACCGGCAGGTTCTGGCGCGCCTCGGGATCGAGATCGACTTCGTCCAGGACAACCATTCCATGAGCGCCGTGCCCGGCACGGTGCGCGGCCTGCATTACCAGGCGCCGCCGCACGCCCAGGACAAGCTGGTGCGGGTGGCCCGCGGTCGGGTGCTTGACGTCGCCGTCGACGTGCGCCGCGGCTCGCCGCATTACGGCCGCTGGGTCGGCGCCGAGCTGTCGGCCGAGAACGGCCACCAGCTGCTGATCCCCAAGGGCTTCCTGCACGGCTTCGCCACCCTGACCCCGGATGTCGAGCTCCTTTACAAGTGCTCGGATGTCTACGCGCCCGAGTGCGACGGCGCCGTGGCCTGGAACGACCCCGACATCGCCATCGACTGGGGCATCGACGCGGCGCGCGCGGTACTGTCGGACAAGGACCGCGCCGCGCCGCGCTTCGCCGACTGGCAGAGCCCCTTCGTCTACGAAGGAGAGGCGGCATGAGCGCGCGCAAGGGCATCATCCTCGCCGGCGGCTCCGGCACCCGGCTCTACCCGATCACCCTCGGCGTCTCCAAGCAGCTGCTGCCGGTCTACGACAAGCCGATGATCTACTACCCGCTCAGCGTGCTGATGCTGGCCGGGATCCGCGAGATCGCGATGATCACCACGCCGCAGGACCAAGTCCAGTTCCGCCGCCTCCTAGGCGACGGCAGCCAGTGGGGTGTCGCGCTCACCTATATCGAGCAGCCGAGCCCCGACGGCCTCGCACAGGCCTACATCCTGGCCGAGGATTTCCTTGCAGGCAGCCCCTCGGCGATGGTGCTGGGCGACAACATCTTCTTCGGCCACGGGTTGCCCGAGATGCTGGCCGCGGCCAATTCGCGGACCGAGGGCGGCACGGTTTTCGGCTACCACGTGGCCGATCCCGAACGCTACGGCGTGGTCGATTTCGACGCCGAGGGCCGCGCTAGGGCGATCATCGAGAAGCCCGAGGTGCCGCCCTCGAACTACGCGGTGACCGGCCTCTATTTCCTCGACGCCTCCGCGCCCGAGCGCGCACGCGGGGTGAAGCTCTCGGCGCGTGGCGAGCTGGAGATCACCACGCTGCTCGAGAGCTATCTCGCTCAGGGCCTGCTCAGGGTCGAGACGATGGGCCGCGGCTATGCCTGGCTGGACACCGGCACACATGGCTCACTCCTCGATGCCAGCAACTTCGTGCGCACGCTGCAGGAGCGCCAAGGGCTGCAGACCGGCAGCCCTGACGAGATCGCCTACGGGCTGAACTGGATCGACCGCGCGGCGCTGATGGCGCGGGCGGAGGTGTTCGGCAAGAACGCCTACGGGCAGTACCTCAAGCGGCTCTAACATTGCATATTGCAACGTTTATTGGCTGAGTTTCGAAATGCTTTTGCTTACATCCCCGCGATAGCGAGCAGGCCTGGCCGAAATACCGCGGCGCGCCCGCTCTGCTCCCGGATCGGCACCGACGCTGTCTTTCGTCAGGCCATATCCGACCGCCGCTTCCTCTCGAAGTCCCCCGCCCCGGCAGGGCGCTCAGCCGAGTACAGTCAGCGCGCAGATTCGGGCGCCGCGACGGAACGCAGTCTTGAGCGACAGACTTGTGGTCCCTGGCATTCCCGACGAATGCGACGCACCGCTCTGCCACATACGCACAGGCGGCGCCGGCACCGTGCCGTGTGCAGACCTGGGCAGCTGCAACACAAAGCTGCAACGCCCCTTCGCGAGGCAGGCCAAGGTCACGACCCGGGGCGTGGTGTAGTTGGCGGTGGCCATCGGGTTCCTCGGTAGGGTCGGGTTGCTGTGCCAACCTGAACCGAGGGATGCCCCGATGACCAAACCGATTACGGACCTCGGCACGCTTTTCGAGAAGAGCGGCGATGCGGATCTGCTGCGCGAGATGATCGGGTTCGCGGCCGAGCGGCTGATGGAGCTGGAGGTCGGTGCCAAGACCGGCGCCGAGTATGGCGAGAAGAGCGGCGAACGGCTGGCGCAGCGCAGCGGATATCGCGACCGGGACGGGAGTGTCCTGAACTTTGTGTATCCGGCCCGGCCCATGCGGTTTGGGATACTCAAGCGTCGAAGCGCTCACCGAACATTATTGCAAACTGATTGCGGGCGGCAAACCATTCCCGCACGTTTCGGCCGTCCTTCTCGAAGTTGCGGATGGCCAAGTAGTGAATAGCCCCGTGACGCCTTCTTCGCTAATTTTGAGGCAAGGAGGCCATGATGAGCAGCAGCAAGTTCAGCGACGAGTTCAAGCGGGATGCGGTCGCGCAGATCACCGAGCGAGGCTACCCGGTCAGGGAGGTGTCGGAGCGGCTCGGGGTCAGCCCGTATTCGCTCTACGCCTGGAAGAAGAAGTTTGCGAAGGCGTCATCGGGAGAGGCGGAGAAAGACACCGAGATCCGGCGCCTGAAGAAGGAGCTGGCGCGGGTCTTGGAGGAGCGTGACATCCTAAAAAACCATCCCGGATCGGCGCCCGCCTGTGCGGAATAGAAACGCCGCGTGCTACGCTCGGCCCGGGAGGGCAGCGGCCGTTGGCTTATTGGTGGGTTCGACCCCGTTAAAAAACGTGGCCCATGGGTTCATGCGCACTTGAGAGTGGTGACGCCGGCTGTCCGCGCGATCCCGGTTAGGAAGATAACGAACTGGCATAACCCACGCCCTCCGTTCGAACGGAGGAGATGCCATGACGAGAACCAAGTCCGGCGACCACCCGGAGATGAAGTTGGTCAATCCTTGGACCGCAGCCGCACGACTATCCGATCGCTTCGAACAGGCTGCGCCGGAACTTCACGGCATCGGCAGACGGGCGACCTCTTTGCGCAAGGCTACGATCTCGGCCTGCTCCGGGCTGACCCGCCCGTGGCCGGGGAATGCCCCGAGAGGCGCGTCTCCCACCTCGCGCATCCATCGGTGCAGCACGCTCTCGGACAGCTCCAAATCCCGGCATGCCTGGACGACGGCGACACCGCGCTCCGTCACCAGCTTCACAGCCTCAAGCTTGAACTCGCGGCTGAACGTTCGTCTCTTCATCTGAGGTCTCCAATCCCATGGTCACGATCTTATCGTCGTGTCCACGGGACCGGCAGCAGCCCAATCACACCGAGCGCTCTCCCGCCGGAGGTGCCGCTACACTAGGCTTGGCTATATTAACTCGATGGAGTTTGAGGCCTGCGCACGGTTATCCCTACTCCCTACCCAGGGGACCGGCGGTTCCAACCGGTTCAGCTTGCATTATTTACATTGCAGACTTCGCCAATTTGTCGTGCGCGGACAGGATTCCCAGAAATGGGATTAAGTCAGACACGTTCACCATGTTGGGCCCGTCGGAGGGGGCGTTGTCGGGATCCTCGTGGGTCTCGATGAACAGCGCCGCGACGCCGACCGCGCAGGCGGCGCGGGCCAGAACCGGGGCGAATTCGCGCTGCCCGCCCGAGGTCGCGCCCTGCCCGCCGGGCTGCTGCACCGAATGGGTGGCATCGAACACCACCGGGTAGCCGGAGCGGGCCATGATCGGCAGGCCGCGGAAATCGCTGACCAGGGTGTTGTAGCCGAAGCTGGTGCCGCGGTCGCAGAGCAGGATGCGCTCGTTGCCGGTGGAGGCGATCTTGGCGGCCACGTTGGCCATGTCCCAGGGCGCGAGGAACTGCCCCTTCTTGACGTTGATCGCCGCCCCGGTCTCGCCCGCGGCGAGCAGCAGGTCGGTCTGGCGGCACAGAAAGGCCGGGATCTGCAGCACGTCCACCGCGTCGGCCGCCGGGGCGCATTGCTCGGCGGTGTGGATGTCGGTGAGCACCGGGCAGCCGAACTCGTCGCGGATCTTCGACAGGATGGTGAGGCCGGCCTCCATGCCGAGACCGCGCGCGGTGCCGAGCGAGGAGCGGTTGGCCTTGTCGTAGCTGGCCTTGAAGATGAACGGCGTGCCCGACGGCGCGCAGGCCTCGGCGATGCGCTCGGCCATCATGCGCGCATGGTCGAGGCTTTCCAGCTGGCACGGACCGGAGATCAGCGCGAAGGGCTCGGCGCCGCCGATCCGGTGCGGACCGATCTCGACGATGCGGGGCAGGGGCGTTTGGTCGGTCATGCGGTCAGGATGCCTTCGATTCGTGCCACGTCTTCGGGGTTGTTGAGCTCCCAGAACACCCGCCCGCGCGCCGCCACCTCGACGCAGCGCACCGGCCAGCCGTTTTCCAGGAAGCGCAGCTGCTCCAGGCCCTCCAGGGTCTCCAGCGGCCCCGCCGACCAGCCGGCATAGGCGCGCAAAGCGTCCGGGCGGTAGGCGTAGAGCCCGACATGGTGGAACACCTGGTCGTAGCGCGCCGCGCGCTTGCCCGGGTCGATATAGGGGATGACTTCCTTGGAGAAGTAGAGCGCGTTGCCGCCGCCATCGAACACCGCCGTGGTGCCGCCGACCCGGCCGGCCTGGCGGTCCTCGACGAAATGGCCGTAGGTCTGGGCGTCGCAGCGCACCACCGGGGTCGCCACCCGGGCCTCGGGATCGGCGGCCATGGCGGCGATCAGGTCCTCGACGAACCAGGCCGGGGTCAGCGGCGCGTCGCCCTGCAGGTTGACCACCAGATCGGCCTCGATCCCGCCGCGGGCCAGCGCGTCGGCGCAGCGCAGCGTGCCGTTCTCGCAGGTCTCGGAGGTCATCACCACCCGGGCGCCGAAACCTTCGGCGGCGGCGCGGATCCGGTCGTCGTCGGTGGCGACATGGACCTCGGCCACGCCTGAGACCTCACAGGCCGCCTCCCAGCTGCGCTGGATCAGGGTCTTGGCGCCGTCCGGGCCCTTCAGCTCGGCCAGCGGCTTGCCCGGGAACCGGCTCGAGCCGTAGCGCGCCGGG
The DNA here is from genome assembly GCF_054482755.1 of Roseivivax sp. CAU 1761. Taxonomy (NCBI): domain Bacteria; kingdom Pseudomonadati; phylum Pseudomonadota; class Alphaproteobacteria; order Rhodobacterales; family Roseobacteraceae; genus Roseivivax; species Roseivivax sp. CAU 1761. The sequence continues at coordinate 8,076 of NZ_JBTLRM010000044.1, forward strand.
ATCAGGATGACCGTCTTCATGCCACGCCCGCGCGCAGGCAGTCGTGGATCCGCAGGATGCCCACCGGGCGGTTCTCCTCATCGGTCACAACAAGCGTCATGATCTTGTTCTGCTGCATCACGTTCACCGCCTCGGCGGCCAGCATGTCGGGCGGCACCACCTTGGGCGAGCGGGTGGCGACCTCGCCCGCGCTGCGCTCCATCAGCCCGTTCATGGACCGCCGCAGGTCGCCGTCGGAGATCACGCCGACCAACCGGCCATACTCGACCACGCAGGCGATGCCGAAGCCGCAGGTCGTCATGCGCACCAGCGTCTCGCCCATCGGCGTCTCGGGGGCCACCACCGGCAACTCGTCGGTGCCGTGCATCAGATGCGCCACCGTGGCCAGCTGTGCGCCGAGCTTGCCGCCCGGATGCAGCGTGCGGAACTGTTCGCGCACGAAGCCGCGCTGCTCCATCAGCGCCACCGCTAGGGCATCGCCCAGCGCCATGGTCAGTGTCGTCGAGGTGGTGGGCGCCATGCCGATGAAGCAGGCCTCAGGCGCATCCGGCAGCGGCAGCCGGTAATCGGCGGCCTTCATCAGCGTGCTGTCGGCGCGGCTGCTGATCGCCACCATCGGAATCCCGAAGCGACGGGTATGGGCGATGATGTCGCCCAGCTCGGTGGTCTCGCCGGAATTCGAGATCAGGATGCAGACATCGGCCGAGGTGACCATGCCGAGATCACCGTGGCTGGCCTCCGCGGCATGCACGAAATGCGACGGCGTGCCGGTCGAGGCCAGGGTCGAGGAGATCTTGCGCGCGACGTGGCCGGACTTGCCGATCCCCGAAAGGATCACCCGCCCCCGGGAGGCCAGAATGGCCTCGACCACGGCAACGAAATCCTCGGGAATGGTGCGGGACATTGCGCGAAGCGCGTCCGCCTCGATGGTCAGCACCCGGCGCGCCGCGGCCACCGCATCGCTGCCCAGCCCGGGGCTGGCGGGATCGGGGCTCGGGGAATCAGCACAAAGTTTCATGTCACGACCATCGCCTCAAAAAATTGACCTCGGCCCGCGCCTCCAGATGCGAGCGGCGGGCGAATGCGACGCGGGCCTAGCATGCCGACTCGCTTTTGCAACGCCCTCGGAGGCAGGAAGCTTTGCCGGGATGCTACGCCGCAGGCCCGGCGGACGCAAACCGAACCCGCCCTACGTTATGGTGTTCGTAACGCACGGTGGACCTTTAATATTGCCTTTCAAAGGTTCCGGTAGAAGCCTAATTCCACGATCGGGACAGTTGCACAGCGATGGCGCTGACCTGCAGGCGACACTCGCCGACCACGTATGTCCACGGCCTGTCGACTTAGTCGATGGACGATCTCATGCAGGCCTTGGGCGGCACCGGGATCTCGCAGCCCAACTCAGCCATCTCTGCCAAAAAAAATTGATGAGCGGGTCGATGCCTTCCTGACCCGGCCAATCGAGGGGAAATTGCCCTATCTCTGGATCGACGGGGCCTACTTCAAGGTGCGCCGGGGCGGGCGCTTCGTGTCTGCGGCCGTTACCATCGCCATGGGGCGCGAACACCGATGGGTGGCGCGGGGTTCTGGGCCTGGTGAAAGGTGCCTCTGAGGCCGAGCGATTCTGGACCGTGTTTCTCCGCGCTCTCGTGCGCCGCGGCATCAGCGGCGTGAAGGTGGTGATCAGCGATGCCCACGCGGGGTTCAAGGCAGCGACTGCGCGCGCCGTGTCTACTACCCGGCAGCGCTGCCGTGTCCACACTCATCAAAACGCCTAGGCTCATGCCGGAAAGAGCAGCCGTCGGGTGGTGTCAGCCCTCATCGCCACGGCCTTTGCTTAGCCCGACCACGCTACGGCCAAGGCGCAATGGCGGTTGGTTGCGGACCAAATGCGATCCAAGCTGCCGAAGCTTGCCCCTCGCACGGACGCGGTCTCACGCTGAAAACGCTCGCGCCCGCCTGTGATGATGCGGTTGTCAGTCTAACTGCCACCCAACGCGACTAATCGGTCCGGCCCGTAGCAGAACGCGAGGCTTGCCTGCACCTAAATCATAAGCAGCGACATCATGCACACGGATTTTCCGTCAAACCGGAGGAAAGACGGGTCACATGTAATTCGGCGCCGCGCATTCTTTTTATGGGGTCGCCGTGAAGAACGCAGGGCGGCTGCAAGAACTGGATACCGCGACGAAGTTCCTACTGGGGAGCATTGCGTGCTAGCCGAGAATCCCTCCGCGGGAACGGTACCTCAAAGACAACAGGGCGCTAATGATGTGCTAAGTTCGAGGTCGTTTTTTCACCTTCGCGTCCTTCTTCTTGGCGCGGACCAGCTTGCGGCGCGGCGGGGCGGTGCCGGGGCGGCGGGGGCCGCCGGGCCGTTTGCGGCCGCGGCCGCCGCCGCTGCCGCCGGGCAGCGTCGCCTCCTCGAGCGTCAGGAGCTCGAGGCCGATGCCGCCCGAGACCGGCGCGGCCTCGACGAGGCGCACCGTGGCACGCTGGCCGGCATGGATCACGGTGCCGGTCTCGGCGCCCATCAGGGTGCCGGCCTCGCGGTCGAAATGGAAGAATTCGCGCCCCAGCTCGCGGATCGGCACCAGCCCGTCGGCGCCGGTCTCGTCGAGCTTGACGAAGATGCCGAACTTGGTGACGCCGGAGACCCGGCCGCCGAACTCGGCGCCGATGCGGTCCGACAGGAAGGCCGCGAGGTAGCGGTCGGTGGTGTCGCGCTCGGCCACCATGGAGCGCCGCTCGGTCTCGGAGATATGGGTGGCGATGCTCTCCAGCCGCTCGATCTGGTCCGCGTCGAGCCCGTCCTCGCCCCAGCCATGCGCGGTGATCAGGCCGCGATGCACGATCAGGTCGGCATAGCGCCGGATCGGCGAGGTGAAATGCGCGTAATTGCGCAGCGCGAGGCCGAAATGGCCGAAATTCTTCGGGCTGTAATAGGCCTGGGTCATCGCCCGCAGGGTGGCGAGGTTGATCAGCTCGGATTCGTCACGGCCCTCGGCCTCGTGCAGCAGGCGGTTGAGATGCGCGGTCTGCAGCACCCGGCCGCGGGCCAGGGTCAGGCCGGCCGCCTGCACGGTCTCGCGCAGCGCGTCGAGCTTGTCCTCGGGCGGCTCCTCGTGGACGCGGAAGAGCAGCGGCACCTTCTTCTTCACCAGCGTCTCGGCGGCCGAGACGTTGGCGAGGATCATGAATTCCTCGATCAGCCGGTGCGCGTCGAGCCGCTCGACATGGTTCACCGCCTCGACGCGGCCGTCCTCTGAGAGCCGGATGCGGCGCTCCGGCAGGTCGAGATCGAGCGGCTGGCGCCGCTCGCGGGCGGCGCGGAGCGCGGCATAGGCGGCGTAGAGCGGCTGCAGCACCGGTTCGCGCAGCGGCGCGGTGCGCTCGGAGGGCTGCCCGTCGATCGCCGCCTGCACCTCCTGGTAGGTCAGCGAGGCGGGCGAGCGCATCAGGCCGCGCACGAAGCGTTGGCCGCGCTTCTCGCCGTCGGCGCCGATCACCATGCGCACGGCGAGGCAGGCCCGCGGCACGCCCTCGTGCAGCGAGCACCGGTCGCCGGACAGCCGGTCCGGCAGCATCGGCACGACGCGGTCGGGGAAGTAGCTGGAATTGCCGCGCTTCTTCGCCTCTCGGTCGAGCGCCGAGCCGGGCCGGACGTAATGCGCGACATCGGCGATGGCGACCCAGACGACATGGCCGTCGGGGTTTTCGGGGTCGTCGTCGGGCGCGGCATAGACCGCGTCGTCGTGGTCGCGGGCATCCTCGGGGTCGATGGTGACCAGCGGCAGGTCGCGCAGATCCTCGCGGCCCTTGAGGCCGGCGGGCTTCATGCGGTCGGCTTCGGCCAGCACCTCGTCGGGGAAGTCGTCGGGAATGCCGTGCTGGTGGATGGCGATCAGCGACACGGCGCGCGGCTCGGACGGGTCGCCGATGCGCGCCGTGATGCGCGCCCGCGGCAGGCCCATGCGGCCCTTGGGGCCGGCCTGTTCGGCCTCCACCAGCTCGCCGTCGCGGGCGCCGCCGGTGGCGTCGGGGGCGACCTGCCATTCCTTGTCGGCGCCCTTGTCGAGCGGCAGGATGCGGCCGCCCTCGGCGCCCTTGCGGAAGATCCCCACGACGCGGCGCGGGCTCAGCCCGATGCGGCGGATCAGCCGGGCCTCGTAATGATGCTCCTCGCCGGCCACCTGCTGCAGCCGGGCCAGGATGCGGTCGCCGGGGGCGAGCGCCGGGTCGGCCTCGCGCGGGATCACGATCACCGAGGGCTCGACGCCCTCGCCGTGCCATTCCAGCGGCCGCGCGAAGAGGTCGCCGTCGGCATCGGGCGGCAGCACCTCGAGCACCGAGACCGGCGGCAGCCGCTCGGGGTCGCGGTAGGTCTTCTTGCGCTTCTCCAGATGCCCCTCGGCTTCCAGATCCTTGAGGATCCGCTTCAGGTCGATGCGGGCGGCCCCCTTGATCCCGAAGGCCTTGGCGATGTCGCGCTTGGCCGTCAGGGTGGGGTTCTCGGCGATCCAGTCGAGGATCTGGGCACGGGTGGGCAGCTTGGTCATGGGCGTCAGGTAGCACGCGCCCCGGGGGCCGTCATCCGCGAAGCGCAGCGCCGCTCAGGCGAAGTAGTCGCGCAGGATGCGGGCATAGACGCGCTTCAGGGTCTCGATCTGGTCGATCTCGGCATGTTCGTCGGCCTGATGCATGCTGCGCCCGACCAGGCCGAACTCCACCACCGGGCAATGCGCCCGCACGAAACGTGCATCCGAGGTGCCGCCCGAGGTCGAGAGCACCGGCGCGGTGCCGCATTCCGCCGCCACCGCCGCCGCGACGAGGTCGGAGAGCGGCCCCGGCGGGGTCACGAAGCTCTCGCCCGAGACCTTGATCCGCAGGCCGGTCCGGGTGCCGAAGGCGGCATCGGTCTCGGCCGCCAGCTGTTCGAGCCACCGGGTCAGGGAGGCGCCGCTATGGGCGTCGTTGAAGCGGATGTTGACGAGGCCGCGCGCGCGGCCCGGGATCACGTTGGTCGCGGCGTTGCCGACATCGAGGCTGACCACCGCGAGCGTCGAGGGATCGAAATGCGCGGTGCCCCGGTCCAGCTCGTGGCTGGCCAGCCGGTCGGCGAGCCGGGCCAAGGCGTGCACCGGATTGACGGCGCGGTGCGGGTAGGCGGCGTGGCCCTGCACGCCGGCGACCTCGAACCAGGCGTTGAGCGAGCCGCGGCGGCCGATCTTGATCATCTCGCCCATGTGCTCGGGGCAGGTCGGCTCGCCGACGAGGCAGACCGACATGCGCTCGCCCGACTGCTCCATCCAGTCGAGCAGCGCCCGCGTGCCGTCGTCCGCGTCGCCCTCCTCGTCGCCGGTGATGGCGAGGATCAGCGCGCCGTCGGGCGGCGCCGCGCGGACATGGTCGATGGCGGCGGCGACGAAGGCCGCGACACCGGATTTCATGTCGGTGGCGCCGCGGCCCCAGACCCGTCCGTCGCGGATCTCGGCGCCGAAGGGATCGACGCTCCAGCCCGCCGGGTCGCCGACCGGCACCACGTCGGTATGGCCGTTGAAGCCGAAGCTCCGGGCATGGCCGCGGGCGCCCCAGCGCGCGAAGAGGTTGTCGATGCCGCCGCGCCGCACCCGGGTGCAGGCGAAGCCCGCCGCTTCGAGCTCGGCCTCGAGCAGGTCGAGCGCGCCGCCCTCCTCCGGCGTCACCGAGGGGCAGCGGATCAGGCGGCGGGTGAGCTCGACGGGATCGACCGGGTCGAGGGGGGCAGGGGACATGGCGGCGGCACTCCGGCTGGCGGCGGTTGTGCCAGCGCTACCCGCTGCGCGCCCCGGGCGCAAATGTCGCGCGTTTGCCGCACTCGCCGCGGCGCGCGGGCCGGGCGGCTGGCCTCGGCCGCGGGCCTGGCTACACTTGCGAAAAAAGAATGCCGGTTTCGCGATAGGCCGGCGGTGGGGCAAGCATGGTGTGCGGTGTTCTCCGGGCGGTTTCCGCAACCGGACGTCCAGGGCGATGAGCTGGATCGCGCTGTTCACGAACGGCACGGGCTGGACCTGCCCGTACCGCCTGGCGTCGCCGTCCGGACCGGCGGGCAACTGGCTGGAACGCGGCGCGCTGATGCTCGAATTCGCCGCGCCGTCCGGTCCGGAGCCGTGCATCCTGCTGGGGCTCGCGACCGGCGGCGCGGCGCCCCGGACGCTGGGCCTGCAGATGCGGCCCGATGGCACGCTGGTGCTGGTTCTGGAGCAGGACAATGCGGTGTTTCATGCCGTGCTGGCCGGGCCGCCGCGGCTGCCGCAGGCGCTCCTGCGTCTGACCTTCTGCTGGGACGCGCCGGCCGGGCGCGGCCGGCTGACCCTCGAACGGCCGCAGGACGAGGTCAGCCGCACGATCGCGACGCCGCCGCCGCCGGCTCTGCATCTCGCCGACCTGCGGCGCCTGGCGGACCCGGACGCCCCCGGATGTCATCGCGACCCGGCGCTGGTCTACCTCGCCGCCTCGGATGCGGCGGAGCCGGTGGGACGCATGCCCGGCCTGACCGCGGCCACGCCGGTGCTGACACCTGCCGGGCCGCGGCCGGTGGCGGAGCTTCGGCCGGGGGACACGGTGCTGACCCGCGACGCCGGCCCGCAGCCGGTGCTGGCGGTGCTGAGCCGGACGGTTCCGGCCTACGGGGCCTTCCGCCCGGTGCATGTCCGGGCCCCGGCGCTGGGGCTTGCCCAGGACCTGGTGGTGGCGCCGGGCCAGCGGCTGGTGATGGCGGGGCCGGACGTGGAATACACCTTCGGCTGCGAGACCGTGGCGGTGCCGGCGGAGACGCTGCTGGGCGGCGGCGACGCGGGCTCCGAGACCCGCTACATGTTCCTGCGCTACCACCAGGTGCTGCTGCCCCGCCATGCCGCGCTGCTGGCCGCCGGGATCGCGCTGGACAGCTTCTATGCCGGGCGGCTCAGGCGTGATCGGGGCGGGCTGGACCGGTCGCTGCTCGCCGGGATCGATCCGGCGCTCCTGCCGGAACAGGTGCCGGCGCCGCGCCCGGTGCTGCGCCGCTTCGAGGCGCTGACCCTGGCGCAGGCCCGCGTCGCCTGAGCGCGCGCCGGGGCGCTCACTTGTCGAAGAACGGCGTGACCTGGGCGACGATGACCGCGTTCTCGGCGAGGGCGCGGTCCATCAGTTCGGCTTCCTCGGCGTCGATCTCGTGGCCCGAGGCGAGGCGTTCCTCGCGGGTGCCGTAGCCGGTGACATCGAGCGGCGCCATGTCGGCCTGCTTGAGGATGGCGACGCTTTCGCGCACCGCCTCGGCCTCGTCGACGCCCGAGGCATAGCACATCAGCGCGGCGCCGGTGCAGCCCTCGGGCAGGCCGTCGCCGGCCTTGCGGCCGACCTCGACCAGAAGCGTGTAAACCTGTTGGGTGCGCGGCGGCTTCGTCATGCCGCGACATCTCGGTCGCGGGCCGCGCCTTGTCAAGCGGCGCGCAGGCGCCCGCCGCGCGACGCGACCCGGATGCTGCGCGGCATCCGGGTCGCGTGCGGGGAAGCCTAGCGTCGGACGGCGCGCCAGCCGGCGATCAGGATACAGGCCCCGATGGCGCCGACGACGAGCTGGCCGATCCAGCCGCCGAGCGTCGACCCGGTCAGCGCGATCAGGATCCAGTTCAGCACGATGGCGCCGAGGATGCCGAGGATGATGTTGGTCAGCAATCCGTGGTTGGCTTTCATGATCTTTTCGGCGATCCAGCCGGCAAGCGCCCCGACGATGATCGTGGCGATCCATCCCAGTCCCGACATTTCCGTCTCCTTCTGCTGTGAAGCGGTTTATAAGTCCGTGCCGGATCAGGTATTCCGCCCGGCGAAGATCTCCAGCAGCGCGGCGATCGAATAGACAACGATCAGCAGCACGCTCTCGACGCCGATGCGGCCCGGCCCCTCGCGCTGGCGCAGGATCAGCCCGGCCAGCAGGATCGCGGTCATCAGCAGGCCGGTGGAGAGCCAGTAGAGGTCGGTGGTGCCCACCGCGTGGTAAAGCGAGCCGTCGCGATAGGCGATGTCGGCGGCGGTCAGGAACAGCGTGTCGAAGGTGTTGCCGCCGATGATGCCGCCGACCGCGAGCTGCAGTGCGCCGCGACGCACCGCGGTCAGCGTGGTGACGAATTCCGGCAGCGAGGTCACCACCGCGGTGATCAGCGCGCCGACCAGGCTGGAGGCCAGGCCGAAGCGGCCGATGAAGGTGCCGCCGGCCTCCGAGATCACCCAGCCGCCGGCGCCCATCACCGCCACCAGCGCCGCGAAGCGCAGGGCCGGCCCGGTGACCGGGCGCTCGGCCTCCTCCGGGTCCTCGGGCGAGTCGCGGCGGGTGTCGGAGGTCTTGACCGGCCGCCACATCGGTTCCTCGCGCACCGTGTTGGCGGCCCGCACCCCGGCCAGATAGGCGAGGAACAGCACCAGCGAGACCGGGTGGACGCCGAAATAGGCCATCTCCGGCCCGGTTATCGCCGCCAGCGGCAGCGACAGCAGGATGATCAGCATGACCGCCTGGAACAGGTTGGCCGGCTCGGCCGCGGCATGTTCGAGGTTGGCCTTGCGGTGCAGCATGTCGGCGATGGCCAGAAAGAGCGTCTGCGCCGCGATGCCGCCCACGGCGTTGGAGAAGGCGTAGCTGGCATCGCCCGACAGCGCCGCGTTCACCGACACCACGACGCCCGCGAGCGAGGTGGCGGCGCCGAGGATCAGCCCGCCGACCATGGCCTCGCCCATGCGCGAGCGGTCGGCGATCACATCGGCCAGGACCGCGGCGCGGATCGAGGCCAGGACCACGGCCGCTCCGGCGAGCGCGAAGAGGCCGAAGAGGAGCGGGGTGGAGAGATCGTCAAACATGGAACCCTTTCGACATTGCCGACCCAACGTCGCGGGTGGCGATGGGGTTGCATGCCGGGGGTGGGGCGGCCCGCGCGGGGCCGCCCGGGCGCTCAGTCGCGCAGCAATTCGTTGATGCCGACCTTGGAGCGGGTCTGGGCATCGACGCGCTTCACGATCACCGCGCAATAGAGGTTGACGCCGTTCTTCGACGGCATCGAGCCCGCGACGACCACCGAATAGGGCGGCACCTCGCCGACCGTGACCTCGCCGGTCTCGCGGTCGACGATCTTGGTGGACTTGCCGATGAACACGCCCATGCCGAGCACCGCGCCCTCGCGCACGATGCAGCCCTCGACGACCTCGGAGCGGGCGCCGATGAAGCAATTGTCCTCGATGATGGTGGGGCCCGCCTGCATCGGCTCCAGCACGCCGCCGATGCCGACGCCGCCCGACAGGTGCACGTTCTTGCCGATCTGCGCGCAGGAGCCCACGGTGGCCCAGGTGTCGACCATGGTGCCGCTGTCGACATAGGCGCCGAGATTGACGAAGGACGGCATCAGCACCACGCCGGGCGCCACGTAGGCCGAGCGGCGCACGATGCAGTTCGGAACGGCGCGGAAGCCGGCCTCCTTCCACTCGGCGTCGCCCCAATCCTTGAACTTGCTGTCGACCTTGTCCCACCAGCCGCCGCCCTGCGGCCCGCCCGATTGCGGCGCCATGTCCTTCAGCCGGAAGCCCAGCAGCACCGCCTTCTTGGCCCATTGGTTGACGCGCCAATCGCCGTTCTCCTGGCGCTCGGCCACGCGCAGGCGGCCGCCGTCGAGCGCGTCGAGGGTCTCCTCGATGGCGTCCCGGGTCTCGCCCCGCGTTGCCGGGGTGATGCCGTCGCGCGCCTCCCAGGCGCTTTCGATGGCGGTTTCCAGTGCCTGGATGTCCATGATGGTGCCTCCGGTTCCCATGTCGTCGGTGGTCATAGCCGCCACGGTCCGGCGTGGAAAGACCGCCCGAAGTCGTCGCGGGCAATGGTCGCGCTGGCCTCCGGCGCGGCGACGGGCTAGCTCTGTCCGGCAAGCCATGCGGAGCCGACATGACCGAGCAGACCGACCCCAAGGACAGCCCCTTCCGCCGTGCCGAGAGCGACCGCGAGACCGCGGCCAAGGTGCCGGACACGCCGCAGACGCGGTCCCCGGCCTATCGCCTCGCCTATGCCGACGAGGACTTCCTGCTGCGCCGGGAGCTGCGCTCGGTGCGGCTGCAGCTCGAGCTGATGAAGTTCGACCTGCTGCTCAACGAGGCTGGCATCGATTCCACCGTGGTGCTGTTCGGCGGCGCGCGCATCCCGTCGCCCGACGACCCGCGCGGCGCCCGCACCACCGCGCTGGGCGAGATGGCGCGGTTCTACGAGGAGACGCGCGCCTTTGCCCGCAAGATGACCGAGAAGTCGCTGGCCGGCGGCGGCCGCGACTTCGTCATCGCCACCGGCGGCGGCCCGGGCGTGATGGAGGCTGGCAACCGCGGCGCCCACGAGGCCGGCGGCCGGTCGATCGGGCTCAACATCGTGCTGCCGCACGAACAGGCGCCGAACGAATACGTCACGCCGGATCTGGCCTTCAACTTCCACTACTTCGCGATCCGCAAGATGCACTTCCTGATGCGGGCGCGGGCGGTCTGCGTGTTCCCCGGCGGCTTCGGCACCATGGACGAGCTCTTCGAGACGCTGACGCTGATCCAGACCGGCCGCATGAAGCAGGTGCCGGTGCTGCTGTTCGGGCGCGAGTTCTGGGACGCGGTGGTGAACTGGCAGGCGCTGGCGGAGGCCGGCACCATCAGCCCCGAGGACCTCGAGCTGTTCCGCTATGTGGAGAATGCCGACGAGGCGGCGGCGCTGATCGAGACCTGGAAGCCGAAGCCGCCGCGCGAGCACATCCCGAACCGCTGAGCGCGGCGCGGCTCAGATGCCGGCGGTCTCGCGATCCTCGGCCGGCTCCTCCTCGGCGCGCTCGACCCAGCGGTGGATCACCGCCCGGGCGTGATCGACGTCGAGCGCGCCGATGGCCCGGCGCAGCTCGCGCAGGGCGGTCGCCACCTCGATTTCCGACAGGTGGTTCTCCTGGGCGCGCAGGATCTTCGGGTGCGGCGTGGTCAGCATGTCGGCTGAGATCAGCAGTTCCTCGTGCAGCTTCTCGCCGCGGCGCAGGCCGGTGATCTTAATCTCGATGTCGCCGTCGGGGTTGTCGGCGTCCTTCACGGTGTGGCCGGCGCCCTCGATCATCTGGCGAGCCAGCTTGCGGATCGGCACCGGCTTGCCCATGTCGAGCACGAAGACGTCGCCGCCGCGGGCGAAGGACCCGGCGAGCAGCACCAGCCGCGCCGCCTCGGAAATCGTCATGAAGTAGCGGGTGACGTCCGGGTGGGTCAGGGTGACCGGCCCGCCGCTCTCGATCTGCTCCTCGAAGAGCGGGATCACCGAGCCCGAGGAGCCCAGCACGTTGCCGAAGCGCACCATCGAGAAGCGGGTGCCGGCAGAGCGGGTGGCCAGATCCTGGATCACCAGTTCCGACAGCCGCTTCGAGGCGCCCATGACATTGGTCGGGCGCACCGCCTTGTCGGAGGAGACGAGGATGAAGCGCTCGACCCCGGCATCGCGCGCCGCCTCGGCCATCACCTTGGTGCCGATGACGTTGTTGTTGAGGCCGGCCAGTTCGTTGTTCTCGACCATCACCACGTGCTTGTAGGCGGCGGCGTGCAGCACCACGTCGATGCCGTGGGCGGCGATCACCCGGCGCATCATCGTGTCGTCGAGCACCGAGGCCAGGACCGGCACCACGTGCAGCTTCGGTGCGAGGTCGCGCAGCTCCTTGTCGATCTTGTAGAGCGCGTGCTCGGCGTGGTCGAGCACCACGACGCAGGCCGGCTTGCAGGCGATGAGCTGGCGGCAGAGCTCCGAGCCGATCGAGCCGCCGGCCCCGGTGACCAGGATGCGGCGGTCGGAATAGGCGTGGCTGACCCCGGGCAGTTCCGATTCCAGCCGGTTGCGCCCGAGCAGCGCGTTCAGCGCCACCGGGGCGGAGCGGCGGCGCAGCTCGCTGCTGGAGATCAGCTCGGCGAAGGAGGGCAGGGCGTGCACCTCGCAGCCGATGCGCCGCAGGTTGTGGGCGATGCGGGCCTGGCGGGAATGGCTGATCGACGGCATCGCCAGAACCACGCGGTCGATGCTGCGCTGGGTCACCAGCGCCTCGATCTTCGCCGGGGCATAGACCGGCAGCCCGGAGATGCGCAGCGATTGCAGCGTCGGGTTGTCGTCGACGAAGGCCACCGGGTGGGCGGCGTAGTCGCTCTTCAGCGCCGCCACCAGCTGCTGTCCGGTCTGGCCGGCGCCGTAGATCAGCACCCGGATGTGCCGGTTGCCCTTGCGATAGATCTGCAGCAGCCATTGCCGCAGCAGGATGCGCCAGGCCGCGCCGGCGACCAGGAAGACGACGCTGAAGATCACGAAGACCTCGCCCGGCACAAGCCGCCCGGCCAGCGCGTTCAGCAGGCCGCCCGCGGCGCCCACCAGCAGCGCGAAGACCGCGGTCAGGGAGATGCCGCGGATCTCGTAGGCGTTGAGCTTGATCTTGGGCAGGCCGAGCGCGATGGCGACGCCGATGCCGGCGATCGTCATGGCGGCGCCGATCGGCGCCAGCGCGGTCACGGTGTCCGCCCCGAGATGGGTGCGGCCGTTCAGCAGCAGCGCCAGCGCGAAGGCCGCGACCGTCATCACCGCGTCGAGGGTGAGAAAGATGATTTCCTTGTGGCCGCGGGACAGCGAGGTGACGAATCTGAAAAGCATCGGTCCGAGTGCCGCCCCCGCAGCTGAAGGAAAATATTGCCCGCGCCGGACCGGTCGCGACGGTCAGGCGGCGTCGCCCGTGGGTAGGGCTGAGACAATTGTAATTCGCCTAACGTTGAGCAGACGGCCGCCCTGGAGGCAAGCGGGGAATGCTGCGGGCGCAAACGGCGCGGCGCCTCGGCGGGATACCGCCTATGGCGCGTCCGCTTTGTGACCGCGGATTGCCAAGTCTCTGCCCGGGACCGTCGGCAAAACCCGCTTTCGGCCCGCGCCGGGCTGCGGTAAACCGCGCCGGACGCGTCTCGGGGCCGCCGGCCCCTCATGGCGCACAGCTACGAAGGAGACCCAAGCATGGGCTACAAGGTCGTCGTCGCAGGAGCCACCGGCAATGTGGGCCGGGAAATGCTGAACATTCTCGCCGAACGGGGCTTCCCGGTCGACGAGATCGCCGTGCTGGCCTCGCGCCGGTCGCTGGGCACCGAGGTGAGCTTCGGGGACCGCACCCTGAAGACCCAGGATCTCGACCAATTCGACTTCACCGGCTGGGACATCGCGCTCTTTGCCATCGGCTCGGACGCCACCAAGAAATACGCCCCCGTGGCCGCCAAGGCGGGCTGCGTGGTGATCGACAACTCGTCGCTCTACCGCTACGACCCGGACGTGCCGCTGGTGGTGCCCGAGGTGAACCCCGAGGCGGTCGAGGGCTACGCCAAGAAGAACATCATCGCCAACCCGAACTGCTCGACCGCGCAGATGGTGGTGGCGCTGAAGCCGCTGCACGACCGCGCTAAGATCAAGCGCGTCGTGGTCTCGACCTACCAGTCGGTCTCGGGCTCGGGCAAGGACGCCATGGACGAGCTCTGGAACCAGACCAAGGCGGTCTACAACCCGACCGACGACGTGCCGCCGAAGGTCTATCCGAAGCAGATCGCCTTCAACGTCATTCCCCATATCGACGTCTTCCTCGAGGACGGCTCGACCAAGGAGGAATGGAAGATGGTGGCCGAGACCAAGAAGATCGTCGATCCGTCGATCAAGGTCACCGCGACGGCGGTCCGGGTGCCGGTCTTCGTCGGCCACGGCGAGGCGGTGAACGTCGAGTTCGAGGACCATCTCGACGAGGCCGAGGCGCGCGACATCCTGCGCGAGGCGCCGGGCATCATGGTCGTCGACAAGCGCGAGGACGGCGGCTACGTCACCCCGGTCGAATGCGTCGGCGACTTCGCGGTGTTCATCAGCCGGCTGCGCCAGGACCCCACCGTCGACAACGGCCTGAACTTCTGGTGCGTCTCCGACAACCTGCGCAAGGGCGCCGCGCTGAACGCCGTGCAGATCGCCGAGACGCTCGGAAACCGGGTGCTGAAAAAGGGCTGAGACCGCTCTGGATGCGCCGCCCCGAATCGTTCGGGCCGGCGCCGGAAGCAGGGGCCGCCGCGCAGCGCAAGCGCGGCGGCCCTATCGTTGCCGGGACGTGACAAATCCTCGGCAAATTGCCGCGATTGTCCCCGGCCGGCCGGGAAAACGGCCGAAATTAACGCCCCCGGAACCGCTTCTCTGGCACCCTGGTTGTGGGGGGAAGTGGGAGTCGTGAGATGACCGAGATGTTCCGGAACGGGGCCGCCGCCATGCCGGCGCGGCTCGACAGCGAAACCGCCGTGCTGATCCGCGGCTTTCTGCGTCCGATCTTCGACCGTGCGACAAGCTGGGGCGATCTGCGCGACCGCCTGCGCCGGCGGGGTTACGACCTCGAGGTGCGGCAGGGCCGGCTGCTGGTGATCGCCATCGCCGAGAAGCGGCCGATCTGCACCGGCCGCGATCTCGGCGCGCCGCTGGCCGAACTGGCGCAGCGGCTGGGCCGGCTGTCGCTCAGGCTGCGGCCTGGCGGCGAGAGCGGCGCGCCGGTCTGAGCCGCCGCCGCGCCGGCCGGCTCACAGCGCGGCGAAGCGGCCCTGTTCGGGGTCGTAGCCCTGCACCGCGCCGCTGGCGATGTCGGTCCAGAGCCCGTGCAGGCTGAGCGTGCCGGCCTCGACCGCACTCCGCACGAAGGGCAGCGCCATCAGGTTCTCGAGGCTCGCCAGCACGGCGCGCTTCTCCACCGCCTCCGGGGTCGGCTCGCCGCCGCTCTCCGCCTTCGCAGCCTCGTAGCCGGGCTTCAGGTGGCGGATCCAGCGCCCGACATAGCTGTCCTCGCCCTCGAGCTGCGGCGCGCGTCCCTCGAAGAGGTCGATCGATCCCTGCACCCCGCCGCAGCGCGCATGTCCCATCACGATGAGATGCGACACCTTGAGCGCGGTGACCGCGTATTCGACTGCCGCGGCGGTGCCGTGCAGCGCCGCGTCGGCATCGGGTCCCGGCACCAGATTGGCGATGTTGCGGTGCATGAAAAATTCGCCGGTGGCGACGTCGAAGAGCTCGGTGGCGTGGACCCGGCTGTCGCAGCAGGAGATCACCATGGCCTTGGGGCGCTGGCCGTCCTCGGCGAGGCGGCGGTAATGGTCCTGCTTGCTCCGGCCGGCGCCGTCGCGCCACGCGCGGTGACGCTCGGCGAGGTCGGCGGGCAGGCTCTTGACGTGATCCATGACACTCCTCCGTGTTAGACGCCCCCGTCGATACGAACGATTCAGCGGCAATTCGAGCGAAAACGGTGCCCTGCGACAAGCTTTCGAAAAGCCTTGCCGGTGCAGATTGCGCCCCGGGTATCTGGGGGCCGACGGAGAGTGCCATGACCTATGTGACGATCACCGCGCGCGACGAGGCGGTGCGCCTCGATTACGACCGGATCGACGACCTGCTGGGGGGCGCCGACCCGCGCGACGGCGAGGAGGCGGTGTGCCGCGCGCTGGAGCGCGCCGCGGTGCATCTGGCGGAGGCCGACCGCGCCGCGCGCGGCCAGGACTGGCCGGCCCTGCACGGCGCGCTGACCCGGCTTTCCGGCTCGGCCGAGACGATGGGCATGCGGATGCTGGCGCGGGTCGCGCTGATCGCCCGCGAGGCGCTGGAAACCGCCGACGGCGTCGCGGTGGCGGCGACCATGGCGCGGCTGCTGCGGCTCGGCGAACGGTCGCTGTTCGCGGTCTGGGACGAACACGACCTGTCTCTCTGAGGCGCTCGCCGCCGGCCGGGCCTTGCGGCCGGTGCGCCACCCGCTAGGCTCCGCGGCGACCAGACCTGCCCGGAGCATTCGATGACCCTCACCTTTGCCGCTGCCGATGCCGTCGCCCTGCCGCTCCACGTGATCGCGCAGGACCGGCTCGGCGAATTCCTGTCGGATCAGCCGGACCGCGTCCGCGCCTGGGTCGAGGCGACGGGTTTCTCCGGCGGGCTGAACAGCGCCGTCGCGGTGCCCGGGGAAGACGGCCGCCCGGCGCTGGCCCTGGCCGGGTACGGCAGCCCCGAGAAGCGGGCGCGGCAGCGCTTCGCGCTGGCCGGCGCGGCGGCGCAGCTGCCGCCGGGCCTGAGCTTCCGCATCGCCTCGGGCCTGCCGGACGAGGATGCCGGGCGCGAGGCGCTGGGCTGGCTGCTGGCCGGCTACGGCTTCTCGCGCTACCGCGACCAGACCCCGAAGCTTGCCCGGCTCGTCGCGCCCGAGGGCGTGGATGCGGCCGGGCTCGAACGCATCGCCGCGGCCGAGGCGCTGGTGCGCGACCTGATCAACACGCCGGCCGCCGATATGGGACCGGCCGCGCTCGAGGCGGAGATGCGCGAACTGGCCCGCGCGCATGGCGCCCGGGTCGAGACGGTGACCGGCGCCCAACTGCTGGAGAAGAACTTCCCGATGATCCACGCCGTCGGCCGGGCGGCCAGCGACGCGCCGCGGCTGATCGACCTGCGCTGGGGCGAGAGCGGGCCGCGGCTGACGCTGGTGGGCAAGGGGGTGTGCTTCGACACCGGCGGGCTCAACCTCAAGCCCGGCGCCTCGATGGGGCTGATGAAGAAGGACATGGGCGGCGCCGCCAACGTGCTGGGCCTGGCGCGGGCGATCATGGCGGCCGGGCTCGGGGTGCGGCTCCGGGTGCTGATCCCGGCGGTGGAGAACTCGGTCTCGGCCGAGAGCTTCCGGCCGCAGGACATCCTGACCTCGCGCAAGGGGCTGACGGTGGAGATCAACAACACCGATGCCGAGGGCCGGCTGGTGCTGGCCGACGCGCTGGCCCTTGCCGACGAGGAGCGGCCCGACCTGCTGGTGTCGATGGCGACGCTGACCGGCGCCGCGCGGGTCGCGGTGGGCCCGGATCTGGCGCCGTTCTACACCGACGACGACGCCCTCGCCGCGGCGCTGGCCGAGGCCGCGGCCGGGCCGATGGCCGACCCGGTCTGGCGGCTGCCGTTCCACGCCCCCTACGAGCCGATGATCGAGCCCGGCATCGCCGATCTCGACAACGCGCCCGCGGGCGGCTTCGCCGGGTCGATCACCGCGGCGCTGTTCCTGCGCCGCTTCGTCACCGAGACGCCGCGCTACGCCCATTTCGACATCTACGGCTGGCAGCCCAAGCCCGAGCCGGGCCGCGCCAAGGGCGGGCTGGGGCAGGGCTGGCGGGCGGTGCTCGACGCGCTGCCGCGGGTCCTCGCGCTGTGAGCGACCGCCGGCTGACCCCCGCCAATGGCCGCGTCGCCGCGGCGCATCTGCGCGGCCGGGTGGCGGCCTTGGCCTACCGCGCGGGCGAGCCGGCGCGGCTCGCCGCGCCGCTGGCCGATCTCTGCCGCGCGCCGGACGGGCCGCGCGACCGGCAGGTCCTGAAGGGCGCCGCGCTCACGGTCTATGACCGGGTCGGCGGCTGGGCCTTCGTGCAGGCCGGGGCGGACGGCTATGTCGGCTACCTGCGCGAGGCGGCGCTGACGGCGCCCGGGCCGGCGCCGACCCACCGGGTCGCGGCGCGCGCCACGCATCTTTACCCCGCGCCCGACTTCAAGACGCGCGAGCGCGCGGCGCTGAGCCTCGGCGCCGAGCTCGCGGTGACCGGTCGCCGCGGCCGCTTTGCCGAGACCCCGGAGGGCTTCGTGCCGGAGGCGCATCTGGCGCCGCTCGACCGGCCCGAAACCGACCCGGTGGCGGTCGCCGAGCGGCTGCTCGGCACGCCCTATCTCTGGGGCGGCAACTCGGCCTGGGGAATCGATTGCTCGGGCCTCGTGCAGGCCGCGCTGCGGGCCTGCGGCCGCGCCTGCCCGGGCGACAGCGACCTGCAGGAGGCGGCCGGGCTCGGGCGCCGGCTCGACCCGGGCGCTGTGGCGCGGCGCGGCGACCTGCTGTTCTGGCGCGGCCATGTCGGCTGGGTGGCCGGCGACGACCTGCTTCTGCACGCCAATGCCCACCACATGGCGGTGGCCTTCGAGCCGCTCGCCGCGGCCTGCGCCCGCATCGCCGCGCAGGGCGACGGCGCGGTCACCGCGCATCTGCGCCCCGATCCCAGGGAGTGAGCCCATGAGCGACGATTTCTTCCGCCCGGTCTCGGGCTTCGAGCTGCCGCGCTTCGCCGGCGTGCCGACCTTCCTGCGGCTGCCGCACGTGCCGCCCGGCCATGCCCGCTTCGACGAGGTCGAGATCGGGCTGGTCGGCGTGCCCTGGGATGCCGGCACCACCAACCGCCCCGGGCCG
This sequence comes from Roseivivax sp. CAU 1761, assembly GCF_054482755.1. Lineage (NCBI taxonomy): Bacteria > Pseudomonadati > Pseudomonadota > Alphaproteobacteria > Rhodobacterales > Roseobacteraceae > Roseivivax > Roseivivax sp. CAU 1761. The sequence continues at coordinate 26,354 of NZ_JBTLRM010000044.1, forward strand.
CGGCACGGGCCGCGGCAGCTGCGCGACGCCTCGACGATGATCCGCGCCCAGCACCCCGTCACCGGGCTGCGGCCCTTCGAGGCGGCGCGCTGCGCCGATCTCGGCGATGTCGGGCCGAACCCCGCCGATCTCGAGGATTCGATGGCCCGGATCACCGGCTTCTACGCGGGCCTCGCGGCGGCCGGGATCCGGCCGCTGAGCGCCGGCGGCGACCACCTCTGCTCGCTGCCGATCCTGCGCGCCCTAGCCGCCGAGCGACCGCTCGGAATGGTGCATTTCGACAGCCATACCGATCTCTACAAGTCGTATTTCGGCGGCTGCCTCTACACCCATGGCACGCCGTTCCGGCGCGCCGTCGAGGAAGGGCTCCTGGACCCGGCGCGGGTGGTGATGATCGGCATCCGCGGCACCGCCTACGACATGGAGGACCGCGACTTCGCCCGCGCCGCGGGCATCCGGGTGGTGCCGGTGGAGGAGCTGCATGCCCGCGGCGTCGCCGCGGTGATGGAGGAGGCGCGCGGCATCGTCGGCGCGGCGCCGGTCTATGTCAGCTACGACATCGATTTCGTCGACCCGGCCTTCGCGCCGGGCACCGGCACGCCGGAGGTCGGGGGGCCGAATTCCTTCCAGGCGCTCGAGGTGGTGCGCGCCCTGGCCGGGCTGGAGATCGCCGGGGCCGACCTGGTCGAGGTCTCGCCGCCCTTCGACGCCACCGGCGGCACCGCCTATCTCGGCGCCTCGATCCTGTTCGAGCTGCTCTGCGCCATGCTCGCCTCGCGGGGCTGACCCGGGCGGGCTGACCCGGCGGTCCGCGCGTGCCGCGCGGGCAGGTCTGGCCGTCCGGCCCTGCGGGCCGGCCGGCGGCGGGCGCGGGCGGCGCCGGTCCGCGCCTGGCCGGTGCGGCGGCGCGTGGCGGCGGGGCTCAGTCGACGGCGCGGATCAGCTTGCGCTCCAGCACCCTGAGGACCAGGCGCAGCTCGTGGCCGCGCTTGAGGATCTGGCCGTCCATCGCCACCACCCGGTACTGGCCCTGGCGGTCGCGCAGGCGGGGATGTTTCTCGATCCGGTAGAGCGGCTGCTCGGCGGCGCGGCGGAAGATCGAGAACACGGCGTGGTCCTTCAGCGCCGAGATGCCGTAATCGCGCCATTCCCCGGCCGCCACCATGCGGCCGTAGAGCGACAGGATCTCGTTCAGCTCGCCGCGCTGGAACATCACCGTTTCGGGGGCGCCCGGCGCCGGGAAGGGAGTGAGCGAGTTCATCCGCCCAGAGTTGCGCAGCCGGGGCCGCGAAATCAAGGGCGCTCAGGCGAAGGCGCCGTGGCAGAACCAGCCCGGCGACAGCGCCGCGCCATGGGCGTAGAACAGCCAGAGCCGGTCGCCCCGGTCGGTCTCCACGCGCCAGTAATCGCGCTGCCCGGAGCGCCAGTCGGGATCGTCGAGCCACCATTCGGGGGCGATGCGCTCGGGCCCGGTGGCGCCGAGCCGGGCGAAGTCGCGGCCGCGCCAGCGGAAGCGGGCGGGCAGGTCGGGGCCGTCGGCGCCGAGCACCGGCTCCGGGCGCCAGAGCCGCAGCGGCCGCTCCGGGAAGCGGAGCGGCCAGGGCCCGGCGGGCTCGGACCAGGCGGCGGCCAGGGTCAGGGCGCTCTTCTCGGGGATGTGGCTTTCGCCGGGATGCACCCGGGTAATCGCCTCGAGGCCGAGCCGGGCGCCGAGCCGGCCGATCAGGTCCTCGAGCCCCGATTGCGCCGCCAGCCGGCTGGCCACCGCGCGCCCGGCCTCGAGATGGCCGACCGGGCTGCGGACATGGACCGGTTCGTGGCGGATCGCCTCGAGCCGCAGCATGTCGATGCCGAACCCGGCATCGAGCGCCGCCGCCTTCACCGCCAGGAGCGGGCGCAGCCGGTCCGGGTGGGCCGAGGCGCGGGCCAGCCCGACCTCGGCGGCGTCGAGGCTCTGGTCGCTGCGCCAGGCCTCGAGGCGCAGCAGCCGGGCGCCGCGGCCCCGGGCCTCGAGCCGGGCGCAGAGCCGCGGGATCATGCGGTCGAGCGCCGCCAGCACGTCGGCCTCCAGCCCGATCGGGTCGGGCAGGCTGAGACGCACCGCGAAGCGCTCCGGCGGCGGGCTGGGCGAGACCGGCTCCGGCGCGCTGCCGAGCGCCCGGTCGAGCTGCGTCACCAGCCCGGTGCCGAAGCGCCGCGCCAG
>NZ_JBTLRM010000045.1:0-25285 GCF_054482755.1 Roseivivax sp. CAU 1761
GCATGGCCGCGGCGCCGCCGCCCGGCTCAGAGCCGCAGGCGCCCCGAGGCGGTCAGCAGCCAGGCGCTGCGCCCCTCGATCAGCGCCGCGCAGAGCGGCCGCACGAAGGCCGCGCCGCCATCGAGGTTCAGGCGGTTGGGAAACAGCGCCGGGCCCGCGCGGCGCGCCACCGCCGTCGCCGGTCCCTGCCGGCGCGCCACCCTCCGCATCCCCCGCCTCCGGCGCCCCCTCCGCCGCGCCGGGCACCGCGTCCAGCAGGTCGCCCGGCTGGCAGTCCAGCACCGCGCAGATCCGCGCCAGCGTGTCGAAGCGGACCGACTTCACCTTGCCGGCCTTCAGCAGGCTGATGTTCTGCTCGGTGATGCCCACGCGGCGCGCCAGCTCGCGCGACCGCATCTTGCGGCGCGCCAGCATCACGTCGAGCCTCACGACGATGCGCATCACGCCGCCCCGGCGGGGCGCGGCCGGGCGGTGCGGGCGGCGGCGGGACGGGCGGGCATGGTCAACCTCCAGCAGGACGGGGCGCCGGCATCGGCGCGCATGGGCCGTGCGCGCCGGACGGCGCGCATGGGCCGAGCCTATGCCATGAAACCTTGGCCGCGGCAGGGCAAGGATGCGGTCAGCCCCGGCCCGCCGGGGGCGCCGATCATTGAGTTTCGCGGCTGCAGCGACTATATTCGTGTCATCCCGGCGCCGGGGCTTTGCGGCGCAACCATAGAAGGAGGACGATGTCCTGTCTCTTGACGCTGACGCGGCCCATGCCGCCGACGGGCGCGACCCGATGACGGACGCGGCCCGCTTCACGGGCCATACCGCGCCCGACCTGACGAGCGAAACCCTGCTCGCCGCCATCCTCGACATTCTCGACGACAACAAGGCCGAAGAGGTCGTGCAGATCGATCTGCGCGGCAAGACCGCCATCGGCGATTACATGGTGGTCTGTTCGGGGCGCTCCTCGCGCCAGGTCGCGGCGATCTCCGACAAGCTGGTCGAGGATCTGAAGACCCGCCACAACGTGCTGTCGAAGACCGAGGGCAAGGAGACCGGCGACTGGGTGCTGATCGATACCGGCGACGTGATCGTCCACGTCTTCCGTCCCGAGGTCCGCGACTTCTACCAGATCGAGAAGATGTGGCGTCCCGTGGGCGAGGCGGGCCCCGCGCAGCCGCAATAAATGCGGGTGCGGATCTGCGCCGTGGGCCGGCTCCGCAAGGGGCCGGAAAAGGCGCTGGTGGACGATTACCTGGCCCGCTTCGACCGCTCGGGCCGGGGGCTCGGGCTGGGCCCGGCCGGGCTCGTCGAGGTCGAGGACCGCAAGGGCGGCGGCGCCGCGGCCGAGGCCGCCCTGCTGCGCCGCGCCCTGCCCGACAACGCCGTCACCTGTATCCTCGACGAACGCGGCCCGGCGCTCTCCTCGCCGGATTTCGCCGCGCGGCTCGCCGCCTGGCGCGACGACGGGGTGCAGGATTGCGCCTTCCTGATCGGCGGCGCCGACGGCCTCGCCCCGGACCTGCGCGCGGCCGCGCCCCACGCGCTGAGTTTCGGCGCCATGGTCTGGCCGCACATGCTGGCCCGGGTCATGCTCGCCGAACAGCTCTACCGCGCCGCCCAGATCCTCGCCGGCACCCCCTATCATCGGGCCTGAGCCTCGGCCCCTCTTCTTCTGAGCCGAAATATCCCGGGGTGAATTGGCCGCCGCCCGGCGGCCAAGAGGGGCAGCGCCCCTCCCCCCGGGCGCCGTCAGATCCCCACGTCGACGATCGCGTCGGCCAGCTTCGGGATCGTGTCGCGGTTCAGGCCGGCGATGTTCATGCGGCTGTCGCCGACCATGTAGATGCCGTGCTTCTCCCGCAGCGCCTCGACCTTCTCCGGCGCGCAGCCGAGCCGCGAGAACATGCCGCGATGCTCGGCCAGGAAGCCGAAGCGGTCCGAGCCCGAGCGCTCGCGCAGCGCCTCGGAAAGCTGCCGGCGCAGGTCCAGCATGCCGGTGCGGACCGCCTCGAGCTCGGCCTGCCAGTCGGCGCGCAGGCCCTCGTCGCCCAGCACCATCAGCACCAGCCGGGCGCCGTGATCGGGCGGGAAGGAGTAGTTCTGCCGGTTCAGATAGGCGAGGTTGCCCTGCGTCACCTTCTTCAGCGCGGCATCGTTCGACACCGCCATCAAGAGGCCGGTGCGCTCGCGGTAGATGCCGAAATTCTTCGAGCAGGAGGCGGCGATGATGGTCTCGGGGCAGTTCGCCACCACCATCCGCGTGGGCTCGGCATCGGCGTCGAGCCCGTCGCCGAAGCCCTGGTAGGCGATGTCGATCATCGGCACCGCACCGACCTTGTTGATCGTCTCGATGACGTGGCGCCATTCCGGCAGCGACAGGTTGGCGCCGGTCGGGTTGTGGCAGCAGCCATGCAGCAGCACCACGTCGCCGGGCCGCGCCTGGCTGATATCGGCGATCATCCCGGCAAAGTCGACGCCGCCGGTCTCGGCGTCGAAATAGCGGTAGGGAATCGCCGGGATGCCCATATGCTTGAGGATCGACAGGTGGTTCGGCCAGGTCGGGTCGGAGACGTGGACCCGGGCATCGGAATTGGCCAGCCGGACCAGGTCGAAGCCCTGGCGCACCGCCCCGGTGCCGCCCGGCGTGGCGACCGCCGAGACCGACTCGGGCGGCACCGCATCGCCCAGCACCAGGTCGCGCATGCGCTCGGCGAAGAGCGGATCGCCGGCGAGGCCGGTATAGGCCTTGGTGGTCTCCTCCTCCCAGAGCCGCTTCTCGGCATCCTTGACGGCACGCATGATCGGGGTGTTGCCGTGGGCGTCCTTGTAGACGCCGACGCCGAGGTCGATCTTCTCCTCGCGCGGGTCCTCCTTGAAGGCCTGCATCAGCATCAGGATCTTGTCGGCGGGCTGCTCGTTGAGCTTCTCGAACATCAATTCTCTCCGGTGGCGACGGGGACGGTGGGGAACGCGCCCCACTCCGCCCAGGATCCGTCGTAAAGCGAATGGTCGGTCTTGCCGAAGCGCTCCATGGCGAGGCTGAGGATCGCCGCGGTGACGCCGGAGCCGCAGGTGGTGATCGCCGGCTTGCCGAGATCGACGCCGGCCGCCTCGAATTCCGCGCGCAGCGCGGCCGGCGCCTTGAGCGTGCCGTCGCCGGTCAGCAGGCGGGCGTAATGCAGGTTCTTCGAGCCCGGGATGTGGCCGGCGCGCATGCCCGGCCGCGGCTCCGGCTCGGCGCCGGCGAAGCGGCCGGGCGAGCGGGCATCGACGATCTCGTGATCGCCGAGCTTGGAGGCCGCCGAGACCTGCGTCACGTCGCGCACCATGTGGGCCTGACGACGCACCGTCATGTGGCGGTCGCGGATCACCGGCGGCATGTCCTCCACCGCCCGGCCCTCGGCCTGCCATTTCGGGAAGCCGCCGTCGAGCACCGCGATGTCGGCATGGCCCATCAGCCGGAACAGCCACCAGAGCCGCGCCGCCGAGAACAGCCCGGCGCCGTCATAGACCACCACCTGGTGGCCGTCGCCGACGCCCAGCGCGCGCATCCGCGACATGAACTTCTCCACTGGCGGCGCCATGTGCGGCAGGTCCGAGCGGGCGTCGCTCAGCTCGTCGAGATCGACGAAGCGGGCGCCGGGGATGTGGGCGGCGGCATATTCGGCCTTCGCGTCGCGCTGCTGGTCGGGCAGGTACCAGCTGGCATCGAGAATGCGCAGATCGGGATCCTTCAGATGGCGCTCCAGCCAGTCGGTGGAAACGAGCGTCCTGGGATCGTCTGACATGGGCCTCCCCTTCCGTCGCGGCGGACTGCCCCCGTGCTTAGAACGCGGGCCGGGGAGTGGCAAGGGTCGGGCGGGCCGGGCGGGGGACGGCGGCGCGCGGTCGGGGCAGGCGGCTTGGCGTCTCACGGGGCACTCGGCGCCGGTCTTGCCGGGGCGCGCAGCACCGCCTTGCACGGGAGGCGTGGAGGGCCGCTTCGGGCGGGGGCATGGAGGGCCGCCCCTGGCGGGGGCATTTATTGCCGCCCCTGGCGGGAGCATGAAGGGCCGCCCCTGGCGGGAGCATGAAGGGCCGCCCCTGGCGGGAGCATGAGGGGCCGCCCCTGGCGGGGCGAGGCGCGGCCCCTCTTGGCCGCTGCGCGGCCAATTCACCCCGGGATATTTCGGCTCAGAAGAAGGGCGGGGTCAGTGGTTTTCCTTCAGCAGGCGCTGCTTCTGGCGGTTCCAGTCGCGCTTGGCCTGGGTCTCGCGCTTGTCGACGGTCTTCTTGCCCTTGGCGATGGCGATCTTGATCTTCGCGGTGCCGCGGTGATTGAAATACAGCACCAGCGGCACCAGCGTCATGCCCTTGCGCGCGGTTTCGTTCCACATCCGCGACAGCTCGCGCTTGGAGGCCAGGAGCTTGCGCGGGCGCCGGTCCTCGTGGCCGAACATCGCCTGCTCGTAGGGGGCGATGTAGGAATTGACCAGCCAGAGCTCGCCGTCCTTCACCTCGGCGTAGCTCTCGGCGATGTTGGCGCTGTTGAGCCGCAGCGACTTCACCTCGGAGCCCATCAGCACGATGCCGCATTCGATGTCGTCCTCGATGGCGTAGTCGAAGCGCGCCCGCCGGTTCTCGGCGACCACCTTGTAGTTCTTGTCGGTCTTGTCCTTGGCCATGGCGCTGAGGCGTATCCAATCGCGGCAGATCTGTCCATTGCAGATGGGGCGTACCGGCCGCCGGGCCAAGCCCCCGGGGCACAGCGGCCGCCCGGGTCAGCCCGGGTCAGCCGGGTTGCGCCCCGGCGCGGGCGGCGGCGGCGCGCATCGACAGGCGCAGATGCAGGAGCGCCGCGGCGGCGGCGAGGCCCGCCGCCCCGCCCAGCGCGCCCGGACCCAGCGCCGCGATCACCGCGCCGCCCAGCGCCGAGCCCAGAGCCGCGCCGACATAGATGCCGGCGGCGTTCAGCGCCAGCACCACGCTGGCCTCGGGCACCAGCGCCAGGAGCCGGCTCTGCTGCGCGGCCATGAAGGACCAGCCGGCCAGCGACCACAGGAACAGCAGCCCGAGCAGCGCCGCCTCCGGCCAGGGCAGGGTCGAGAAGAGCGGCATCAGCGCGATCTGCGCCAGGCAGAGCAGGGTGAGGCTGCGCTCGGGCCCCAGCCGGTCGGCCATCCAGCCGCCGCCGAGATTGCCCAGCACCGCGCCCACGCCGTAGACCGCCAGCGCCAGCGCCACGCCGTCGCGGCCCCAGCCCATGGCCGAGGCCAGGAGCGCGCTGAGATAGGTGTAGAGCACGAAGACCGCGCCGAGAAAGCTCGCGGTGAAGGCCACCGCGCCCATCGCCAGCCCGTCGCCCACGACGCCGCGGAGATCGGCGAGCCGCACCGGCTGGAAGGTCAGGCCGCGTGGCACCCGGGTCCAGACCAGCGGCAGCCCGGCCAGCGCCAGCGCCGTGACCAGCGCGAAGGCGGCGCGCCAGCCCAGCTCGTAGGCGATCCAGCCGCCGGCGGGGACGCCCGCCACCTGCGCCAGGGTCAGGCCGAACACCACCGCGGCGAGCGCGCGGCCGCGGCGTTCCGGCGGCGCCAGCCCGGCCGCCACCGCGGCCGAGACCGGGGTGAACATGCCGGCCCCGGCGGCGGCGAGGGCGCGCCCGGCGAACAGCGTCGCGGGGCCGGGCGCCAGCGCGCAGGCGAGGTTGCCGGCGGCGAAGACGGCCAGCGCCAGGGCCAGGACGCGGCGCCGCCCGATCGCCCCGGTGAGCGAGACCAGAAGCGGCGAGAGCAGCGCATAGGACAGCGCGTAGGCGGTCATCAGCCAGCCCGCCTCGGCGCGCGAGATCGCCATCGCGGCCGACAGCGGCTCGAGCAGGCCGATCACCACGAAGGCGCCCATGCCGATGGTGAAGTTGCAGGCCGAGAGCGTGCCGATCACGGCGCCGAAGCGGCGCCCGGCGCCGGGATCAGCCATAGGTGGGGTGGAAGTGTCCCGCCGGCGACAGGGTGAAGATCTCGGCGCCCCGCGCCGTTACCCCCACCGAATGCTCGAACTGCGCGGAGAGCGACTTGTCGCGGGTCACCGCGGTCCAGTCATCGGCCAGCACCTTGGTCTCCGGCCGGCCCAGATTGACCATCGGCTCGATGGTGAAGAACATGCCTTCCTCGAGCACCGGGCCGGTGCCGGCGCGGCCGTAATGCAGCACGTTGGGCGGCGCGTGGAAGACCCGGCCGAGGCCGTGGCCGCAGAAGTCGCGCACCACGCTCATGCGCTGCGCCTCGACGAAGTTCTGGATGGCGTTGCCGATATCGCCGAAGGTGTTGCCGGGCTTCACCGCCTCGATGCCGATCATCAGCGAATCGTGGGTCACCTGGATCAGCCGTTCGGCCTTGCGGCTGAGCTTGCCGGCGACGAACATCCGCGACGTGTCGCCGTACCAGCCATCGACGATCACCGTGATGTCGATGTTGAGGATGTCGCCGTCCTTGAGCTTCTTGTCGCCCGGGATGCCGTGGCAGACCACGTGGTTCACCGAGATGCAGGTGGCGTGCTGGTAGCCCTTGTAGCCGATCGTCGCCGAGGTCGCGCCCTCTTCCTCGATGCGGGTGCGGATGAAGTCGTCGATGGCGCCGGTGGTCTGGCCGGGGAAGACACGCTCGGCGACCTCGTCGAGCAGTTGCGCGGCCAGCCGGCCGGCACGCGCCATGCCGGCGAAATCCTCGGGATCATGGATGCGGATGCCGTCGCGGGTCAGACGGCCTCGGGTCTCTTCGTTCAAGGGCTCACCTCGGCTCACTTGCCTTTGTTCTATAGCGGAACGCCGCCGGAGACCAGAGCGTTGCCGCGCTGCAGCTTGACTTGCTCAGGAAACCGTGACGGGCAGGGAATCGCCCAGCCGCACTGCCTCGGGATCGGGCCGGCAGGCAACGGCGCGGAACTCCACCCCGGCCGCCTTGGCGGCCCGCGCCGCCGCGGCATAGGCCGGGTCGAGATCCGCCGCCAGGGTCACCCGGTCGGCATCCGAGCGCATCACCGCGAAGAGCAGCACGGCGCGGGCGCCGGCGGCGGCCTTGTCGGCCAGGTCGGCCAGGTGCCGGGCGCCGCGGGCGGTGACGCAGTCGGGGAACTCGGCGCGGCCGGGGGCGCGCGACAGCGTCACCGACTTCACCTCGACCCAGGCCTCCGGGCGGCCCGGCCCGCGCAGCAGGAAATCGACCCGGCTCCTCGTGCCGTAGCGCTGCTCGGCCAAGACCTCTTCGTAGCCCTCCAGCCCGGGCACCCGGCCGGCCGCCAGCGCCGGCCCGAGCAGGCGGTTGGCCAGCCCGGTATCGACGCAGGTGAAGCGGCCGCCCGGATGCTCCACCAGCTTCCAGGCATGGTCGAGCTTGCGCCGGGGATCGTCGTTCGGCTCGACCCAGATCCGACTGCCCGGCGCGGCCAGGCCCAGCATGGCGCCGGGGTTGGCGACATGCGCGGTGACCTCGCGGCCGTCGCCGAGGCGGATATCGGCGAGGAAGCGCTTGTAGCGCCGCAGCAGCACCGCCGGGACGAGAGGGGTTTGAAAGCGCATGGCCGCCGCCTATACCTCGTCCCCGACACCCCGCCAAGGAGCCCGCGCCCCATGCCCAACCCGCAAGCCGCGATGCTGGTCATCGGCGACGAGATCCTGTCCGGGCGGACCCGCGACGCCAACATGCACCATCTCGCCGGGCGGCTGACCGAGATCGGCATCGACCTGCGCGAGGTGCGGGTGGTCAGCGACGACCACGACGCCATCGTCGAGGCGGTGAACGCGCTGCGGGAGCGGCACGATTACGTGGTGACCTCGGGCGGCATCGGGCCCACCCATGACGACATCACCGCCGATGCCATCGCCGCGGCCTTCGGCACAGCCATCGATGTGCGCGAGGATGCGCGGGCGCTGCTGGCGGAGAACTACGCCCGCACCGGGCGCGAGCTGAACGAGGCGCGGCTGCGCATGGCCCGCATTCCCGACGGCGCCGAGCTGATCCCCAACGCGGTCTCCGCGGCGCCGGGCTTCAGGATCGGCAATGTCTACGTCATGGCGGGCGTGCCCTCGGTGTTCCAGGCGATGCTCGACGAGGTGCTGCCGGGGCTCGCCCGCGGCGCCCCGGTGCTCAGCCGGTCGGTACGGATCGAGCGCGGCGAGGGCGACATCGCCGGGCCGCTGCGCGCCATCGCCGGCGAATTCGCCGATCTCAGCTTCGGCTCCTACCCGTTCCACGAGAACGGCATCTACGGCGCCGAGATCGTCATCCGCGGCGGCGACGCGGCGCGGCTCGAGGCGGCGGCGGCGCGGCTGGCGGCGGAATTCCCGGCATGAGCGGGCCCGAAATGGACTGTCCCAGCGCAGCCCGGCTGCTGTCGGCGATCGACGCGACATGGCCGCCAGCGGCATTCCACGAAGTGCCGGGCTTCCGCCTGCGCGAGGGCCGCGGCGGCGGCAAGCGGGTCTCGGCGGCCACCGCGCTGTCGGGCTGGCGCCCGGACGACATCGCCGGGGCCGAGAGCGCGATGCGCGGCCTGTCGCAGACGCCGCTTTTTATGCTGCGCGCGGGCGAGGACGCGCTGGACGAGGCGCTCGCCGCGCGCGGCTACACGGTGATCGACCCGGTCGAAATCCTGGTGGCGCCGCTGGCGCGGCTGACCGACGTCGCGGTGCCGCGGGTCACCGCCTTCGCACTCTGGGAGCCCTTGGCGATCATGCGCGAGATCTGGGCCGCGGGCGGCATCGGGCCGGAGCGGCTGGCGGTGATGGCGCGCGCCGCCGGACCCAAGACGGCGCTCTTGGGGCGGCTGCGCGACAAGCCCGGCGGGGCCGGGTTCTGCGCCATCCATGACGGCATCGCCATGATGCACGCGCTGGAGGTGAGGCCGGCGCTGCGCCGCCAGGGCATGGCCGGCTGGATGACCCGGCAGGCCGCCTTCTGGGCCCGCGAGAACGGCGCCGAGTGGATGGCGGCGCTGGTGGTGCGCGAGAACCGGGCCGCGCAGGCGCTCTATGCCCGGCTTGGGTTCGCGGCGGCGGGCGGCTATCACTACCGCATCAAGGAGGAGCCACGCCCGTGACCGACCGCCCGACCGCGCTCGACCTGCCCCCGGTGGAGCCGCTGCCCGAAGAGACCCGGCGCTATTTCGACATCTGCGAGGAAAAGCTCGGCATGGTGCCCAACGTGCTGCGCGCCCATGCCTTCTCAATCGAGAAGCTGAACGCCTTCACCGGGCTCTACAACGAGCTGATGCTGGCCGAGTCCGGCCTGACCAAGCTCGAACGCGAGATGATCGCGGTGGTGGTGAGCTGGGTGAACCGCTGCTTCTACTGCCTGACCGCGCATGGCGCGGCGGTGCGGCAGCTCTCCGGCGATCCGCAGCTCGGCGAGATGCTGGTGATGAACTGGCGGGTGGCCGATCTGGAGCCGCGCCACCGCGCCATGCTGGCCTTTGCCGAGAAGGTCACCACCGCCTCGGCCCAGGTCGCGGAATTCGACCGGCAGGCGCTGCGCGATGTCGGCTTCTCCGAGCGCGACATCTGGGACATCATCAACGTCGCGGCCTTCTTCAACATGACCAACCGGGTCGCCAGCGCCACCGACATGCGCCCGAATGACGCCTATCACGCTCAGGCGCGCTAGCGCGGCGCTGGCGGCGGCCTGCGCCGCCCTGCCGGCGGCGGCGCTCGATCTGGTGCCGCCGACCGGCGCCCGCGCGGTCCTGCAGGCGACAGAGGCCGCCGCCAGCTACCGCCTGCCCACCGGGCCGTGGCAGCCCGAGGCCGGGCTGCCCGCCCGGCGCATCGACGGCGAGGTTGCCCGGCAGGTCTGGCAGGTTCCCGGCCGCTCGCTCACCACGCTGCAATTGCTGGCACCGCTGCGCGCCCAGATCGCCGCCGTGCCCGGCTGGTCGGTCACCTTCGACTGCGAGACCGAGGGCTGCGGCGGCTTCGATTTCCGCTTCGCGACCGAGGTGGTCCCGGCCCCCGAAATGCAGGTCACGCTGTCGGATTACCGCTTTCTCGCGGCCCGCGGCCCCGACGGGGCCGGGCTCGGCCTGCTGGTCAGCCGCACCGCGCAGGGCGGCTACATCCAGTCGATCCTGGCCCGGCCCGGCGCCGATCCGGGGCCGCCCCTGCCCGGCGCCGACCCGGCGGCGCCCCTGCCCAGCGCCGATCCGGCGGCGCCCCCGGCCGCCGCGGCGGCGGACGGCGCGGTCGAGCCCGCCGGCGATGCCGCAGGTCTGGCCGCCGCCCTGCCCCGCCCGGCGCCGGGCAGCGTGGTGGCGGCGCTGGCGCGCGACGGTCACGTGGTGCTGGCCGACATGCGCTTCGAGAGCGGCGCCGCCACGCTGGGCGCCGAGGCGGTGCCCTCGCTCGACGCCATCGCCGGCTACCTGGCCGAGAATCCCGGCCAGCGCCTGCTCTTTGTGGGCCATACCGACGCCACCGGCTCGCTCGAGGCCAACCGCGCCCTGTCGCGGCGCCGCGCCGAGGCGGCGATGGCCTATCTGCGCCGCCGGCACGGCATTGCCGCGGCGCGGCTCGAGGCCGAGGGCGCGGGCTATCTCGCGCCGGTGGCCTCGCATCTCAGCGATGCCGGCCATGCCCGCAACCGCCGCGTCGAGGCGGTGCTACTGCCGCCCCGCTGAGCCCGCCCCGCAGCCGCCGGCGCCCCGCGGCCTACTCCTCGTAGCGCCGGATTTCGCCCGATTTCAGCTTCGCGGTGTAGGACTGCACCTCGCGCTTCACCACCGGCATCAGGAAATACAGCCCGATGACGTTGAAGATCGCCATCGAGAACAGCGCCGCGTCGGAGAAGGCGATGACCGGGTCGAGGCTGGCCGCGGCGCCGATCACCACGAAGACGCAGAAGGCCAGCTTGAACACCAGTTCCTTCTTCTCGCCCTCGCCGAACAGGAAGGTCCAAGCCTTCAGCCCGTAATACGACCAGGACAGCATCGTCGAGAAGGCGAACAGCACCACCGCGATCGACAGCAGGATCGGAAACCACGGGAAGACCGAGGCGAAGGCATCCGAGGTCAGCGCGACGCCGGAGGCGCCGGACTGGGTCTGGATGGCGCCGTCGACGATCACGAAGAGCCCGGTCTCGGGATCGGTCACCAGCTGGTCGGAGATGATGATGACGAGCGCCGTCATGGTGCAGATCACCACGGTGTCGATGAACGGCTCCAGAAGCGCCACGAAGCCCTCGGTCACCGGCTCCTTGGTGCGCACCGCGGAATGCGCGATGGCGGCCGAGCCGATGCCGGCCTCGTTGGAGAAGGCGGCGCGGCGGAAGCCCTGGATCAGCGCGCCGACCATGCCGCCGGCGACCCCGAGCCCGGTGAAGGCGCCCTCGAAGATGCGGCCGAAGGCGACCCCGACCTGATCGAAGTGCCACAGGATGATGACCAGCGCCGAGAGCACGTAGAGAATGCCCATGAACGGCACCACCTTCTCGGTCACCCGGGCGATCGACTTGATGCCGCCGACGATGACCACGAAGACCACGACAGAGAAGAGCAGCCCGGTGATCCAGCCGGGATAGTCGCCGAACAGGTTGGCGAGCTGCTGGTGGCTCTGGTTCACCTGGAACATGTTGCCGCCGCCCAGCGCGCCCAGGATGGTGAAGATCGAGAAGCCGATGGCCAGCGCCTTGCCGCCCGACAGGCCGCGCTCGGCGAAGCCCTTGGTCAGGTAGTACATCGGCCCGCCCGAGACGCGTCCGTCGGGGTATTCGTTGCGGTACTTCACCCCGAGCGTGCACTCGGTGAACTTCGTCGCCATGCCGAGAAGGCCCGCGACGATCATCCAGAAGGTCGCGCCGGGCCCGCCGATGCCCACCGCCACCGCGACCCCGGCGATGTTGCCGAGCCCCACCGTGCCCGACAGCGCCGTCGCCAGGGCCTGGAAATGGCTGACCTCGCCGGCATCGTTGGGGTCGGAATAATCGCCGCGCACGAGCTTGATGGCATGCCCCACCCAGCGGAACTGCACGAAGCCGAAATACAGGCTGAACACCACCGCGGCGATCACCAGCCAGCCGACGATCCAGGGAATCTCGGTGCCCGGAAGGTTGGCGAAGATCAGGTTCACGAACCACCCGGTGCCGGCCTCGAAGGCGGCGTTGATGCGTTCGTCGACGGTCTGGGCGGAAGCGCCCCCGGCGCTCAGCGCCGCGAGCGTGGCTCCGGCGGTCAGGATCCGAGCTGTCATGGTGGTCTCCTCATCGGGCCGCGGGCAGGGCTCAGGGTTGGGGCGTCAGGGAATGATGGTGCAGGGCAGCGGGCTGGCCTGGACCAGCGTGCCGGCGGTCGAGCCGAACATCCGGACCGCGAGCCCCCCGGCGCCGTCGCGCCCGACGATGATCTGGGCGGCGCCGACCTGCTTGGCGATCTTGATCAGGGTTTCGGCGGTGTGGCCGTAATTCACCCGCGTCTCGACGGCGATGCCCGCGCCCTCGAGCCGCTCCCGCACCGGGCCGAGCACCGCGCTTTCGGCGCGGCTCAGCTCGTCGCGGCGGCGCGAATGGCGCTCTTCGAGTTCCTGGTGGGTGAGGAAGGAATAGGGCGACCATTCGAGGACGTAGACCACCACGAGGCGGCCCCCGGTGTGCCGGGCCAGCGCCGCGGCGTGATCCAGCGCACGGCCCGCCGCCGCGCTGTCGTCGTAGCCGACGACGAAGGTTTCCGGCATGGCGCACCCCTTTCGGTCGATTAAGACGTATTCGGGTGACGCTATTTTGTGGCAAAGCCCGCTGTAAAGGAAAACTTGCCGGCGCCGCGAACCCGCGCGGCGCCCCGGCATGGCCGCGGCGCCGCCGCCCGGCTCAGAGCCGCAGGCGCCCCGAGGCGGTCAGCAGCCAGGCGCTGCGCCCCTCGATCAGCGCCGCGCAGAGCGGCCGCCCGAAGGCCGCGCCGCCATCGAGGTTCAGGCGGTTGGGAAACAGCGCCGGGCCCTCCACCGAGGTATGGCCGTGCACCACCAGGCGGCCATGGTCGCGACGGTCGTCGAGAAAGCCCTCGCGGATCCAGATCAGGTCGTGTTCGAGCTGGCGGTCGAGCGGCACGCCGGGCCGGATCCCGGCATGCACGAAGACCTGCGCCTCGGTGACGTGCATCGGCGCCAGCCGGTCGAGCAGGGCGCGATGGGCCGGCGGCACCACCGCCCGCGCCTCCTGCTGCAGCCGGCCGAGATCGCGGTCGGAAAAGGCGTCGATGCCGTAGGAGGCCAGCGTCGCGCGGCCGCCGAGATTGTCGCTCAGCCAGCGCTGCCAGTCGCGCTCGGTCATCTCTCCGGAGAGGAAGTCGCGGAAGTAGCGGTCGTGGTTGCCGAGCAGCGTGATCCAGGTCTCGCCGTGTCGCGGACCCCCGGCAAGCCGGTCCAGCACGCCGCGGCTGTCGGGGCCGCGATCGACGTAATCGCCGAGGAACACCACCGGGGCGCCGCGGGCCGGATCGGCGGCGATCAGGTCGAGCACCCGGTCGAGTTCGCCGGCCTGGCCGTGGATGTCGCCCACCGCGAAGACCGGCTGCGTCATCCCGCGCCCCCGCGCGCCGCCGCCTCGCAGGCGGCGCCGAGCCGCAGCAGCCGCGCCTCGTCACGTGGCGGCGCCATCAGCATGAGCCCGCAGGACGGCCGGTCGGTCGGCAGGGTGAGCGCCGCCAGCCCCATCAGGTTGCCGACCCGGGTGTTGCGCAGGGTGAGCAGGTTCTCGGTGACGTAATATTCGTCCTCGGCCATCAGCCGCGCGGCGTCGGGCGGCAGGTTCGGCACGGTGGGCGCCAGCACCGCGTCGAACCCGGCGCTCTGCTCCAGCCAGCGCCGCCGCACCGCCTCGAGCCTGCGCCAGGCGGCGACGTAATCGGCGGCACCGACCGCGGCCCCGGCCTCGAAGCGTTCGCGGATCGGCCGGAACATGACATCGGGATCGGCGCGGATGGTCTCGCCCCAGATGCCCCAGGCCTCGGCGGTGTAGAGCGTGCCGGCATCGCCCATCGGTCCCGCCAGGTCCGGCATCTCGAAGGGCACGATCTCGGCACCGGCGGCGCGCAGCCGGTCGAGCGCATCGGCATAGGCCGCGGCCGGAGCGTCGCGCAGATCGTCCATGACGATGGTCTGGAGCGCCGCGAAGCGCCGGCCCCTGAGGCCCTGCGGGCCGCGCAGATCGGGCGCCGCGCCGCCCTCCAGCGCCGCCAACAGCAGCCCGGCATCCTCGACGCTGCGGCAGAGCGGGCCGATCGTGTCGAAGCGCTCGGCCAGCGGCACCACGCCGTCGAGCGGCAGCCGCCCGGCGGTGGTCTTCAGCCCCACGAGGTCGTTCCAGGCCGCCGGCACCCGCACCGAGCCGCCGGTATCCGACCCGATCGCAGCCGCGGCGAGGCCGAAGGCCACCGAGGCCGCGGCCCCCGAGGAGGAGCCGCCGGGCACCGCCGCCGGGTCGTTGACGTTGGGCGGCGTGCCGGTGACCGGGTTCAGCCCGAGCCCCGAGAAGGCCAGTTCCGACATGTGGGTCTTGCCGAGGCAGACGAGCCCCGCCGCGGTGGCGCTGGCCAGCACCCGGGCATCGCGCTGCGGCACCCGCCCGGCCAGCAGCGCCGAGCCCGCGCAGGTCTCCACCCCGGCGCTGTCGAACAGGTCCTTCCAGCTCACCGGCACGCCGTCGAGCGGCGACAGGCGGTGGCCGCGGCGCGCCCGCTCGGCGGCGGCGCGGGCCTCGGCGCGGGCGCGGTCCGGGGTCAGGCGGGCATAGATGCGGTCGGCCTCGGGATGCGCCGCGATGGCCTCGAGGAAGGTCTCGCACAGCGCCACCGGGTCGATCTCGCCCGCCCCGATGCCGCGCCCCAGCGCCGCCGCGCTCATCGTCCGCCAGTCCTGCATGCGCCCGTCCTCCTTGCCGCCCGCGGGCAAGTGGTACCCGCCGGGGCGGGCATGGACAATGCCGCCGGCCCGCGCATATTGCCCGGCATGGAACCCGAGACCCGCCCCGTCCGCCCGTCCGCCGGCCCCGCCGATGCCTGCGACATCGCCATCATCGGCGGCGGCCTGAACGGCGCCGCCCTGGCCCTGGCGCTGGCCCGCCTGCCGCTGCGCGTCGCCCTGCTCGACAAGGCGCCCCCTGCCGCGCAGGACGAGGCCGGCTTCGACGGCCGCGCCTATGCCCTGGCCCGGGCCTCGGTGCGGCTGCTGGAGCGGCTCGGCCTCTGGGACGACCTCGCCCCCGACGCCCAGCCGATCGCCGAGATCAAGGTCAGCGACGGCCGGCTCGCCGACAGCGGCACCTTCCTCGGGCTGCACTTCGCCTCGGGCGAGATCGAGGACGGGCCGATGGGCCAGATGGTCGAGGACCGCCACCTGCGCCGGGCACTGCGCGCGCGGCTCCGCGACCATCCGCGGATCGACTGGCGCGAGGGCTGCGAGGTCACCGCCCAGACACCGGGGCCGGGCGGCATGGTGCTGGCGCTGGACGGCGGCGGCGGGACCCTGACCGCGGGGCTCGCCGTGGCCGCCGACGGCCGCCGCAGCGCCGCCGGGGCGCGGGCCGGGATCCGCCGCATGGGCTGGGACTACCCGCAGACCGCGCTGGTCTGC
Organism: Roseivivax sp. CAU 1761; assembly: GCF_054482755.1. Classification (NCBI taxonomy): domain Bacteria; kingdom Pseudomonadati; phylum Pseudomonadota; class Alphaproteobacteria; order Rhodobacterales; family Roseobacteraceae; genus Roseivivax; species Roseivivax sp. CAU 1761. The sequence goes on from NZ_JBTLRM010000045.1 coordinate 15,581, forward strand.
GCGCTGGCCCATGAGCGCCCGCATGGCGGCGTGGCGCACCAGCTCTTCCTGCCCTCCGGGCCGCTCGCCATCCTGCCGCTGGCCGGCAACCGCGTCTCCATCGTCTGGACCGAGCGCCGCGGCCTGGCCGAGGAGATCAACGCCCTGCCCGATGCCGAATACCTGCAGGTCCTGGCGCCGCGCTTCGGCGATTTCCTGGGCGAGCTGCGGCCGGAGGGCCGGCGCCACGCCTACCCGCTGGCGCTCGACCTGGCGCAGGACATCGTGGCCGAGCGTCTGGCGCTGGTCGGCGACGCCGCCCATGCCGTCCACCCGATCGCCGGCCAGGGCCTCAATGCCGGGCTGCGCGACATCGCGGCGCTGGCCCATGTCGTCGACCATGCGCGGCGCCGCGGCGAGGATGTCGGCTCGGTCATGGTGCTCGAGCGCTACGCCGCCTGGCGGCGCTTCGACAGCGCCACGCTGGCGCTGGCCACCGACGGCTTCAACCGGCTCTTCTCCAACGACCTGCCCGGCCTGCGGCTGCTGCGCGATGCCGGCATGGCGGCGGTCAACGCCATGCCGGGCCTGCGCCGCGCCTTCATCCGCGAGGCCGCCGGGCTGACCGGCGACCTGCCGGACCTGATGGCCCCCTGACCCGCCGCCCCGCCGGGCCCTGCGGCGCGCGGCAGAGATTGCCGCGCCGCAGCCGGCATGCTTTGCTGCCCGCGCAACCGGCAGGGAGGGAGCGGTGACGACGGAGGAGACGGGCAGGACCGCCCTGGTGACCGGCGCGGCGCGCGGCATCGGGCTCGCCACCACCGACCTGTTCCGCGCCGCGGGCTGGCAGGTCGTCATGGTCGACCGCGATGCCGAGGTTCTGGAGGCCGAGGCGGCGCAGCGCGACGGCGTGCACGCGGTGGTCACCGACGTCTCCGACCCGGAGGCGGTGGCGCGGATGGCCGCGGCGGCGCGCGCCGCCACCGGCCGCATCGACGCCGTGGTCAACAATGCCGGGGTGGCCGAGTTCGGCCCGATTGAGGAGTGTGGCTTCGCCACCTGGCGGCGGATCATGGAGACCAATCTCGACGGCGTGTTCCTGGTCAGCCAGGCGCTGATCCCGGCGCTGAGGGAGACCCGCGGCTGCCTCGTCAACATCGCCTCGATCAGCGGGCTGCGCGCCTCCACCCTGCGGGTGGCCTACGGCACCGCCAAGGCGGCGGTGATCCAGCTCACCAAGCAGCAGGCGGCGGAGCTCGGCGAATACGGCGTGCGGGCCAATTGCGTCTGCCCCGGCCCGGTCCGGACCAAGCTGGCCATGGCGGTGCACAGCCCCGAGATCATCGCCGCCTATCACGACGCCATCCCGCTCAACCGCTACGGCTCGGAGCGCGAGATCGGCGAACTCATCGTCTTCCTGTGCTCGGAGCGCGCCTCCTACGTGACCGGCCAGATCATCGCCGCCGATGGCGGCTTCGAGGCCACCGGGGTCGGCCTGCCGGCGCTGCCGACCCGGGCCGGCTGAGGCCCGCCCCGGGCCCCGAGGGCCCCGGCGCCGCGCCTCAGGCGGCGGCCGGGACCGGGGCGGCGGCGGCGCGTTCGCGCACCGGCAGGTGCACCACCGCCGAGAGCACGCCGACGCCCACGCCGACCCACCAGACCAGGGTGTAGTCCCCGGTCATGTCGTACATCCGCCCGCCCAGCCAGACGCCGATGAAGCTGCCCAGCTGGTGGCTGAAGAACACGATGCCGTAGAGCGTGCCCATGTAGCGCAGCCCGTAGAGATGCGCCACGAGCCCCGAGGTCAGCGGCACCGTGGCAAGCCACAGCGCCCCCATCACGGTGGAGAAGACCAGCACCGAGACCGGGGTGATCGGCAGCGCGATGAACAGCGCCGCGGCGACGGCGCGGCCGGCATAGATGCCGGCCAGCAGGTATTTCTTGGTGAAGCGCTTGCCGGCCCAGCCGGCGGCCAGGGTGCCGCCGATATTGGCCAGCCCGATCAGCGAGATCGCCACCGCGCCCAGCGCCGAGGTGGTGGTGATGCCGAGCGAATGCAGCACCCCGCCCTCGAGGATCGGGCCGCACATCTCGGTCACCAGCGCCGGGAAATGCGCGGTGACGAAGGCCAGCTGGTAGCCGCAGGAGAAGAAGCCGATGAAGATCAGCGCGAAGGACGGGTCGCGCAGCGCCCTGCTGACGATGGCGCCCATGCTCTGCTCGAGCGCGGCGCGCGGCGCCGGCGCCGGCACCCGCATCATCGGCAGCACCATCAGCACGCCGAGGATCATCGCCGCGAAGACCAGGAACACCGATTGCCACGCCATGAAGCCCAGCATCCATTCCGCCAGCGGCGCGCCGAAGACCTGCCCCGCCGATCCCGCCGCGGTGGCGATGGCCAGCGCCATGGAACGGTTCTCGTCCGAGGCGGCGCGCCCGACCACCGCGAGGATCACCCCGAAGCCGGTGCCGGCGATGCCGAAGCCCACCAACACCTCGAGCGCCTGGTGCGCCGCCGGGGTGACGGCGAAGCTCGACAGCACCAGCCCCGCGGCATAGATGAGCGCGCCCAGCACGATGGCGCGGCGGTCGCCCAGCCGTTCGGCAAAGGCCCCGAAGATCGGCTGGCCGATGCCCCAGGCCAGGTTCTGGATGGCGATCGCCATGGAGAATTCGCTGCGCAGCCAGCCGAAATCCTCGGCGATGGGGATCTGGAAGACGCCGAAACTGGCGCGGATCGCGAAGGAGACCAGGATGATCAGGCAGCCGGCGATCAGGACCGGCGTGAAGAGCGGGGCGGTGCGGGGCATGTCCGGGATCTCCTGCGAAGCGCGGCGAACCCTACGCCCCCGCGCCGCGGCGTCAAATCAGAATGCGCGCTGGCACTGATCAAGGCGGCTGATGAAAGAGGGGCGAAGCATCGCGGCCGGGGCGTCGTCAGGACGGGAGTGCAGGACAATCCGGCCTGGGCGGCGCCTCCGAGCTCGGGAGTCGTCCACCCGTCCCGTGCGCCATGCCGTCCGGTCCCGACCCGGCCGACCGCGCGTTCAGGCGGCCGCTCAAGCGCGGAGCAAAGGCCGCAGGCCGCCTGGCATCGCCGGGGCGCCCCCCCCCCGGAGGCCAATGCCACGCGGCTTCGCTGCGGCACAGCGGAGGCAAGAGCGACACCATGCGCCGGCCGTGGGGCTGTCGGTCCGTGGTTCAGGATACCCGGAACGAGGGACGTTGCCCCGGGTCCCCGGCCAGCGTTCTCAGGCGCGCAGGTGGCGGGCGCGGGCGCCGCGCTCGATCGCCGCGGCGTGCAGCCGGTCGAGGTCGAGCTCGTAGCGGATCTCCTCGAGCAGGCGCAGTTCGGTCTCCGCCAGCGTGCCGTCGGCCGCGGCGATGTCGCAGGCCAGCGCGTAGGCGGTCTCGTTCAGCCGCTCCGGCAGGTTGTCGCGCAACAGGCCGAACAGCGCGTCGAGCCCGTCCTCCTGGTCGAACAGGTCGAAGATCAGCTGCGACATCTTCTGGATGCGGTCGCTGTCGTAATTGGCGAAGATCGGCAGGGTCGAGACCGAGGCCTCGATCTTCAGCAGCTCGGAGGTGCGCATGTTGGAATCCGAGGCGGAGACGGCGATCATCAGCGCCACCAGGCAATCCTGCGGGCTGAGCGGATGTTCGACGAAATCGGACACGGGCGGGCACTCTCTCCAGTGCGAAGGCTCTTCGGGGGCGACGTTATTGACCCGGGCGGGCCCCCGCAATAGGTAGCGGGCGCTCCGGGCGGCTGACGCCGCGGCCGGCCCGGCAGCCGTGATTCTCATCAGGAGCCCCGATTCATGTCCGATCTGCGCGACGCCGCGATGTCCTCGAAGGCCTGGCCGTTCGAAGAGGCGCGCCGGGTGCTCAAACGCTACGACGGCAAGATGCCGGAGAAGGGCTACGTGCTGTTCGAGACCGGCTACGGCCCGTCCGGCCTGCCGCATATCGGCACCTTCGGCGAGGTCGCGCGGACGACGATGATCCGCCGCGCCTTCGAGCAGATCTCGGACATCCCGACCCGGCTGATCTGCTTCTCCGACGACATGGACGGCATGCGCAAGGTGCCGGAGAACGTGCCCGACACCGAGATGCTGCGCGAGCACCTGCAGAAGCCGCTGACCGCGGTGCCCGACCCGTTCGGCACGCATGAGAGCTTCGGGCATCACAACAACGCCATGCTGCGCCGCTTCCTCGACCAGTTCGGCTTCGAATACGAGTTCTACTCGGCCACCGACTACTACCGCTCGGGCGCCTTCGACGAGGTGCTGCGCCGCGCCGCGGAACGCTACGACGACCTGATGGCGGTGATGCTGAAGAGCCTGCGCGAGGAGCGCCAGCAGAGCTACTCGATCTTCCTGCCGATCCACCCCGAGACCGGCCGCGTGCTCTACGTGCCGATCAAGCATGTCGATGCCAAGGAGGCCACCGTCACCTTCGACGACGAGAGCGGCCGGGAATGGACCCTGCCGGTGACGGGCGGCAACGTGAAACTGCAGTGGAAGCCCGATTTCGGCGCCCGCTGGGCGGCGCTCGACGTCGATTTCGAGATGTACGGCAAGGACCATTCGACCAACACGCCGATCTACGACCGGATCTGCGAGATCCTCGGCGGCCGGAAGCCCGAGCACTTCACCTACGAGCTGTTCCTCGACGACAAGGGCGAGAAGATCTCCAAGTCGAAGGGCAACGGGCTGACCATCGACGAATGGCTGACCTACGCCTCGACCGAGAGCCTGTCCTACTTCATGTACCAGAAGCCCAAGACCGCGAAGCGGCTCTGGTGGGACGTGATCCCGAAGGCGGTGGACGAATACCACCAGCAGCTGCGCGCCTATGCCGAGCAGGATGCCGAGAAGCGGCTCGCCAACCCGGTGCACCACATCCATGGCGGCGCCGAGGTGCCGGCCTCGACCATGGTGGTGTCCTTTGCGATGCTCTTGAACCTCGCCTCGGTCTCCGGTGCCGAGGACAAGGAGACGCTCTGGGGCTTCATCGTGCGCTACGCTCCCGACGCCTCGCCCGACGCCAATCCCGACCTTGACCAGGCGGCCGGCTTCGCGATCCGCTACTACCAGGATTTCGTGAAGCCGCAGAAGACCTTCCGCGCGCCTGACGAGAAGGAGGAGGCGGCGATGCGCGAGCTCGCGGCGCGGCTTCAGGCGCATGACGGCCCGACCGACGACGAGACCCTGCAGAGTCTCGTCTTCGCGGTCGGCAAGGAGCACGGCTTCGAGCCGCTGCGCGACTGGTTCAAGGCGCTCTACGAGGTCCTGCTGGGCGCCAGCCAGGGCCCGCGCTTTGGCGGCTTCATCGCGCTCTACGGTCTCGACGAGACGGTGGTGCTGATCGAACGGGCGCTGAACCGCGAACTGGCCTGAACGCCGGGGCCAAGCCTCAGGCGGCGGCGTACCAGGTGGTGACGGCGCCGCGCAGGTCCTTGATCAGCGCCTTGGGCTTGGCCGCGAAGAGGCCGTGGCCCATCGCGAAGGCCTCCTCCTCGATCCGGGCGCGCTCCTGATCGATCAGGCCGGCCAGCACGAGGCCGGCCTCCTCGCCCAGCGGCGCATGCGCAAGACGGGGCGCCAGTTCGGTCAGGTCGTGATGGTCGCCCAGCAGGTCGGACAGGCGGTCGGCGGCGATCTCGCGGCCCTCGATCGGGCCGGTCTCGGCGCCCGAGAGCAGGCGCAGGTGATACCAGTGGTACTTCACCCGCTTGCGCCATTCGTGCAGATGCTCGGCATCGCGGGTCTTTTCCGCCTCGGCCATCGCCTTGCGGGCCCGCCGGTAGCTGGTGGCCACCCCCTCCTCGAGCGCCGACCAGCCGCGATCGTCGAGCCGCCAGCCCTCGGCCCGGGCGCGTACCGCGCGCAGCGCCTCGGCCATCGCCGCCATCCGCTCGCGCAGGTCGCCGGCCTCGCCGGCGGCGTTGCGCTCGCGGGTGAAGGCGGCGCGCAGCGGCGCGAAGGCCTGCCGGTTCAGCGTGCCGCCATAGCGCTCCATGACCCGGTCGTAGCATTCGATCATCGCGGTCTTGTCGCGCAGGTCCGAGATCAGCCGGGCGGCGTCGCGCAGGGCGCGGTTCTCCTCGGAATAGTGCGGGAAGGCACCGCGGAACAGGCGGATCAGGCCGCGCAGCTTCTTGCAGCGCTTGCGGGCGTCGTGGACATCCTCGTGCACGTCGCCGGATCCCGTCTCGAGCGCCGCCAGCGCCTGGTCGAGCTGCTTCAGGGCGACCCGGCGGAAGCCCTTGCCCAGATGCTTGTCGGAGGTCCTGAGACGGTATGCCATGCCGGGCGAAACGCCCCGGCGCGGCGGCCAGTTCCGGAACGGCGTCCGGAATGCGGACGGCGCGCGGTGAAACCGATCGGCCCCGGGCTGCGTATCTGGGCCATCCAGAGGGAGGATCACCATGCTGCGCAATCTCGTTCTCACGCTCGCCCTGGCCGTCCTGGCCAGCGCCGCCCCGGCCCAGACCGACGCCGACCGGGCCGGCATCGAGGCGGTGATCTCCGGCCAGATGGACGCCTTCCGCGCCGACGATATGGGCCGCGCCTTCGACTATGCCGCGCCCTTCATCCAGCAGCGCTTCGGCACCGCCGAGGCCTTCGGGCTGATGGTCGAACGCGGCTATCCGATGGTCCACCGCCCCGCCGATATCCGCTTCGGCGCGCTGCGGGCGGAGGGCGCGGCGCTCTGGCAGCGGGTCTTCGTGCGCGATGCGGCGGGCGCGCTCCACGTCCTCGAATACCAGATGCTCGACCTCGGCGGAGGCTGGCGCATCGGCGGGGTGCGGCTGCTGCCGCAGACCGGCGCCGCCGCCTGAATCGCGGCAACGCCCGGCCGCGCGCTGCCGCAGGGCGCGCGTAACGCCGGCTGCCCTATTCCTGAGCGCGATGCCCCGGCGCCAGGAAGGGGATAGCGATGAACAAGGCGATCACCGACGGACTGGTCTTCATGCCCACGCCCTTCGCGGACGGGCTCGACAGATGGTCGCGCCAGAACGGCGTGCCGGGCTCGGACACCTACCAGAGCGACGCCAACGCGGCCTTCGTCCCGGCCGACCAGGATTTCGGCGGTGCGCTGGAAGTGCTGAAGACCGAAGGCACGCAGAAGCTGCGCTACATGGGCGAGACGCCGATCCTGCCCGGCACCTACCTGCGCATCACCGCGCGGGTGAAGGCGATCTCGGGCAACCTGCCGGCGGTGCGCATCGCCGGCCACCCGGTGAACGCATCGGGCGGCCATGTCGCGGGCCTCGCCGAGGTCGGCGCCGGCGTGCCGCTCACCGCCTATGGCAGCGTCGTCGAGGTCAGCGCCATCGTCGGCACCGGCAGTCGGGGCGGGGTCGACATGGTCTGGGGCACCGCGCCCGCGGCCGGGCATTTCGGCATCGACCTGACCGGGCCGACCGGCGGCGTGGTGCGCATCGACGACATCGTCATCGAGGATGTCACCGAGGTCTTCCTGCGCGACATGCTCGCCATGGTCGACGTGCGCGATTTCGGCGCGGTGGGCGACGGCAGCAGCGACGACAGCGGCGCCTTCGAGGCGGCGGATGCCGCCGCCGGCGGGCGCACCGTGCTGGTCTCGGCCGGCACCTACCGGCTGGAGTCCTCGGTCACCTTCGACAGCCATGTCCGCTTCGAGGGCACGGTGACCATGCCGGATGCGGCGATCCTGTCGCTGACCAAGGATTTCCACCTGCCGGCCTATATAGACGCTTTCGGCGACGAGGAACTGGCGCTGAAGAAGGCGCTGCAATCGCTGTTCAACAATTCCGACCATGAAAGCCTCGACATGGCCGGCCGCCGGGTCAACGTCACCGCGCCGATCGACGTCCATGCCGCGGTCGCCAACCGCGAGAGCTTCGCCCAGCGCCGGGTGCTGAAGAACGGCCAGCTGCGGGCGCTGACCTCGGCGGCCTGGGACAACACAGTGGTCAGCAGCCGCGGCACCTATTCGGCCGCCGCCCCGACCCGGCTCGATGATGTCGACAACGCCGCCGCGATCCCGGTCGGCGCGCTGGTGACCGGCGCCGGGGTCGGCCGCGAGGTCTATGTCCGCGCGGTCAATCCCGGCGCCCGCACCGTCACCCTGTCGCAGCCGCTCTACGACGCCGAGGGCAGCCAGACCTTCACCTTCATCCGCTACCGCTTCATGCTCGACTTCTCCGGCTTCGAGCGGCTCGACGTGTTCCAGATCGAGGATGTCGAGTTCCAGTGCGCCGAGATCGCCAACGGCGTCATGCTGGCGCCCGAGGGGCTGGTCATGCAGATCCGCCGCTGCGCCTTCAACCGGCCGCATCGCCGCGCCATCACCAGCCCCGGCAACGGCTGCCAGGGGATGATCGTCGAGAGCTGCAACTTCACCAGCCACGAGGCCGACGTGCTGGCCCAGAACCGCCTCACCGTGGCGCTCAACACCAACGGGCAGGACGTGAAGCTGAAGAATTGCCGGGCCTCGTATTCCCGCCATTTCCTGGTCGCCAGCGGCGCCCAGTCGCTGGTCTCGGGCAACCATTTCTTCCAGGGCGACAGCGCCCCGACCGGCCTGCGCACCGCCGGCATCGTCATCGCCCGGCGGGCCTGCAACAGCACCATCGACAACAATTACATCGACAATTGCTTCATCGAATGGACCAACGAGCGCGAGCCCGAGCCGGATTACACCGGCGGCTTCGGCTTCGCCGGCCTGTCGGTGACCTCGAATATCTGCCTGGCCTCGCAGGTCGCCACCACCTTCTCCTTCCTGGTGGTGCGGCCCTACGGCTCCAACCACCGGCTGAACGGCGTCACGGTGGCCGGCAACACCTTCCGGGTGGTCGGCCGGATCGAACGGGTGGAGCGCGTCGATACCAGCTTCGCGCCGCTCAACCTCGACGCCTCGAACCGGGTGACCTTCGAGGGCAACACCTTCAACAACATCGTCAGCGCCAACCCGCTGGTGCTGCAGCATGCCCAGGCCAGCCACGCCGACACCTGGGTGGTGGCGACCGGCGGCCGCCTGGCCTTCGACGGCCGCGCCCTCGAGGTCGACGCGCTGGCGCTGCGCTCGCGGCTGCGCAACAGCGCCAATGGCAGCGAATGGGCGATGCCCTACGCGGTGACCCGGCAGGGTCCGGGGCTGAACGACGTGCACGTGATCTTCCCGGTGCCGGTGCGCGGCGATCTCAGCCTGACGGTGCGCATGGATTGAGGCCCGGGCGGCTGCGGCGGGCCCCCGCCGGCCCCGACCGGCCCGGGCGGCGCCTTCCGGCGCGTCGCCCGCGGCGGTCGCGGCTCGACTCGGGGCGTCCGGCGCGCTAGAACAAAAATAGAACATAGCGCTGCCACGCCATGAGACATCGACGCATCCTTTCCCTCTGGTTCCCGCGCCTGGGCGCCGAGCGGCTGATCCGTGCCGCGCCGCATCTGGGCCGCACCCCCTTTGCGGTCACCCGCGAGGTGAACGGCGCCGAGGTGCTGGGCGCGGTCTCCGAGGCCGCCGCCGCCGCCGGGCTGCGGCCCGGCCAGGCGCTGCGCGACGCGCATGCGATCTGCGCCGGGCTGGTGACCCGGGCCGAGACCCCGCAGCGCGACGCCGCCTTCCTCGGCGCGCTGCACCGCTGGGCCGGCAAGTTCTCGCCCTGGGTCGCCGCCGAGCCGCCGGATGCGCTGATCGTCGATCTCACCGGCTGCGCCCATCTGTTCGGCGGCGAGGCGG
>NZ_JBTLRM010000046.1:0-21590 GCF_054482755.1 Roseivivax sp. CAU 1761
CTTCCTGTTCCCGCAGGATCGCGATGATCTGCTCTTCGCTGAACTTCGATCTCTTCATCTTCCGGTCCTCTCGTTTGGGCCGGACTCTATCATCAGATGGAGGGAAAACCGGGGGTCACAGCACAAGTATGAATTCTTCCGGTTCCCCGGAACGACTTTGACCCACGCTTGGCAAAAATCGAGCTGTGCTAAAACACTTCTTGATCGACATCCTCTACTCCATCCTCGAGGACGGCGGCGATCTGAGAGGTTTTCTTAGCCACTTGGCTGCTTCGTTCGAGGCGTTGGGCGCGCGCCAGGGGCTACAGGAAAATACTCCTCACGCTCTATCCTCACACTCGTCGCGGATGGTGACCTGAGACCCGACTTCCCTCCGGCCATACGGAGAGTCCGCCGGTTGATGTCTGGCGCTACGCGGCAGGTATTGGTGGGCATGTACCGTGTCTCCTTGTCGCTGCCTGCCGCGGCCGGCGGGTTGGTCTCATGCGCCGGGCGCTGAACAGTTAAAGGAAAGGGATCCCCCGTTTCAGTAATTTCCAAAATTTCCGGCATGCGAGCGCTGTGAGGGGGACGTGCCGTAGACATCACTCGCTACCACTGAGTGGAATTCCTCGGATCTGGCTGCCGGCCGACATTGTCAGTGCCGCGAACGTCCGCGGGCAAAAAAAAGGCAGCGCAGCCTGAGCCACGCTGCCTTCTGAGTTTCCGGTCAGGTTGTCAGTCGTACTGCTTTTCGAGCCGATCCGTCAGCCGTTCGCCCTCAGCGATCTGGGCGTGTGCGCGAACGAGGACGTCCCGGGTCTGCGGCTCGAAAGTGCCCTTGTCGAGCGCTTCGCGGAACTTCTTCTCGATGTAGTCCTCGCCTTCCTCCACTCGCTCGGCGGCCTCTTCGTCGCCTTTCGAGAAGGCATCGGTGATCGCCGTCCAGGCCCGGTGCGCGGCGCCCATGGTGCTGCCGTTGGTGCGCGGGCTGCCGCCGAGGCGCGTGATCTCGGCATTCAGCTCTTCCACGAGCTTGCGGCGCTTCGTCGCCTGCTCTCGCAGCACATTCGCCAGGGCCGGCGTCTTTGCGAGATCGGCGGCGGTTTCGTAACCTTTTGCACTGTCGATTGCGGTGTCGGTAAGCGTCTCGAGAACTGTGAGTTCGTTGGCCATGCTACATTCTCCGTTTCGTGTTGAATGTTCTCCCGGTGAACACGATGGTGCGGAGGCAAGTTCCTTTCGCCGCGGCCCGGATCGTGCCGCGCTTCGAGGTCGTCTTCAGGTGCATGCGGATCGCCGCGACGGCATCGGTCCGTAGGGAGGACGTGATATCTTAGAAACCAAATGCCATTTGTTCGTCACCCGGTAACGCGGCTGCGTTCGCATCATGCGCTGCCATCACTTCCAGGAAGGTCTCAGGCGACCTCATCGCTTCGTCGAGCAGTGAGCGATGCTGCAGGCTGACGAACAGCGCCGCCGCATGCGACCGGCAGTTCACCCCGGTCTTCGGGTTAAAGGCAATGTCGGTGAAGCCATCGTAGTTGAGAAGCGCGCTTGCTCCTTCAAAGTCTTCGAGCAACGCAGTCAGGTACAAATACGAGAAGAAGGCCGTCTTCGGCTCCGCAGGCCACGTCCGCCCGCTGAGGTGGTAGCTGACCAGCGGACCGGAGTCCTTTAGACGACCATCCCTCTTGGCGTCCCACGAGCTTCCTTTAAGCAGATCCGTGAACGGACCTCCCTCTTAGAAGATCTTCGCCCCCTGGTACGCGCACTCGACGGTCGTCACCTGAGCCGTGCCTGGGAGTGTGACCCTGAGGTTGAATGCCGAGAGACTACGACCGAGTGGGTTTTCAGACTTCGTCGAGATCTCGAGGATGCTGTTCAGTTTGACCTGCTCCCGGGCGGCGTTGTGGAGCGCGCGGATGCATGCGCGCTGGGCCTCGAGCTCACGCCCCGGCGTCCAGGGGAACTCGATGTCGTGTCTCGTGACCACCTCGTCGCCGGCCAGGGATGGTTTGAAGACGGGACGCAGGGCCATCAGGATGATCCTCAAATTAAGGGCGCGGCGCCCAGGTCAATGTGGACGCCGCGCGCAGCTGTGGTCGTTACCTTGGACCCTCAGAACATCGCCATCTGGATGCCCGAAGGCGTGACCTCTTCGCCGAAGATGATCTCCTCCGGGGTCATGTCCTCGTCCGCGTCCGGCTCGACCTCGAGGACCACTTCCTCGAGGTCGAGGGGCAGGTCACCGACGCCCGTGACCGCGAGGAACTCCTGGCGCGTCTCGAACACGTGGAACGGCTTCAGCGAGCCGTCGACGTTCATTGCCGGCTCGATCTGTCCGAGTTGGAAAGCAGTCGTGAACGCGTCGCGCAGGGACGTGCCCTCGAAGACCACGGTATGGGCCACCTCTTCGCCCTCCTCGAGCTCGGCCCGCGTCACGCGCCAGATGTTGTCGCCCGCGCGGACCGGGTCGGAACTGGCGGCCGCCTCTTCGCCGGACCAGACGACGTTCGTGATCGACTGGCGGTGCCCGTCCACGGTCTTGCGGAACTCCATCTCGCCGCTCGGGTGCTGCACCAGGCTGAAGCCCTGCCGGACAGCTGCCTCGAAGACGGCCTCGGGGCAGCTTGTCGAGAGAGCGCGGTCGGTGCCGGTGATCTTCATGTGCTCGCGCTCGAGAATGAACTCGTCCGCCGCGTCTTTCATCCAGGAGCCGACCTTCCCGGCGCACACCATACGGGGGCACCGCCATCCGCGGGCAGGAACACCAGCGCCGACGAGGTCATGAGGTTGCCCTGCTCTTCGCTGCCGAGCTCCATGGCGACGAGACGGAGCTCGCCGTGATCGTCGGCCGCGATTTTGCGGTGGCGCAGGAACTTCGCGCTGTCCTGAACGCTCTCCGCGGTGAGGTCTTCAATGTTCATTTTCAGAATGTCTCCTTGAAATCTTGGTCGGAAAATTGCCGTCCGGCGGAATTCTTCAAATTCAGAGTCCTGGGCCGCTTGGCGTTTCGGCGGACGCGACAACGTAGGGACGGACACTCAGGGCCCCGCTTCGGGCGTTCATCTCGATCATCACGTCGTCTCCCTCGGCCGAGGCGATGGTTGCGAGGCACTCCTCAACATGGCCCGCGGTGCAGAGGTCTGAAGAAATCATGAAGACGCGTAGCTCGGTGTCGATCTGCGCGGCCAGGCCGGCGGGCTCGACCCCCGCTTGTAGGGATGCCTCGCTGATCAGCGTCCGCAGCGCCCAGGGAGATGGAAGCATCTCGTCCCCGGGTTCGGGGAACCCCTCGATGTGATAGTGATCTCCGTGAGCGTGGATGCCCCACCGCGAGAGCGCTTCCCTCACGGCCGGGCTCTGGACGCCGTTCTCCTCGAACCAGCTCACGGCCATCTCGGAGAGCGTGAGCCGGAGGTCCTGGGTCTCCCCGGCCTCCGCGGCAGGTGCCGTGGCACCCGGGGGCTCTGAAATCCCCCTGCGCGAGAGCTCCTCATCCGCCTTGCGGGCCAGATCGCCAAACCCCGTGGCAGAGGCGACCTCGAGGATCGCCTCATCGACGCCGACTTGCTGGAAACGATCAGACATCCGGTGCTCCACTGCCCCGTAGGCTGCCGCGCCGCCGACGACCACGGCAAAAACCGACGCCTTGCCCAGCGCCCGCCCGACCCGCTGCATCGGGGACCTCTCGTCTCCCGCGCCGGGGATCGAGAAAGCCAGGCTCCTGGCATCGAAAAAGCGGGTAAGCCGCTCTGCGCGAAGAAACTCTGAAATCGGCATCCGAAACCCTCCTGGGTGTCAGATGCGTATCCTGCTGCAAAGCGGATGAAGCCGCCCTTTACGAGACGCCGCAGATGACCTGCTCGGCCGCCTCGAGGGGCGTCACATGTGCCGGGATGCAGGGGGTCGCGTTCATGAACGCATCCAGCCGCTTGCTCACTGCGCAGGCACCGGTAACCTCGCCGCCAAGGTGGGCGCGAACCTCGCGGGCAACAGCGAACTTGAAGGATTGCGTGTCGGGCATCTGTGTTCTCTCCTTTTACAAGACCAATGAACCCGACGATCAAAGAACAGTCAACAGCAAATCTTTGCCTGACGACGACTTTTCTATTCAAATTCGTGGACAGTGCGGCTGCCAGAAGGAAATTAATCCTTGAAGCATGGTCTTTCCTTGTCTATCCAGCCGCCAGCGTTCTGTGCAATTGCGATGAACTGAAGTCGCGGCGTGCAGGATTGCACACATGCCGGCATCCGGCCGGTGACCTTCGGGTAGACACCAAAAAGGATAATATGGCACATTCCAAGCTCTTCTCTCTCGACGTCGGGGCCTTCTTCAAATCCCCCTTCGGTGAGGCCGCCCCGGCGGCTCGCGGCCACAAGATGCCGACCGAGGAGGTCGAGGCATTCCTGAAAAACTTCATGAACTTCGACATCCAGGCCGCAGCCTCCGAGGCGTCCGATGCCGGCGCCTACGAGTCCATTCGTGACCTGGACGACGAGTTCGCAGCTCCCGAGGCATTGGTTTCCGAGCTGCAGGCTGTCGGTTCGAGCACATACGAGGAGACCACCCCGGTCGAGGTCCTCTCCACCGACAGCATCGCCCAATCGTCCGGGACGATCTCTGCGCAAGACGTAGCCCCCGCGATGTCGTTCGTCACGGACAGCGACTTCAACGACCCGACGATCCGGGTGGGCCCCGACATGACTGCAGACCAGCTGCAATCGCTGATCGACACCGCGGAAAGTGGCACGGTCATCGAGCTGGCCGCCGGCATTTACAACTTCGACGAGACAATCGAGATCGGGAGCGATGGCGTCACCCTCATCGGCGCGGGCAGCGGGCAGACGATCCTGAATGTCGCTGGCCTTGAAGCCGAGGCGGTGACCATCGGCACAGGCTGGGAAGAAGGCGCGTGGTCCCTCGAGGCCGGCGCCGCCAAAGGCGACAAAGTGGTGACGCTGTCGAGCGCTGACCACAGCTTCGAGGCCGGTGACTTCCTCTACATCGAGCGCGAGAGCACCGAGGCATTCTACGACGAGATCGGCGACACGGAATGGCGGAACACGGATGTTCCCCTGCGGAAGACCATCGTCGAGGTCGAATCCGTGGACGGGGCAGAGATCACCCTGAAATCCGGGCTTCACTTCGACTTCGACACCGTCGAAAGCACGGTCTCTGAAATCCACCTTGCCAAAGACATCAAGGTCGGGGGCTTCAGCGTCGACTACGGCCTCGACCAGGCCGATGAATCCGACTTCTCGAACACGATGCGGGCCTACGACAGGACCGCGGTCATCGGTGTCGACGGAACCGACAATCTCGAGCTCTTTGACATCCAGGCGCATGACCTCCCCTCAATCGGCCTGAACGTCCGCAGCTCGCGCGAGATGTTTGCCGACGACCTCGAGTTCACCGGTGCACACAACAAGGGCTCGGGCGGCAACGGCTATGCGTTCCAGATCCGGGAGACCTTCGACAGCGAGTTCGTCAACCTGAGCGACCAGAACATGCGGCACTCCGTCGTGTTCGCATCCTGGGACTCCGCCGTCGGCAACGAGGTCCACGTCGAGCAGACCGACCGGGACATCAACTTCCACGGCGGTCGGGATGGCGACAACACGGTGCGGGTCGACAAATCGCTGCGTGACGCGGCATCCGACGTCATGACGCCGTCGCTCTTCATCAACACCGATGGCGAGCACTACGGCAGCGCGACCGACGCCTCGATCAATGCCGTGAAGTTCGGCCACATGGTGGGCTCCCGGCTCGGCGACCACATCAAGGGCTACGACAACGGCGCCTGGCTCGAAGGTCAGTACGGCTCCGATACCCTGGAAGGCGGGGCCGGCAACGACGTCCTCATCGGGGGCGGGATGCGCGACATCCTCGATGGGCATGGCGGCGTGGACATCGCGATCTGGGACGCCCAGCGCGCCGACGTCGAAATCACAGTGACCGATGAGGGCCTGATCGTCGACAACCGCGCCGATCCGGGCTCCGCGGATACCGTCTCGAACGTCGAGTGGCTGCTCTTCCAGGACACCGCCATCCGCGTGGAGACGATGGAGGAGGTCGACCGCAAGGTGCTGGACGGCATCTTCACCGGCACCGGTGAATGGGAGCACGAAAGCCGGACGTACTCGAACTCCGGGAACGCCGCGCTCGACCCCCTGAACCCGGGCTTCGATGCCTCCTTGGCGGAGAGAGATTCTGAAAACGGCGTGATCCCCGATACCGAGGCGCCCGGCGTGCCGCACCTGATCGGGACGGACGGCAAGGACACCTTTGACGTCGACGTCGAGGGCACCATTGTCGAGGGCCTGGGCGACTGGGACGTGGTGAACTCGTCGGTGGACTTCACCATGTCGGACGACATCGAAAAGCTCGTCCTCGGGGACGGCGACATCAACGGCACGGGCAGCAGGTCGGATGACCTCATCCAGGCCAGCGACGGGGACAACGTTTTGACCGGGAACGGTGGGGACGACCGTATCTTCGCGCGCCTGGGCAACGACACCCTGAACGGCGGGGATGGCAACGATCAGCTCAACGCGTCCGGTGGGAATGACATCCTCATCGGTGGCGCGGGCCAGGACACCCTCGAGGGTAACGATGGCGCGGACATCTTCGTGTTCGGTGAAGCGTCCCACAGCGCGGTGGGCGCGGCCGACGTCATTCTGGACTTCGAACGGGGCGTCGATCTGATCGATCTCTCGGGCATCGATGCCGACACGACGCAGGACGGCCATCAGCGCTTCAAGGGCATCAACGATGCCGACGCCGGGCTCTGGCTCTCAAAGGGCGACGTCTACGGGGACGTGGATCGCGACGGGAACGCTGACTTCAGGATCGATCTCGTCAACGCGAACATCACCGAGCAGGACTTCGTGTTCTGATTTCGGGCCCGTGAGCTGATCATGGGCCCGGGTTCATGCTTACGCATCCACGGCAAAAGCGAGCCTGAAATGCAGGCCTCGAGACGTCCAGTCTCGCTCTACGCGGGCATTTATCTGCATTGCAGATGCGTCCATGAGACGGGAGCCGAAGTTTCGCACTCCTGAGGGTTCTTTCATCTTCGTCGAACCGTGCTCCTTCCAGGAAAGCATGACTTCGCTGTGGTCGCCGGCGCCCGATACTTCCCACTCAACATCCACGACACCGTCTGGGTGTGACCAGGCGCCATACTTTACGCAATTCGTTGCCAGTTCATGCAAAATCAAGCCAAGCGGAGTAATGGCTCTTTCCGGAATAGAGACATCCGGCCCTGATGTTCGGATTGATCCATTCAAACTTTCATAGGGTTGACTGATCGCTTTCACGATCTCTGCGAGGATGTTTGATCTCTCCCGGTCGTGGTTCATGCTGATCCCGTGGGCAATCGACAGCGCGGCTACGCGCTCCTGAAGCTTGCGGGCGAGAAGGCCCGCGTCACTCTCTCCTCTCGAAGAAGTAGAAATCAATGACTGAACTACTGCAAAGAGGTTGTTCACCCGATGGCGGAGTTCTTGGTTGATGAGCTTGAGACGGCTTTCAAACTCACGTTGTTCAGTCACGTCCGCGATTACGCCGGAAAGTCGAATGCCATTGTCATCCTCGAGAATGCTGGCCATCGCATGCGCAAACTTACGGCTTCCATCGCTCCTGCGTAGCTTCAAAATCCCGTCGACCCTCGAGCGTGTAGAGATCGCGGTTGCGATTACATCTTGAGCGGCTTTCGCATTCTCCGAGTTCATTTTCTGAAGGATGTCCGCATCCCTCCAAGGGCCCTCCCCCGTGAGATCCAGTATGTTCAGAGCACGTTCATCGAGTTCAATGCGACGCGTTTCAACGTCGAGCTCGAACATGCCAAGCTGCGCGAGATCGACAGCCGCCTGGAGGCGCTGTCGCCCCCGCTCCAAGACACGCTCGTTGCGCAAACGTTCAGTCGCGTCGACGAACATGATGCAGAAGCGATCTTCTCCAAGAGGAAATGCGTGCCCTTCATACCAACGATCCAAGGATGCAACACGGTCGACAAACGTGACCGTTTTTTCAAGGCGGACTGCGTCGTGCATCCGCGAGATCCAAGCTTCCTCGACACCTGGAAAAACTTCACGGATCGTCCGACCAATGGTGTCGCTTGGGAGGCGGTTCACAAGGCGGCCGAACGCAGCATTCACCTCAAGATACACCCAGTCGATGACCTTTCCCGCGTCATCGCGTACGAGCTGCCCGAGAATGAAACCCTCGTGGAGCTCCTCGAACAGGCCCTGCCAATGCTCCTCGCGACGAGCGAGCCCGGTTTCAGCTGCCAATCGCTCGCGTTCACTCGTGACCTTACCCGTGGTTTCGACGACGATTGCGAGCACACCTGATGGTTTCCCCATGTCGTCCACGACAGGCGAGTAGTCGAGGTCAAAGTACGCTGGCTGCGCCTTACCGTGCCGGACGAGAACGAGCTCCTGATCCTTGAATGAACGCGTCTCCCCGCGGAGGACCGACTCCAGGATGTCCTGGTTGAAATCGGCGACTTCGGGCCAGGCGTCCCGGACGGGAAGACCGAGTATAGCCGGATGACGGTCGCCGATAATCTGGCTGTAAGCGGTATTGTAGAGAAGAATGCCCTCGCTGCCCCACAGAAGCGCCATAGGAACCGGACAGCGAAGAGCTGTCGATAATGCGCATCTCAGATTGGACGGCCAATCGGCAACCGCACCGAGGGAAGTTGATGCCCAGTCGCGTTCGGCAAACGTTTCCAGGACCCAGTCGCCGTCAAGACCAGCAAAAACCGCGCTGCCTGGTTCTTGCCCGCGTGTGTCGGCATCCTCGATGAGGTCGGACGCCGCATAGGGGTTAGTCATGAAAGGTCTCCCGGTCGATCAGCCCAAGCCTTCTTTCATGATTCCCGGACATACGAAATCTGTCGTCGCGCGAAACTGAGCAGCACAGAAACTTTGCGTAGGGTGGCGGAGCTCTTATGCTGTGAATTGCTGGTCCGCCGCCCTACGCCAGTCAGTGGACGTCGAAGACCACCTGCTCCGCAGCTTCCGAGGGGGTCAGGTATGCCGGCGCCCAGGGAGCCTCGTGCACGAAGGCCTCCAGCTTCTCTCTCACGGCGCGCTCAGCTTCAGGACTGAGCGGTCCGAAGTGGTCTTTCACTTCCCGCGTGACGGTTTCCTTGAACTCGTTGGGGTCGGTCATCGTCAACTTCCTCTCCGCTGGATGGACGCCGCTCGATATTCGCCTCGTGGTTCTTGTGGACTCCGTTTTGGGAGCCGTTCTCGATCATCTTTCGCAGTCTACGAGACCGGAACAGCCCGCTGAACTGCGACGTAAGTGTCGTTTCGGGCTGGAAGCGCGAGGCCTCGCCCTGACGGTGATCCTTGACCGTGAAGCGCTTCCAGCCGCCGACCAGTTCCTTTGCCTGGTTCGCCGCCGCCACCGCCGTAATTGTCATCGAATGCGCTTTCGGGGCCTCGAAGTTCGTGCCGAGAACCTCGGTGGCACGGTCGGCCAGCTCCGCGAAGCTCCCCACATCGCGCACCTGCCCGGGTTCGAGAGGTCCCTGCAGCGTGCGATCAAGCATGTTCTGGACGTCCTCGATGCCATGCTCAACGAGATCCGTGACATGTGCCCGAGCCGTGCCCTCATCCGTTTCGATGTCTACGATCACGGAGAGCAGGTAGATCGGGTTGGACCCCATGTTCGTAATCAGGCACCTCGCCCGGCTGTCTACAGCCGCCGCACTGCTGATGTGGATCACCGACCGGTTCTGCCGATGGAAGCTGACCAGGAAGAGGTTCAGGTAGGCCACCCACACAAGCATCATCGCCAGGTTGGCGACCAAATTCAGAACCTCATGATGCTCATGCATCCACTCAAACACTGGTCACCCCACAACACTGTCTCGGAACGCAACGTCACAGGTCCGTGAGCTGTTCCAGGGCGATCTGTGTCAACCGCATTCAGCAACTGGTCATCTCCGCTGCATTGCCGTCTTGCAACTGGCAGAACGACCGGCCTCTATGAGCAGAATCAAGGAGGAGATTTCCCACAATGCTTCGAAAACACGGCCCCCTGATTTCTGCCTTCGCTGCAGCCGTTTCGCTGGCCCCATCGGTTGTGGCGGCCCAGTCTGGAGATCGGGATTGCTCGGACTTCCGGACCTGGGAGGAGGCACAGGCGTTCTTCGAGGCGGCCGGCCCGGGTGATCCGCATCGTCTGGACAGGGACAACGATGGCATCGCTTGCGAGTCCCTCCGAAGAGGTTGACCGCAAAACTCCTTCAAAAAAGGCGCCCGGTCCCTCGACCGGACGCCCTGCTTAACAAAATACCTGGTCCTCGCTAGAAGGACCGCATGATCGAAATGGCCGTTTCAAACATCAACGCTTCCGCGCCAAGACGCATCCAGAATGAGGAGCCGTCGAACCTCCGGGCAAGAATGCCACACGTCTTAGCAAGTTCGTCAGCGAAGCCTAGCCAGCTTACCCGCTCGGAAAGCGCCCCAGAGGAAAATTTTGTTTCAGCGGTCACGTTCCTCATAAATGCAGGGTGATGAACGATTATTTTCTGAGTTGGCGCCGACCCTGCTCGCTCTGAGTGAAACTATTTTCACCGCGGGGCGCAACGGCACCTCCAACTGAGTCGCCAACTGGAAGTTGCAGCTACACCTCGCGTTGAATTCAAAGGAATCCCTTACGTAACCTAAACGGGTCAGATGACCTTGGCATACAGGACCGGAGCGAGAGGCGTCAGCGCGCTTTCCGATGCTGAAGCTGACGAAGCCGACACCCCGCTGCGGGTTCTCTCGTGCTTCAATCAACCGATCACGCAGATCAGTTCGTGCGCCTCGTCCCTCCGCGGCGGCTCGAGCTTGGCCAGCATCCGCTCGAACGGCTTCTCCGGCACCTGGTCAGGGCGCCCGCGGTTCTGGGATCGGACGACATCCAGCGACGGCTCGATGTACACGATGCTGGTGTGGGCGCCGTAGTCGCGGAAGAGCTCCAACAGTTCGCTCCGCTTCTGGCGGGTCACATTCGTCGCGTTCCAGACGAAATCCTCCCCCGCCCGCAGGTACTGGCGTGCACGCTCCTTCCCCGCCTGCACGACGGGGCCCTGGTTGTCGTCGGGTGAGACGCCCATCTCGATGCGCAGGTCATCGAGGCTCACGACCCCGGCGTGCGCGGCATTCTGAGCGATCCAGGTATCCTTCCCAGCACCAGGCAGCCCGCACATCAGGGTGGCGCTACTACGGTACTCCTCGTGGGCAACGTAATCGACGTACCGGTCCGGCCTCACCAAGTATTCCACCCGGCTGGCGTCATTCTGAAAATGGCGCGCCTTCCCAAGGCACCCGGCGTCCGCGAACTGCATTTCCGCCAGGGCCACATTCGCGAGCACGTTTTCAGAGTCCTGGCAGACCCGCCCGAGGATGTCGTGCCGTGCATAAAGGCAGAGATCTGCGGTGTTGCAGGCATAGGAGATCGACACCGCCTTGCGGACCGGGTCGTCACGCTCGAGCAGCCAGAACGGCGCCTGGTGGTACTCGATCAGCCCGCAGACCTCTTCCCGCCATGCGAACGGAGCGCCCACGTTCATGAAGAAGCGCCGGGCGTCCTGCATGCCGGCTTTCAAGTGCCCCTTCGAAGTGATGCGCCCGTCGTCTTCGCGCTTCGTGGTCGCCGGCTTGCCGGCATCGTGGAGGACGGCCGCCCAGAAGGTCGAGGCCCGGCGCTCTTCGGGAAGCCGGCGCCAGGCTTCGTCGGCAACGAGGCTTTCGACGACCATCTTGGTGTGCGTGAGCACGTCCCCTTCCGCGTGGTGGATCGGATCCTGCGGCGTCGCGCGCATGGCCTCGAACTCGGCAGGCAGCAGGCCTTCAATGCCGTCCCAGTCGACAAGGAAACCGTTCACCTCGGCAGGAACGAGAGCGCGAATGGTCGAGTATGTGGGGGCGAGCATTTCTTAAATCCTTTCAAGGAAACCTTACCGCCGCCCGCTCACTATGTCGACACAAGAAGAGATCAAAAAAGAACTGAACTTGCGAATTTTGATTATGACGGGAGACTGCGCATGACGCACCACTACGGACCCTTTCGGCAATGGCGCCCCGCCACCTCCGCTTTGGATCGAACGGTGATGGCAGTAGCCAGGGCGGTCGATTGCCCTTGTATGCAAGGCCGGAAGAGCCATTCACGGGCATCAGAATCCTTGACACCGACAAAAGTATCTATTTCCCTGAGTGAAACTTAGTTCACCGGAGGAAACGAAACGGCCGTCGTTAGGAGGAAACAGGGCGACGGCACAAAGGGAGAGAAAGGGAGGAGAACTTGTCAGACTTGAATACCCGAATCTCGTCTATGCATAGACGGGATACAATAGTTGCGTCCGCGTTCGTGGTTGGGCTGTGGCTCGCAATCGGCTTTGTCGCAGTAGCAACCTGGCCATTGGCGCCGAGTGCGACGGCACGGACCGTCCTTCTGATCGGCGGCGTGATGGTCCTGATCCTCAACACGGCAGCAATTCTCGCGATGCTGAAGCATTACCGGGAAGACCGTGACTTCATGTACGGTCTGGACCTCAAATTTCTGGATGAAGCCCGCGCGGCCAAAACCCGCTGAAGGGGGTATCGAAAATGGCAAGATACAGACCGCCCGTGCAGAGCAAGCTCGGGCAGATTTTCGACGTGATCACTCTGCTGGTGTTGGCGATTGGCGCCCTGTACGTTCCTCTGCTGCTCAACCTCGCGGGCAGTTCCCAAACCTCGAACGTCCCTGAAAACCCGACCTGGGAGGGGCTGGGCCAAAACGAGGTCATGGTCCAGAAATGGAACGAGCTCGGCTACGAAACTGCGGCGGATGCTGCAGAACTGATTACTGCGCGCTTCGACTACTCGTTCTCAATCGCAAGCCTGCTGGTGATGATCGTCGTCGTCGTGGGCTACTACTTCATCATGCTTCGCTTCTCGGAGAAAGAGTACCGGGACGTGATCAATGAAAAATTCGACGGACGGTAAGGGGCAACGACATGAACCTTTGGGTGCTTATGGAGTATGCCGCTTGGGCGGCGTCAGCAGGTTTCGCTGCGTTCATTATCCTGGACTGGATCAAGACCGACAGCACGTACTCCGACGATGTTCTCATGTCTTCCCGGGAAGGGGAACTTGAGTCGATGACCGAAGAACACGAGCTCTGAGGACACTGGGATGGCAGACATAGACATCACTTCCGCCAGGGCTGACGGAATGGCCGCGGGCGGAACCAAGGTTGGCCTGGCCCGCGTCCTGGGCCCCGCCCACGTCTGGGCACTCGGCGTCGGGATCGTTCTCGTCGGCGAGTACATGGGATGGAACTTCGCAGTCGGAAAAGGAGGCGCCTACGCCGCACTTATAGCCTGCTGGTTTGCAGGGTTGCTGTACTCATGCGTGGCAATGATCGACAGCGAAGTGACCTCAACGGTGGCTGCTGCCGGTGGTCAGTACACTCAGGCAAAGCACATCATCGGCCCCCTGATGGCGTTCAACGTGGGGCTCTACCTCGTGTTTGCGTACACGATGCTCGAGGCCGCGAACGCAATCACGTTCGGCTTCCTCATCGACACAGTTGCCGGAATGACAGGGTACGAAGGCCTGGACCAGAGACCTTTCATCATCCTGACGATCATGTTCCTCGCCTGGCTGAATTACCGGGGCGTACTCGCCACGCTGACGTTCAGCCTGGTGATCACGGCGATTGCGTTCACCTCGATCCTCATCCTATTCTTGGCCACGTCGCCGCTTCTCGGCGACTCGCCTCTCCGGCATGCTGACTTGATGACCGACCTGCCCTACGGGTGGCTCGGTGTGCTGGCGGCCATGCATTTCGGGTTGTGGTTCTACCTGGGCATCGAGGGCACGTGTCAGGCCGCTGAAGAGGTCCGATCCCCTGCCCGCGCCCTGCCTTTCGGAACCCTTGCCGGAATCATGACGCTGCTGATCGCCGCGACACTGACGTGGTACGTATGCGTCGGCCTGATGCCGTGGGAATATCTCGGGCAATCCGGCGTTCCGCTCTTCGACGCTGCGCGCATGTCGGGCTCTGTCACGTTGATGGTTCTGCTGGGTATCGGTACGATGTTCGCAACACTGGCCTCTGCAAACGGGTGCATCAATGATGCGTCACGTGCTTGGTTCGCGATGGGCCGGGATCACTACCTCCCGCAATGGTTCGGGGCAGTGCACCCGAAGTACAAGACTCCGTACCGCTCGATCATCTTCCTCGTGCCAATCGCTCTGATTTTCGCTCTCGGCGCACCTCTCGATCAGGTCATCACGTTCTCGATCCTCTCGGGACTGCTCGAGTACACGTTCATGCCCATCAACGTCATCCTGTTCCGGCGCAAGTGGCCGCTCGAGAGCATCAAGAGGGGTTACGAGCATCCGTTCCACCCCCTGCCGGCCATCATCCTGCTGTGCCTTTGCGGCGTGACCTATTTCGCCGTGTTCCTCGGCTACGGCACCCAGCTGGTGGCGATGATTGCCTTCTACATCGTGGTCTCCCTCTGGTTCCACTTCTGGAGATACCGCTTTGTGCATCGGGCAGCGCAGTTCACGATGCCCTGGCCTCGCCCGCGCGGTTACTAAGCAACCCTCCAGCACCCGGCCGTCACCGGCCGGGTGCGTCAGCGGAGAACCCTCATGGACAGACTGCTTCTAGGCGCCATCGTGGTCGTACTCGGCCTTTCTTTGTTGTGGCTGAGTGCCGCGATCCTGAAGAGTTCGAGGGCTCGGAAAGCATACCGGGGTCAGTACCTCTCCGAATGCAGCGAGCTCTTCGAAAAGGTTGTCGTCCGTCAGACGCCGACCGAGTTTCCCCGCCTTTCCGGTTACTACAACAATCACCTCTTCGACATCCAGGTCGTCCAGGACTCGCTCACATTCAGAAAGCTTCCAGCCCTGTGGGTTCTCGTTACCTTGCCCGAGCCCATACGCGTTAAAGCGACCTTCGACATGGTCGCGCGGCCGGTCGGGGTCGAGCCATTCTCCTGGTACAACGCCCTCCCGGAGCAGATCGAGCCGCCGGCTGGCTTCCCGCACGATTGCGGTATCAGAACCGACGATGTCGACAACATACCCTCGCAGGAGCTCCTCGAGCGGTATTTGCACTTATTCCAGGATCCTCGAACCAAGGAACTCCTCATTTCCCCGAGAGGGCTTCGATTGGTGATACTTGGCGACGAGGCTGATCGCGGGAAATACCTCATTTACCGGGAAGCCGAGATGGGACGCACGCCTTTGCCGGCCAGCCTGGTGGAACCCATTCTGCAAGAGCTACTGAAGCTGAAGTCCGACCTAGAGATTGCAAGCGCCACCAGACAGGAAGCGAGAACAGCATGAACACCGTGACCAAGTCGCCGCTAAATCCCTACTTGGTTCTCTCGGCGGCCATTGCTTTGCCTGGCACCGGGCAGGTGCTGAACCAGCAGCCCGTTCGCGGACTGATAATGCTCTTCTTCATGCTGCTTCTAGGCGGCTACACGCTTCAAACTGCAGCCCCCGATGTCTCCATTGTCGGAAAGCTCGCCGGGGGCATCTTTGTCTACGCCATGTCGATCCTTGATGCCTACAAACAGGGGCGCGTTCGCGCCGAAGTGTGGCGCTGTACTTGACGAAACGCCCCTCAGAGGAAGGTCCCGTACAAGCATAACAGCGCGAACAGCCCGTAGGCGGCGCCTTGAAACAGGATGACTACGAACTGCGACAGGCTCCTCGGTTTCTCCGTCTCGAAGCCGAACGGCGTGGGCGGCAGGAGTGGCGCACCGGACGAGAAGCGCCGCAGGTTCTCCGTGATGGTGCCCAGCGCGTAGCAGGCCAGGCAAATGGCCAGGCCGTAGAGCAGGACTGTGCTCTCGAGACTGCGTCCTCCCGCGGATGGCGACTCGATTGCCGCGGACCCGATGGCGAGGAGCGCGACGATCAGGCCTGCTGACGAGGCCCAAAAGAGCGGCTTCGGTGCGAAGCGGTACTGTGCAAACATTTTCATGGCGCGGAGAGTTTCCGACCGGAGTTTCGCCACGGTTTCGTTTAGAACGCGTCCTGTGATTGGCTCCACCCCAGCGTCACCGTTCGACCTCCATCACGATTGATCAGGACGCGGAAACGACGCCGCGTGCGGCCATCCAAAACCTGGTCAGGTGGATCCAAGAGACTTGCGGAAAACTGAATTCTTGGCTTCTGTGAGACACGGACTTGTTCCCTAACGGAGCACCGTACCAGGCGCATCCCAGCCAGCCGCCTGACTCATGCGCACCCCCCGGTGCGCGGCATGGCCGGTCAGCTTGACCCTGCGAACCGGCCATGCCCCCCATGCGGGCCGAGCGCTTCGAATTTCAGCACCAGGACGTCGCGAGCAGAGCGGCAAAATACGTGTTGAGCTCTGCATCCATACGGCGACCGTAGACGACCTTGGAGAGCCACCCTACCGACTGCGGACCACTCAATGGAGTCCGAGCTCTACCCCACAAGTTAGCGCATCCAAACGATTCGTAGACGGTCAATTCCACACGTTACGGTAGTACCCCCTACATTTGCCCCAGCAGAAATTGTTGCGTCTTATGGAACAAAGATTGCCAATCTGGCAGATAAGCCGCCTCCGCGGCATCGAATACAGGTTTCAGCTATGAATTTTGCGCAATCATGCCACGGGTTCGTCTGCTGTCTGACGAAATCAAAGGGGTCACCTCATGGAACTGCTGTTGCTGATGGTCTTGGGAGCGGGTGTGGCCTGCTTCGCGCTTGGCTCCGACGGTGGGGGCTCGTCCGACGGGTTTGACGGAGATGGAGAGGACCCGGACGGCGGCGAGGGCCCCGATGGAGGCGAAGGCCCCGACGGCGGTTCGAACGGAGGCGGCTCGATGATGGACTACATCTTCGGGACAGACTCCGCCGAAGAGATCGACGGCACCGAGGATGACGATTCCGTATTTGCCGGAGCAGGCCACGACACCGTGAACGGTGGCCTGGGCGATGACGTCCTCGACGGGGAGGATGGAGACGACCTGCTGTACGGGGACGAGGGTGACGACGAACTGTTCGGCGAGAGCGGTGACGACACCCTGAACGGCGGACTGGGCGCCGATCTCCTCGCCGGCGAGGACGGCGACGACGAGCTGAACGGTGGCATCGGCAACGACACCCTCGACGGCGGGGCCGGAGCAGACATCCTGGCCGGGGAAGACGGTGATGACGAGCTGTTCGGGGCTGAAGGTGATGACACCATGACCGGTGGGGCCGGAAACGACGTCGTGGCCGGCGAAGACGGCGATGACGACATCTCGGGCGGCGACGGCGATGACGAACTGTTCGGCGACGGTGGCAATGACATCATCCGCGGCGGCCAGGGCGGCGACGCCATCGTAGGCGGTGACGGCAACGACACCGTGCTGGGTGACGATGGCCCCGACTCCATTTTCGGCGGGGATGGCGATGACAGCCTCGAAGGTGGGCTGAGCTACGATTTCATTCGCGGTGAGGGCGGCGCAGACACGCTTGTCGGTGGTGTGGAAAACGACATGCTCGATGGCTACCACGACGGCATCAACGACGGGATGTTCCGCGATCAGGACATCATCGATCCCGACACCATTAGGGGCGGGGCCGGCACGGACAGCATCATCCTCGGGAGCGGTGACACGGCTGAAGGCGGCGGCGATCAGGACCTCTTCTACACCGGACAGTGGATCCAAAGCGGCGTGGCCCCGGTGGTCGAAGACTTTGACGGTGACGATTACCTCTTCATTGTTGTGCCCCCGGGCGAGGCTGGCAGCACTGAAATCGCCATTACTATTGATGATGATACCGGCAGCACAATTGTGCGGGCCAACGATCATGTCGTGGCCGTCCTACGCGCCGAAGTTCCCGTGACCGAGGATCGCGTTGCCGTCCTCGAGACAGACCGCTTTGCGTGAGCAGTGGGCAGAATCAGAATACAGGAGACCCTCATGAAAGTACGGCACACATTCATTGGATGTCTGATGGCGGCCGTGGTGGCCAGCCCTGCCCTGGCGCTTGATCCGCCGCCCGACAAGCCGAGCTATGACCGCCCCAGCATCGACCGGCCCGAGCGCCCGGACGAACCTAGCACGCCGCCAGAACCGCCGACCCGTACACCGCCGGAGCCTCCGGAGCGTGAGCGTCCCACCCCTCCGAAGCCGGTCTCCCAGGTGAGATCGACATGGGATGTAATCTGCGCTTGGGAGTCTGGGCCGATTTCCCAGAAGTACTCGCCTATGCAGCTCACCCCCAGGTTCGGGCCCCGGGTGGCGAAGGACCTCTATCCGTCTGGCGTCGAGCTGTGCAAAAAGCTGGACCCCCGGCGC
Organism: Roseivivax sp. CAU 1761; assembly: GCF_054482755.1. Lineage (NCBI taxonomy): Bacteria > Pseudomonadati > Pseudomonadota > Alphaproteobacteria > Rhodobacterales > Roseobacteraceae > Roseivivax > Roseivivax sp. CAU 1761. The sequence goes on from NZ_JBTLRM010000046.1 coordinate 18,321, forward strand.
ACGGTCTCGATGCAGTGCATTCGGCGGAACGGCAAAGTCAACGTCGTCTCCTCGCTTGAGCTTTCCGGCAAGGAAGCCCGCGCGGCGCGCGACTGGTGTACCTTCGTTCTGGGCTGAAGTTCGCTTTTTAACGAGTTCGGCCGCCCGAGGGATCCCGGGCGGCCTTCATCTTCTTCGCGAGGACATCCTCAGGCACAGTAAGTGTGTCACACTAGGATCAGGTTGTCAGACAAAGCCGACCGGTCAGTGAAATCCACGAACGTAATCCTACCAGCTTCGAGTGAGAGGACAAGATCGCCCCCGACGACCGCCGCAAACCGATCCAGCAAGTTTGCCTCAGCAACAAGCGTGTTCCACAAACTTGAGTGAAGTATCAATCCATCGCCGTCTTCTGTTGGGCTCATGTCCAAAATCGCTGTGTCTCCCTCGCCATCGTGAAACACGAACAGATCAGCCCCTTCCCCACCATGCATGGTGTCACTTCCATTCCCCCCTCGCAGCGTATCATTTCCGGTACCGCCGAATAGTTCGTCATCCCCCTGACCACCTACAATCCTGTCGTCCCCATCGCCTCCACGCAAAAGGTCGCTCCCAGCCCCGCCGTGCAACTTATCGGTTCCGCCACCGCCGTTCAAAGTGTCATTCCCTGCACCACCGGACAGCGTATCTCCCTGCTCCCCACCGAAGATATTATCAGATCCGCCATTGCCGTAGAGCATATCCCCGCCGGTGCCCCCGAAGACCGTATCGTCACCGGAGCCGCCCCGCGCGACATCGTCTCCCGCGTCACCAAGAATCCGATCATTGCCGACTCCACCTACAAGTACATCATCACCATTCCCACCTTCGATGCTGTCGTCTCCATCTCCGCCGATTAGAAGGTCATTGCCCTCATCGCCATCCGACGGAGCGCCCCCGAAGATCGCATCCGATCCTGCACCGCCGTGAACAGTGTCATCACCCTCACTTCCTTTTAGAGTATCGTCACCGCCTCCTCCGAAAACACGGTCGTTTCCTTCTCCCCCAATTATTTCGTCGTTACCTTTGTCACCGTGGATCGTATCCTCCCCCTCGCCCCCGCCTACAGAATCGTTATCTGAGCCGCCGAAGAGAAGATCGTCGCCGACGCCTCCGGCAATCGCATCTTCGCCTGCACCGCCTCTAACAGTGTCATCGCCCATTCCACCGGAGATCCTGTCGACGCCCCGCTGCCCTGCGATGATATCACCTTCGCCCCCGCCAGAGATCAAGTCGTCGCCTGCACTCCCGAGAATGGTGTCACGGCCGCCCCCCCCCGGAAAGACTATCATTCCCTCGCCCGCCAACTATTCGATCATCTCCAGACAGTCATCGAACTACGGATGAATCACGACTGAATATCCCCTTGAACAACGACAATACATCATCGAAGTCTGTGCCGTCGCGGATATGAACTGTTTGATCGGAAAACAACAAACTCTCGACCTCGTTCAGCTCGTCTTGGTGGCCGAGAATATCAACGAGTATTCTGTCCGTGCCGATTTGAACTACTGAGTCTCGCAACGCATGCGCTGTGTAGTCAACTGCGTCTACTCCTCCTCCCCCAGATATCGTGTCCGCGCCCAACCCAGAAATCATCGTGTCGTTGCCGCTGCCGCCTCTGAGCTCATCGGCAGCCGAAAAGCTTACCAGGAGATCGTCGCCAGCTTCACCCAAGAGCCGTGACCAAGACGTCGCCTCGGGATTCCCAGAGACGGTGTCGTCCCCCTCGCCGCCAAGTAAGATATTCTGATTCCGACCTGCAGAAATACGGTCATCGCCCGACAGTCCCAATACGATGTGGTTTAGAGTACCGTCATCAGGAACCGGCAATTCATCGTTAGACGGGAAAACCATTTCATCCGCCCCCGCGCCACCGAAGCTCACAAGTGCCGCGACTCCAGAGAATAAAAATACCTCGACACCTGTAAGATGATCTCGTCCGTCAGGACCTTCAATAACACCGGACCACCCACCTGGAGCAGATGAGACGTCATTTATATGGTAGTCAGGTAATGACCCGGAGAACAATGCCGTATCCAGACTGCGGCCACCATTCAATCTGTCGTCACCTTCACCCCCACTCAGTGTGTCCGAGAGATCAGATCCAGTGATCGAGTCGTTTCCGCTTCCTCCGTACGCCTCCAGTTGCGCCGAGCCGGTATGTTGACGGGGCGGCTGGCCCCCCGGCCCTTCTGGCTCATTGACCACAATCGCCCGAAGGACGTCGTTTCCATCGCCGCCAAATAGCGTTGCGAGGCCTCCGGCGGATAAGAGGTCATCTCCAGCATCTCCAGAGAGAAAATCCCGCCCGGAAAAACCTATAACGGTATCGTCTCCATCACCCCCGAAGACGAAGTCGTTCCCGCCCATCCCGTTCAACCAATCATCGCCGGCGTCACCAGAAATCAAATCATCACCTGGGGACGCTACAAACACATTCTGATCGCCGAGAATCGTGTCATCTCCGTCACCTCCCCTTAAGGTATCGTCGTTGTCGCTACCTAGAATACGGTTGGATTCATCATCGCCGACCAAGAGGTCTCTCCCCACCGTCCCTTGGAGGATTCCGTTCTGATCGGGGCTTCGATCCTCGATTCCACCCGTAATTTCGAAAATTTCGGAGGAAAGTTCCTCAAAGTGGGAGGGCGTGGAGTAAAGGCCAAAGTTTGCAAGAATGACCTTCATGCCTTCTTGACGGAGGTGCGAGAGAATCACGGGCAGCGATGCCGGAGATGTACCGTCCAGGATCGCCCCGTTTATATCCCAAAACTCGTCGCTGAAGGAAATTCGATAGCGTGTTCCGCCGGTGGCAGATACGCCCACTTCCTGGATAGCTGCGTTCGTTATTGTTGGGTCCTTCAAGTATGGATTGCCATTAGCGTCATACTCAATCTCCATACCGGCGTTGAACGTCCCTCGATTTACGATTACACCAAGCAACTCCGAAGGGAGCGTTGAACCGCGGATGTCTGCGTCTAGCTGCTGGAATGCAATCGTGTACTCGAATTCATCTGTCCTGAAGTTGTCAGGTGCAATCCTGGTCGCTACGCCACTCTGAACGGCATGCGTCAGCTTGAAGTTGGTATGCTCATCGATTAAGAACCTCATCGCAGGCCCGATGCCACTCTGGAGTGCCCCCCATTTCACCGGACAGCCTGGCTGGAGTTGAGCGCTGATCTGAACTCGACGGGCGAGCGCATTGCCAGCGCGGAATGTGGATGGACGGTGTTGTAGTCGTTGAGCCAGGTG
>NZ_JBTLRM010000047.1:0-20899 GCF_054482755.1 Roseivivax sp. CAU 1761
CTTCCTGTTCCCGCAGGATCGCGATGATCTGCTCTTCGCTGAACTTCGATCTCTTCATCTTCCGGTCCTCTCGTTTGGGCCGGACTCTATCATCAGATGGAGGGAAAACCGGGGGTCACAGCAACGCCGGCCATCCGGGCAAACTTCCTTCCCGGCTGGCGCGCGGATTGAAATAGAGATGCACCATCATCTCAGGCTTTTCATTCTTGGTCATCTGCAGGTCTCCCGTTTGAGTTCTCCTGCAGGTAAGCCCGCCCCTTGTAAGTGAGGAAGAACGCTTCCGCCGCCACTTTAAATGGAAGGAAAGCCCGCTCCTCTACGCTGACCGGCGAACCGGAAATCGAGGACTTTCATGGAACGCCACATCATCACCGCCGGCTACGGCCGGGCCGGCACAACGCTCTTCTACAACATGCTACGCCACACCCTGAAAGGTGGGTTCAACCTGCCGGAGCGTGAGGTCTCGGCGAAGGAGCTGATCAAGTCCCCCGGGAATTTCTGCACCAAGAGGCCGTTCGACATCTTCGAGATCCCGAACATTCTGAAAATGAATGCCGGCCGCAAGCGTGTCGACCTGATCGTCTCACTCCGCGACCCGCGCGACATCCTGGTGAGCTTCCACAAGAGCGTTCCGGACGACTACTTCGTCTCCGCGGACTTCTGCTACTTCGCACCGAAGGGTCAGAAGCCGACGAAAGAAGCCCCCGGCATTCTGCAGACACAGCATGCCATCGCACAGATCGCAACGTCAGGGATCTTCCCTCAGGGTGTCTTCATTCTGAAATACGAGGACCTGATTGCTAACCCGGAAACCGTGAAGCACAAGCTCGCTGAGGGTCTGGAGCTGGAGTTCGACGGCAACTTCTCCGACTTCCACAAGCAGGCAATCCCGGAGGACCTGCAGCGCGCGCTGAACGGCGTCCGGCCGGTCGAGAAGGCGGCTACCCCGAAATGGCAGAAGCCAGAGCACCGGGACCGCATCATCGATCAGTTCACCCGCTTCCCGGAACTGCACGACATCCTCGTGGCGCTGGCCTACGAGGACGATGCATCCTGGTTCGAAGAGTTCAAGGCAGCGTCAACCTGAAGCTCACGGCCCGGCCGGCGCGGCGACATCTTCGTCGATCTCGTCGGTCGGGATGACCAGGTCAGGCGGAATGCGCGTGAGGACGCCCGGGTGGTCGCGCTGCGCTTCCCGGATCATGTTTGGCAGGTAAGCTTCCCCGTCGTCTGACAGGCGGCTCAACTCCAGCGTCTTCCCCTGATCGGCCGCGTACTCGACGGCTTGCCTGAACAGCTTTCGCGCCAGGCCATGGTTCCGGTACTCTGGCGCCACGCTGACATATTGCAACCAGAGCTCGCCAGCAGCGTAGGGGTGCTGCTGCACGGCTGCGATGGCCATGACCCGCTCGTCCCCCGGGGTCACGGCTACGAAGTGCAGGTGGTACTGCATCTCGGACGAGTGGTAGTAGTGGATGCGCCCCTCGAGGTCGCCGTTCGGCTCCTTCCACGCGTAGCGCGTGCCGAACTCGGTCCCGTAGAGCGCTTCGAAGCGTAGGTCGTCCGTATCTAGGGTCATCGAAATCTCCTGCCTCAGAGCATAGTGCACCCTGTAGCGCGAAGCACCACCAGGAAGGCGGTCAGTGCCGCGGCACATGTCGGCGATTTACAACATATGGTGTCCGTCGTACCTTTAGCTCCAATGAGAAACACATGAGCAGTGGCATCGAGCACATATTTGGCGATCTGCACCCGGACGCGTTCAAGCTGTTCGCGGGCGGCTCCCGGCATTTCTACGCCCGGCTTCTGGAGCACCTTTCCGAGGAACTCTTTGAATCCGCGGGGTTGAGCCCGCGCGGCCAGGTCATCGACGCGATCAAGGAGTTCTGCCGCCGGCACACGGACCTCGACCCGGACGCGAAGACCGATCTCGGCGTGCGTGCGAATGCCGCCTATGCCCGCCTCCTGGAAACCGGGTGGCTCCTTGAGCAGCGAACGGGCTTCCAGCGCTTCACCGATATCGACCCCACGGCTCGGCTGCTTCTCGATTTTCTGCTCGATGTGAAGCTCGGGCGCCTCCGCTCCTACGGAGGCGAGGTGATCAACGTGTTGGCGCTGATCGAGAGCGTCGAACGCGATCCCCAGGCCCGCTCGGAAGCCCTCCGGGCGGCCGCCAAGTCGTCGCGCGGATTTCTCAACCACCTCCGGGGCCTGAGCGCTGGTATGCGGAAGGCCGAGGAGCTCATCGCAACCAGGGCATCCTTCGCCGACCTCTTCGAGAGCTTCTTCACGGACTACGTCCAGAAGCACCTGATCGCCGACTACAAGCTCCTGCACACGCGGGCGAACCCGTTTCGTTTCAGGGTCCGTATCCTGGGGATCGCGCAACGCATCCTCGAAGACGATTTCAGGATCTCCGAGATCGCGGAGGCCTACGCCCGCGAGGGCAAGGCAGCGGATGCCGTCAGCGCACGGCGGCTGGTGATCGAGGACCTGCGAACGGTGATCCAGGTCTTCAGCGGGATCGACGCCTACCTCGAGGTGATCGAGGATACGAACCGCAGGGTCGAGACCCGCATCCGGAACACGATCCGGTTCCTCGACACGATGCGGGAAACGAGCACAGACCTTCTGGAGAAGGCGATCCGCAAGGCAGCTGCCGCTTCCGACGATGTTGCCATGCCGCTCGATGAGACCTCGGGGACCGGGCTCCCGGAAGGGCACACGCACCTCTTCGCCGCGAATGCCAAGCGCCCGGAGATCGCGCCCACACCCATCCAGCGGCCAAGGAAGTCGCCGGGACAACGGGCCCGCGAAGCCGCGATCCTTGCCTACCAGGAGCGCAGCCGCGTGCAGCCAGACCGCATCGATGCCTACCTGCGAGAGCATGTCGAGGAGCGGGCCGGGGTCGAGGGGCGGGACCTTCCGATTGCCTCGCTGGATGACTTCTTCGTCTTCGAGCGGCTCCGGTCGCTGCAATTTCTCGGCGGTCGGCTCGCAGAGCGCTGGGAGGTCCTCGACTGCCCGGGCACCGTCGAGAACGACTGGATCACCTGCCGAAACTTCATGATCCGCCCCAAGGGCCAGGCAAGGAGGGCTCACTGATGGAGCTCCGCGAGTTCGCAACCATCCTCGACAAGGCCAGCGACCCGGAAGCCCTCGAGGAGGCGGTCCGCATCGCGATCCAGGCGTTGCTGTTCCACCAGGTCGTCTACGACGACACGCACTCGGTCCCCGCCGCCGCAGTACAGGCCATCAAGGACCATCGCGGCTTCTTCGAGCGATACTTCTCGGTCGCCGGGTACGACCTTGAAATGGATTCCAGAACCCAGATGATCGCCCTCAAGCCGAAGGACCTCGGTAAGCCGCCATACGCGGCGCGGCAGATGCGGCTGAAGAAGGACGAGACCCTGGTCCGGATCGTTCTGCGATACCTGTTCGAACGGGGCTTCATGGACGGGAAGATGGACGGCAGCGGCCGCGTCGAGACGGACACGGTGGAGATCGCGGAGGTCTACCAGCGGATCGCGCAATCCGCGCCCCCGGGCGAGAACCACCTGGTCGACACGCTGCTCCGCGACCTCGGCCGAAAGGGCATCGTGCGGATCGGCGAAAAGGACCGGGACACGCGAGTGACCCGGATGACGATCCTGCCGGGCATTCGAGTGCTGGTCTCGGACGCCTATGTCGAGCGGCTGACCGCCTGGCTCGAAGCAAACGACGACACCCCGTTCCTCGAGAAGGTCATCTGAGATGTTCGAGCTGAAGCGGATCTCGCTCCACAACTGGTACCTCGTCGATGCGCTGGACATCCCGATCAGGGAGCACGCCGCGCTGATCGGGCAAACCGGCGCCGGCAAAAGCTCGGTTCTCGATGCGATCCAGACGGTGATCTCGGGCAACAACCGGAATGTCCTCGAATTGAACGCCGCGGCGGGCGCCCAGCGAGGGCGGAGCGTTCGGGACTACGCCTTGGGGTGCGTCAGCGACGTGAACGAAGGCAAGCCGCGCCGGGACCGCTGCGAGACGACCTTGGCATTGACGTTCCATGACCGAGAACTCAATTGTCACATTGTGTTGGGCCTTCTTCTTAAGGCAGAACAGGACCTCTCCGAGCAGACCCGCAGGTTCATCGTCGACGGCTGCGATTTCCGGATCGAGGATTTCGTCGAGAAAGGCGCGGTGGTCCCCCACGAGGAGATGATCGAGCGCATCCGGAAGGCCCACGGCGAGAAGTCCGTGAGCTTCCACCAGAACAGCACCCGGTTCGTGAACGCGTATCTCGGGATGATGCGTCCCTCCGCGCCGCCGGACGCGAAGCGGTTTCTGCGGTCCTTTGCAAACGCCCTCCAGGCGCGGGAGATGTCGGATCCAACGGACTTCGTTCGCCGCTTCGTGCTCGAACCGATGCCCCTCGACGTGGCGGGTGTCCGGTCCTCGATTGCCGTCTGGCGCGAGATGTCGGCGGAAGTCGAGCGGATCGAGGGCATGAGCTCCGACCTTTCGACAGTGACCTCCCGGTATGCGAGAGGATTTCAAATCAAGGCGCTGGAAGGCGAACTTGATGTCGCATCCTTCGCTCTGGATGAAGCAGAGGCAGAGGTCGAGTTGCAGAAGCTGCGCTCGGAGCTTTCCGCCAAGCAGGCCGAGGTGAAGGCCATTTCCTCTGAACTCGAGGACCGCCGGTTCGAGGAAGCCGATCTAGCCGGCGAGCGTGATGGCCTGGCCCAGCGCCTGCGAGATACCGACGGCTCGGCCGAGTTGGCCAGCCTTGATGCCGAACGACGGATGCTCGAGGAGCGAAAGGCCTCCCTGCGCCATCGCATCGAAACGGGACTTCAGCCATTCTCCGAGGTGCGTCACCTCAAGACAATTCCGACAGCACGCCAGATCGCCGAGGCTGGCCAGAAACTGACCGCGCTGGTCGCCGGGAAGTCCCCCGAAGAATGGCTGTCGCGCGCCGAAGAGATTTCAGAGTTTTCCAGTTCGGTCAGGTCGCAGGCAGGCGTAGTTGATGCAATTTCAGAGGACATCGAAGCCAAGCGTGAGGCGGCCCACCGTATCCGCGCACATCTGCGGGACCATGACGTCGAGGAGGAAGACGCGCGGCCGGCCGAAGTTCTGAGCCGCCATGTGCGGGCATTTATGAGTGACCTCGAAGCCTCGGGCATTGGCGCTCGCTGTCTGCCAGACCTCGTGACCGTGACAGACGAGTCCTGGGCGTTTGCCCTGGAAGCCATTCTCGGGGCCAACCGCGAGGCCGTGATCGTCGACGAGGCCCAAATCGAGGATGCTTTTGATCTCCTCTACAGGAACCGCAACGCCTATGACGGGGTCCGGCTTATCGACCAGCGGCACCTCAAATCCCGCCGCGGCGGACTTCCCGAGAACTCACTCGCGGAGGTGGTCACTTCCGACGACCCGGTCATCCGGGACTTTCTGAATTTCAGCGTCGGCCGATACAGCCGGGCGGAAAGCGAGGCCGAACTCCGGGCTTCCTCGAGCGGCATCATGCGCAACGGCAAGACGGGGTCGGGCGCCACGCTCCGCGTCTTCCGGGACCGCCGGCCGATCCTCGGGAAGACGGCACAGAAGGCCGCGCAGGGCGAACTGGCCTTGGAGATCGCGGAGCTCCGCGATGAGCTGGAGAACCTGCAAACCGCGATCCGGGACCTCGAGGCCGCGCAACACCGGCTGCGCAGCGTGATGGCAACCGACCCGGAAGACATTCTGAAATCCCTGGCCGGGCTCCGGGAGGTCATGGCCGAGCTGCGATCCCTGGGACAGCGGCGCCAGGCGTTCTCGGCTCCCGAGACCACCGGCCTCGACGAGCGGATTGCCGAGATCGGGCACCGGATAAAAACTCTGAAATCTGCATTGGCCGACCTTGAACGCCGGGAACGGGCCCTCGAGGTCGAGTGCGGGATCTTGAAATCGAAGCTCGAGGAGGGCCAGGATCGCGCCCTGGAGTTTTCCAACCGTCGCGCGGCCTTGGAACAGGAAGCGCGGGACAGGGTGCCGGAAGCCGTGGCGGCCCTCGTCGGCGATACCGGCTACGACGTGCCTGTCACCGCCGAGGAGATCGCCGAGATTGGCAGGATGGCTGCCTCCGAGGCCGAGGGAAAGATTGCCGTCTACCGCGAGCGGATCGCAGACCTCCGCGCCGAGATCACCCGTGACGGCTCGGCCAGCCAGTTCCTGACCCGCGGAAACAACGGACTGATGTCCTACGCCCAAAAATGGGGCGTGGAGGACGCTCCGCTCGGCGAGGACAGCCAGGATGCGGACCGCTTCCTGTGGGCGCGGACCCAGTTCGACCGGCTGCAGAACCATGAGCTTCTGCGGTACCGCGACCGGCTGGAGAAGGCGCGCGCGGAGATGGAGACCAGCCTGACGGAAGGCCTGATCGGCCGGATCGGCGAGCAGTTCTCGCTGATGGAAGAGCAGCTCGACAGCCTGAACCGTCGGCTCGGGAAATACGCGTTCGTGGGGCAGACGTACCAGTTCAGGAGCACCGTCTCCGCGCAGTTCCTGCCCATCTACCGGTTGGTGACCACCGACGTTCCCGCGGATGGCTCGGTTCTCGACGTCGCGGATGACGAAAGCCTGGCGGCACTGGACGCCTTGCTCGAGGGCGACGGGGACGACGTCCGCCGGTACGAGGACTACCGCAACTACTTCAACTTCGAGCTCTTCATCGAGCATCCCGACCCGGATGATGCTGGTCGCATCGTCAGCACGCCGTTCTCCTCCGTCATGGGCAAGCTGTCCGGCGGCCAGCGCCAGGCGCCGTACTACGTCGCCATCGCTGCTTCCCTGGTGAGCGCCTACTACCCGAAAGCCACGGCCGGGGACTTCGAGGGCATGGGCCTTATGGTCTTCGACGAAGCGTTCAACAAGCTCGACATCCCGAACACCCAGCGGCTGATGGACCTCTTCCGGTCGCTTGGCCTGCAGGTCATCGTCGCGGCGCCCGAGGAGAAGCGATCCTCCCTGATTGAGTGCGTCGACAGCGTGATCTCCGTCAGCCGCATCCCGGGGTCGTCGGACGTGTTCATCGACAGCGTGTCCATCGGCAAGAAGGCCCGCGAACGCATGTATGCGGAGAACCCGGTGCACCGGCCGGTGGAGGCTTTCGAGGCGGTGGCCGGCGAGTGACTTCGAGCTGTTTCACATCAGCCGTTGACAACCTGCGCGCCGGGAACCTCGCCTTCGCTCAGTCGTCGTCGAGCGACGCGTCCAGATCAGCGTCGACTAAATCAAGGTTCAGCAGGTGTAGGGTGACGGTTCAGTGTCCAAGGACACCGCCCTCCTCGGGCACCGGACCGGACGTTTGCATGCAGCGCGGCGATAGTCAGCTTTCCGCCCAATCAGCAATCATACCGACAACGCCCGAACTGTCTGGATCGGCATGAACAGGCGCAAAGGCTGATCTGGCAATGGTATGAAACCGAAGGACTCGTAATAAGTTTTTCGGCGCGCCACGATTTCGGGGTTTCCACAGTCAAAGACATCGAGAAGGACAGCATAGGTCCAGATTTCTTCTGAGACGCGCCCAATTCGGCTGAGCGCATCAGCAAGCAATGCGCTACCCAAGCCCTTCCCCTGCATCGTTTGATCGACGCCTACCATCGAAATGAATGCAGCTGGCAGCACGCCATGCCTTGGCGCCTTCTTGGCCAGCTCATCAGGCATGTCTTCCGCAACAACCGCATGCATGTTGATACCGTAGAATCCAAGGGTTCTACGGTCATCGTCGAGCACGACCCAGATTCGGACGACATCAGTCTTCGACCCCTTCTTGGCCGTCAGCTTCAGGTAATTGTCGATCTGAGGCACACCACAGGAAAAAGCCGCTCGATCCTGGCTCTTGGCATCGAACGGCTCGATTGTGGACTTGGTGTCGACGGCGACGTCAGTCGGCATTCGCGATCAGCGTCTCGCGCAATGCAAAAGCCTGCTTCAGCCGATTATTCGGCTTCGGAGGGTTCTCGAGCGCGCCAAAGAACGCAGCACGATCCGCCTCGCTCTCCAACGCCGTCAACTTGTGAGCTTCAATCGTCGTCTGCGCGGCCTTGTACGCGGCGCTCACAACAAAGGAACTCACCTCGACACCGCTCAAGGCTGCTGCGCGACTGATCGCGTCCTTCACCGAAGGCTGCGTACGCGCTTCCAGCCGAGCGCTCTTGGGCTCGTCAACGGTGATAGTGCTATCCTCAAACGCCAACATGGTTGCTCCTGCGTATGACGTTGCTCATTTGCCATCGAGTTGCGAGAGAGCTTTCCAAGCATGTACGGCATATCAACGTACACGTCAAGTGTACGGCTAATCACCGTACACCCACCTCAAACAAATTTGTATGTCCTCTAGCAGGCCGCTGAAACAGTCCCGCCTCGAAAGAGGTATGAGAACATGATTCACCGTCGGCACGATGCGCACCGGTGCGTGCGCCTGAGCGAACCTTTGCCGGGTGCCGAACTCGGTCGCTGGCAAGTCAACATGTTGATTTGGATCAATGCGAACCCGCGCGGCTGAGAGAATATTTCTCCAGACGTGCAGAACTAAACCGTCCTGCAGTTTGACATGCCGCAGCAACCACCGGCCATCGTGCCGCGCAAACCGAGGGATAAGAAAATGCGCAGTCTAGTGCTTGCGATCATGCTGGCAGGACCGGCCATCGCAGACGAGGGTGATGCCACTCGTGGCTCCATCCTTTACGAAGTCTTTTGCTCTACATGCCATGGTGCATCAGGACGGGGAGACGGAGACCTCGCCCGTTTCCTGCTGTCGGACCCTACTGATTTGACCACCCTCACCACGGAGAATGGTGAAGAGTATCCGGCAGTACTTGTTTATCGGCAAATCGATGGGCGATACCCGCTACAGGGCTACAGTGGAGAGATGCCTGTTTTTGGGCCTCTGCTGAACTCAGGAAAAGTATCCATCTACACTCCGTCCGGTGACCCCTTGGTGACGGGAACGTCTATTGACGACCTCGTTGCTTATTTGCGAAGCATCCAAACCAAGCAGTGAACGACGCGTAGGTAGCTGGGCTTACAAAGCCTAGTTCGATAATCGAGCTGTGCATGTCGTGCCATGTCACCGTAGTATTGGGGTGAGTTCAGCCGGCGTCCCCAGCGGTTCAGCCAAGTCAAATATTGTGTCGTAGAGAAGTTCGAGGGCGTAGGGTGGGTTGTGTGCGTAGTTCCCTGAGTCTGCAGTCACAAACTTCCAATTGAATGCGGCGCGCAAACTTCGAGGGGTCCAATTTGCGTATGGCACCGGCCCGTCGTTAGTCATGTCGGGGCGACCATCCAGATTTGCGTCCTCGAAGAAGTATGGGTATCGGCTACCGTCGTAAACAACTGGCGCCTGCGCCACTTTAATCATGTATTCCTCGATCAAGCGCATAAGGGTCTCGGCATTCGCGTTGATGTCAGCGCGGATGCCTTGTGTGGTGTTTCCACGTCCATCGTAGCTTTGGCGCGCAACACGAATTTTGATAAAATCATTATTGTCGTGGCACGTTCTGCAAACGTCGATTTCCACCTCAAGAGTATGGGGATCGTGGCAAGAATTACATGTTTCTATGGGGCGGGCATGAAAAAATTGCCCCGAGTACTGCCGGTCCGAATACTCGTATCCGGATTTGCCGTAGCCTCCCAGAGAGGTGGCTGCTGCAACAGCATAATGCGGGTTGATAAAGCGCAGTTCAGGTGAAGTCTCGTCGAGCGGCATCCCAGCGATGGCTCGCTCGACATCAGCGCCTGAGGTTCGTCCCTGATGACAGGTCAAGCACGACGCTTCCGCACCTTGTACAGGATGAACAACACCACTTGGTAGCGTGACCTCACGGACGGCGCTAAGCCCTGGGTCATGGCAAGTACCACAGTCCACCACGCCGCCCGGAGTAATGGGGTTGTCGATCACACCGGCGTTCGTTCCATCCAGACCGTGAAAGTCTCTGAATCCTTCCCCAGAATGGCAGTGCGCACAGGCGGCGGGTATCTCGGGTTGATCGTCCCAGTGCCGGAATGCGCGGGAGGCCGCGTCGGCGTGAGATGACCGAAACCAATCAGAAATTGCCTTTTCGTTGGTGATCTCGACCTCTGCGGGTTCGAAAGGTCCTATTCGGGGCCAGGTGTAGGTGGCCGCATCCTTTTCCAGGGCGGGCATCGGGGTTTGGCGCGCCTCTTGGGCTGTGCCAACCGACGCGGCGGCGAACGCCAACAGAGCAGCTGAGCGGAAACCGCGCGAAATCGTCATAAACCGTCTCCCGAGCAGTGGCGAACAAAGATCCCAATCATGCGAAATTTGGGGAAACCTGCCTTGATGTAGATCAAGGTGCCGGAGGGCCCATCGCCTTATGGTTTTCTTCACGAACGCCTGTTTCGCGTTCACAGGCAGCGGGGAAGACGGCATGAGCTTTCAGAAGGCCCCATTGCAACCAGAGCAAATGGCTTCAGCGGATGGCTTGGTGCCGACGGCATACATCACTGACGAGGCTGCCCTCCGCGCCCCCGGAAATGAGGCAACGCCGGTTCGAGTGCATGTCAGCGAGGGCGATCAGGTCACCCGTGGCGCCACGCTGGCCGCGCATAAGAAATTCCCGAACGTAAGTTTCGTTTCTCCCGTGGCCGGAACCGTCGCACGGGTTTCGCTTCGGCCCGGGGGAAAGCTGTCCGAGATCATTCTCTTCCGCGCGCAGGAGGACGCTGCCACCCACCACGATACGTCCGGCGCCAGGACGATTTCGGGACTCCGCGACCTGTTACAGACGGCCGGCTTCTGGCCGCGGATTCAAAGGCGTCCGTTCGGCGGGATGCCCTGCGACAGCGAAACGGCGGCCACAATTTTCGTGATGGCCGTGTCCCCGTCGCCCGAAGCCGCGGACCTCTCTGAGGCAATGGAAGATCGCTGCGATGACTTTCAGCGGGGGATCGTCGCCTTGGGCAGGCTGACGGCCGGGAGAGTAGTCATCTGCGTGCCCTCCCGGTGCCCTTATGAATGGCTCCGCGTTGGCCGGGCTCATGCGGATTACCTCACGCGAAAAGCCGGCCGGCCCCATGCCGCTCCTGGTATTTGCGTGCACCAAGTTCGGCCGGCGGGCCTAGACTTTCCGGTTTGGGAAGTGTTTGCGGAAGATGTCGCGGACATCGGATGCCTGTTGGCAACTGGCGTTCTCCCGATGCAGAGGTGGGTCCGCATCTCGGGCGAGCGTGCGAGCACTTCTTGTACCATTCGCACGCATCTCGGGGCTGATCTCCGGGAATTGACCCGCCGCGTGGCGGCGCCCGGTCCCCATGCCCTGCTCTCAGGTCCGAAGATCGGCGGCTACCCTGCGCGTTGGCTGGATTGGCACCACAGGGAGATCACCGTCCTGCCGATCAGGCAGCCAGTGAGAAAACCCCACTGGCTGGAAACGGCCCTGAATGGAAGCACCACCGAGCCGGTCATACCTTCCGCCGCGCTCAACCGCGCTCTCGGAGGCATACTCCCAGCAACGATGCTGATCCGGGCAATCGAAGCCGGCGACCACGAGGCCGTCATTCGTCTCGGCGGACTTAGTCTCCTGCCCGACGACCTCGCCATGGCCGATTACGCGGTGGGGGCAAGCGGGGCGCTCCGGCGTCGATTTCGGGAGGTGCTTTGCGGCATCGCGGAGGAGTATTCGCCATGATCAGGGGCATCTGGACCCGGGAAACCGTGGCGTTGATGCTCTTGGCGGCGCACCTTCCCGTCGCAGCGGCCTGGGCATGGTTTGGAGGACTCGATGCCATCACGCGCCTGGGGTTCGCGTTCACATGTGTAGCCTTCTGGCACCTCGTTTTCCTTTTTGAGCGGGCCCTGCGTCCATCCGGGGCCGGGATAACCACAGCCATGGCCATTACAATACTGATGCCCCCGGAGGCAGGCATCTTTGCACTGGCCCTGAGCATTACGTTCGGCGTGGTGCTGGCTGAGCTTGTTTTTGGGGGTTGGGGCAGGAATGTAGTTCACCCTGCGACCGCCGCCCTGGCTTTTCTCGGGTTTGGTTTCCCGACTTACGAATGGCCGACCTTCGATCTTCCGGTGGCATGGGCCACGGTGCCCGCGGCCCTGATCGGAATGGCGACCGGCGTGATGCCGGCCGGCATCATCGTCTTCGCGAGTGCGGTGGGATTGGCAGCCTACCTGAACGGGTTCCTGGAGACGCAGCAAATCGTAGCTGCCGTCATCGTTCTCGTGATCCTGGTAGCCGACCCGGTTGCGAGCGCCAGCACGGGGCCAGGCCGTTGGGTGAACGGAGCCGTGTATGCATCTCTCGTTGCTCTCTTTTCCGGGTACTGGCCCGACGCAGCGCCGGTGCAGGCGGCCGTGGCCGCGGCCTTGCTGGCATCCCTGACTGCCCCCGCGGCCGATGAATTTTCCGTCGCGATCTGGCTGCGTCTGCGCAGGAGGCAGCATGGCCGCACATGAATGGAATCCGCTGCATAGATTGCTCGCACTTCCGAACGAAAGCCGCGGGAAAGCGCTCGCAGTGACGTTCCTTGTGTCCGTGGTCGCGGCCGCCATCGTAAGTGCTACCACGGTTCTGATGCGTCCAATTCAGGCGGCAAATCGCGCCGCGGAACGGGCCGCCAGCATTCAACTCCTGCTAAGCGAACTCCCCGGGGCGGGAGGCCAGGTACCCGAGGGGGATCGCTCCATGAGCACGGTGGTGATCGACCTCGAAAACGGGAGAGCTGCAAAGGACGTGTCTCCCGCGACGCTGCAGGCCGCACTCGACGCCCCCCTGAATTGGACGGCACTTTCGGAGGCCGATGATATCGCGGGCCTCGGCAAACGACCAAACTTCGTTCAGGTCATGCTTCTTCGCGACAGCAGGGGCATCGCGCTTTTTCTTCTTCCCATCAGCGGGCAAGGATACGGCGGCCGCATCCACGCGATCCTTGCGGTGACACGGAACCTCTCTATCGCGGGGCTCACGGTTACGGAGCATTCGGAGACACCGGGCCTCGGTGGCCGGATATCGGAACGAGGGTGGCAAGAGGGCTTCGCTGGGGTCGCGCCATTCGATGCGAACGGAAGGCTGGCTTTCCTGGTGGCCCGGGGGCCGGCTTCAGGTTCCCACGAGGTCGACGGTATCACCGGGGCGACCCGAACCGGCCGCGGGGTGACACAGATGGTGCGCTTCTGGTTGGGTCCATCCGGGTATGGCCCCTTCCTCGCAGCATTCCAGCGGGGGGAGTTCTAGGCATGAATTCCGCCTCTCTCTGGCAATCTGTCCGGGACCCCCTGGTTCGAAAGAATCCTGTCACCCTCCAAATCCTGGGAATCTGTTCGGCACTCGCCGTTACCACCAGTCTCGTCACCGCTCTTACAATGTCGGCGGCACTGACCACCGTCCTCGTGCTCTCGGCAGCGCTGGTAAGCCTCGTTCGGCACCATCTGCCAGATACTGTCCGGCTCATCGTCCAGATCGTGATCGTAGCTTCGCTTGTGATCGTGATTGACCAGGTTCTGCAGGCATTCCTCCCGAGGGTCAGTCGGTCTCTCTCGGTCTATGTCTCGCTGATAACCACGAACTGCCTCGTTCTCGGTCGAACGGAAGGGTATGCGCGCTATCACCCCCCGCTGCCAGCCATGGCGGACGCCCTGGGAAACGGCCTTGGATATTCCTTGGTGTTGATCGTGATCGGCGGCCTGCGAGAACTCTTCGGGCGTGGCCAACTCTTCGAGTTCCAGGTTCTCCCACTTGCCGAGAATGGCGGATGGTTCACCCCCTTGCCTCTGATGCTCTTGGCTCCGTCCGCGTTCTTCATGCTTGGGCTACTGGTCTGGTGCCTTCGCAGCATGATGCCGGAACAGGTCGAAGCCCCTTTGACGACCGCCCCCGTCACGGGAGGGGCTGAACGATGAGCGATCTTGCCATGCTGTTCCTGGAAGCAGCCTTCGCAGACAATATGCCGCTGACGCTTTTCTTGGGGTTATGCACTTTCCTGGCGCTATCGAAAACTCCGGAAGTAGCGTATGGCTTGGGAGTCGCCGTTGCAGCGGTTCTTACATTCACAGTTCCTCTGAATTTCCTCGTCTTCAATCATCTCCTGGCCCCGGGCGCGTGGGCATGGGCCGGCCTTCCCGACATCGATCTGTCCTACCTTTCGCTTATCGCCTTCATCGGTGTAATCGCGGCTTCGGTCCAGGTTGTGGAGATGGTACTCGACCGTTTCCTTCCGGGAATTTACACCTCGTTCGGGATATTCCTGCCTCTCCTCACTGTTCAGTGCGCCATACTGGCGGGCAGCCTCTTCATGATCGAGCGCAACTACACGTTGGCCGAGGCAACGGTGTTTGGAATGGGCAGTGGCACCGGGTTCGCTGTGGCGGTCTCGATGCTCGCGGCAATTCGCGCTCGCCTGGTATACGCGGACCTTCCGGCCGGGCTACGTGGGCTGGGCATGGCATTCATACTGACGGGGCTCATGTCTCTCGGCTTCGCCGCCTTCACGCAGATGGCAGCGGGTTGATGACCGAGGTCGTCCTGGGCAGCGTAGTACTCGTATCGCTCCTCTCGGGAATGGCGGCACTTCTGGCGGCCCTGCGGCAGCGTCTGATGCCGAGGGTAGACATCGACGTCGTCGTCAACGGGTCCATCCATTTGACTGCCAGCCGCGGGGACGCGCTGCTCGGGATTCTCCACCGCGGCGGGATAATGATCCCGGCGGCGTGTGGTGGCAAAGGTACCTGTGGGCTGTGCCGGGTGGAAGCCAGAGGCGAGGGTGCGGGTACCCCCGTGGGACCGGAGCGCACGCTGCTTTCTGCGGCGGAGCGGCGATCCAATATACGCCTCGCCTGCCAAACCCACTTGAGGGGGGAGTGCCAGGTCATCGTCCCGCAGGGAGCGGTCGCGGCGCAAGGCGGCCTGAATGGCCTTGTCGTGTCAACGCGCATGATCGCGCCGCTGATCCGCGAAGTAGTGGTGAAACTTCCTGACACCCTCGACTATCGGCCCGGGGACTTCATGCAGATCACTGCACCCCCGTTTCAGCTTCAATTCGAAGAGCTCGACGTAGCCGAACCGTTTCGGGAGGAATGGGAAATTGCCCAGTGGCTGAACCTGCGAGCACGCTCAGCGACGCCGGTGACCCGCGCTTATTCGCTGGCCAATCGCCCTGAAGACCGGGGATGCGCAGTCTTCAACATACGACTGGCGGTACCTCCGGCAGGACATGAAAAAGTCCTGCCACCCGGAATGGTTTCCTCCTGGCTCTTTTCGCTCCGCCCCGGGGATGCGATCTCTCTGTCGGGCCCCTTCGGCGAATTTCGTGTCCAGGATTCCCAGCGCGAGATGATCTTCGTCGGAGGAGGCGTAGGTATGGCTCCGCTGCGATCCATGATCCACCATGAGATGTCCTCGGCCAGCGGTCGCCGCGTGCGTTTCTTCTACGGAGCGCGCTCCGGAGCGAACCTCTTCTATACCGAAGAATTCGAGAAACTGGCGACCGACAACCCACGATTTACCTGGACGCCCGCGCTGTCCGATCCGGAGCCCGGAGACCGATGGACCGGTAGATGCGGGTTTATTCATGAAATACTCGCGGACGAACTCGAAGCGCATTCGGCTCCGGAGGAATGTGAATTCTACCTGTGCGGACCGCCGATGATGATTTCGGCTGTCCTCTCCACGCTGCATGGGCTGGGTGCGGATTCTGGCCTCATCTTCTTTGACGACTTTGGAGGGTGAAATGAACCCGTCTTCATTGCTTTGTTCCCGACGACATTTCCTGGCCATGGCGGCCGCGGGGCTGGCTGCTCCAACACAGCTCCACGCCTCCCAAGTCGCTCAAGTGTCAGGCAGTGCCTTCTCGACGCACTGGCAACTGAAAGCCGCCGCCAGCGAGGAATCCCTCACGAAAGTGCAGGAAATGGTTGAGCAGCTGTTTGACCGAATCGACAGCGTTTTTTCGCCGTGGCGCTCTGACAGTGCGATCAGCCTGTTCAATTCCTCGTCGTTCGGGAGGCGCGTCTCGGAGCCCAGCTTGGCTTATGTGACAAGATCCGCGCTCCGGCTTTCCGAGCTCAGCGGAGGGTCCTTCGATCCAACCGTGGGGCCTCTAGTCGCCCAGTGGGGGTTCGGCCCGATCACCGGCGGCGGTGCTCCTGATTGGAGAGGGATGGTAACCACCGAGAATGCCATCACCAAAGCTCGAAGCGACCTAACCCTCGATCTCTGTGGCATCGCAAAGGGCTTCGCTCTCGACCGGGCAGCACTAGTCGCCCGCCGGGAAGGCCTTCACGATTTCCTCTTCGAGCTGGGCGGCGAGTTCGTGGCGGCTGGACGCCATCCAAGCGGACGGGGATGGCGAGTATCCGTGGAGCCGGTAGGCGTCGGATCTCCGGTCGTCGTCGAGTTACCTTCGGGCATCGCCGTGGCGACATCGGGTGTGAATGCTCAGAGTTACGAGCTCGGCGGCCGTTTCTACACTCATATCGTCGATCCTTCGTCTCGCTCGCCCGTCGGAGCCGACCTTCGTTCAGTGACCGTGCTTGCACAAAATGCCATGACCGCCGACGGATGGGCGACCGCTCTACTTGCGGCCGGCCGCGAACGAGGGCCGCGCATTGCCCGGGCAAACCGGATCCCCGCGCTGTTCGCACTGGGCCCTGCCACGGTTTCCGGGACGATCCGGACCGGGGGGTTCGCAAACTTCACGCTTTAGAGGAGCGGCCTCGAATGGAAGTGCTCATTGGCATCGGTATCGCAGCTCTGTCTGTGGCAGGGATGAGCATCGGCATCTTGTGCGGGCGCGGCCCCCTTCGTGCAGGATGCGACGCGGCCCGGAGGCTTAGTCGACTGTGCGAAGACTGCCCCTTCCGGCATTCGGCAAGACCGAGGCAGGACGATGAGTGAATACCACGTTTTGGAAATCATGAGGACTGGGGGGCCGTGCCTTACGCCCGAGACGCCGATGCGCCGGGCGGTTGCGTTGATCGTCCACGGGAAGGTTCCCGTGGCCCCGGTCTTACTGGACGGCGTTCTTTGTGGAATATTGAGCGAGAAAGACTGCTTCCTACCCGCCCTCCACGCGAGCTACCACCGTGAGTGGAGCGGTCGCGTAAAGGACCATATGAGCGGAGAAGTAGTCACCGTGGAGGCCGATACCGAGGTTATACGTGCTGCGGAGATGTTCATGGCGCACCCCCATCGAGTGTTCCCGGTTCTGGATGGACGGCGATGCGCGGGCCTGCTCCACCGGTCCGACGTCTTGGCGCTGCTGATGCGGCTGGGGTGAGCGCCCCGGAGGATGGGAACTCTGAGAGAACACGCGGATTCTGGCTCATACCCAGGGTGGAAAGCCTGCGATTTGCACCCCGATGACGATTGGAGGTAGAAAAATCCCGTCGCAGTACTGAACCGACCGATACGGATTAGCCGCGGTCGGACAGTCCAGGGAGACATGCATGAATACGAAATCGAACCTCGCATTCGGGCGCAGCCTCGTTCTCGGCGCGTCGGTGCTGCTGGCCAGCGCAGGCGTGGCATACGGGGCGGACCAGAATACGGGGCCGGTCCAGGTGGTGAAAGCGCAGCTGGCACTGGAAGTACAAGGCGAGGCGGATGCCCAGGACCTAGTCAACCAGGCGGCCGCCGAACTCGCACGCCAGGGTTACCGAGTTCTCGAGGCCAAGCGCACACTGCTCGGGCGGCTTAAGTTGACCGCCGAGAGTGCGACGGCGCGGCGCGAGGTTGTCATTTCCAGCTCCACCGGCGCGGTCATGCGCGATGCAATCGTGAAGGTGTTTGCCGACGGCGACGGGGGTGCCAATGCGAAGGCTTCCGCGGGCGCAAATTCGCAGACCAGCGTCCAGGCGGGGGCGTCGGGTTCCGGCGCGGCATCCTCGCTGGGCAACGTGGCATCATCCCTGGGCGGGGGCGTCAGCATCGGTGCTGAGGGAAGGGCATCTTCCTCGGGCAGCGCTGATGCCGCGGGCCAGAGCGGCGGCAGCGCAGGCGCCAGCGCCGGCGGCTCCGTTGGCGGTGGCCTCGGGCTGTGAGGCTACGGATGGCAACCTGGTGGCGGGGTCTTTCCCGCCGCCGGGGCAATCGGCGGACCGGGGTTGCAATTCTCTGGGCGGCGCTCGCTCTCCAGGCGTTCTCGGCGCTGACGTTCCTCGCAGTCTTCTGGTCAGAAGTACTTGGAATCCGCTCCTACGAAATCGACTGGGTCTACGTGGAACTGGCGCAAATCCTGGCATCGGCCGGATTGCTGGCGGGTACCGCCACCTCGGCGCTGTACCTGCGACGCAGCGTGGCCGACATCGGAACGCTGGAGCGCCAGGTCGACATCGCGTCAGGAAACTTCAGCACCCATATCCGCAAGGTATTTGACGAGTGGGGCCTGTCGCCCGCCGAATGGGAGGTCGCGCTCTACGCCGTCAAGGGGCTGTCGAACGCCGAGATTGCCGACTTGCGCAACACCTCGGTTCCAACGGTGAAGTCGCAGATGACCTCCATCTACAGGAAGTCTGGTCTCACAACACGGCAGCAACTGGCTACCCATCTGATCGAAGACATCCTGGCCGGGGTAGCTCCCGCGGCAAGCTCTGTGGACGACGTTCGCGCGGCGTAATTACCACGTTGTTCGCGCCCAATTAGGCACCCGCCTTTGCTTTGGTTCAGCAATGCAGAAATGCTGCGCAGGGGCAGCGGGAAGGCTCTGGAAGTCGGTGACATCGTGCCACACTGTTTCCCAAGGTTCTTCAGGTTGGGCGTAGCAGTCTGCTCCCAAGAAACTCCCAGAGCGCATCACTAGCGGCGCATTCCTGTGCAACTACGTACCTCCAACGCAATGTCAGGAAAAGACGCCGCGTTCGCGGCGTTCCCTTGATCCTCATCAAAGTCGAGCGGCCGCCTTTGCCCGTAATCTGCTTCTGCTCGTTCGGGTGGGAGGGATTAGATGTTTCGTGGAACGCTTACTGTGCTCCTGACTGATGTTGAAATCGACGGCCACGCCTTGCGCCTGGCGCGGGAGGTAGTTCGTGAGGAAGGCGGTCATCTCGACGTCTGCTGCCTGGGCATCGAGGCCCGGGAGCCAAGCTACGCGAACGGTGACGCGGTACTTGTTGCACATCCGGATGCTCGGTCAGCCTATCGCGGCGCATTTGAGCTGGCCGAGAAATTGCGCAGCCGGCTTCCAACAGAACGGCCCCACCTTACAATCAAGAGCGTCCGAGTCCCTCCCGGGGAGTTGGAAAACGAAGTGACGAGGCTCACGCGGTTTGCCGACTGCGTTGTCAGCCCGGCCCCCTTTGACCGCAGGAGACGGGAACGAGTTATCCCGCTTGCAGTCATAGATGCAGCACTCAACGTAAGCAGGTTGCCGGTCCTGGTATCGCCGGACGGAGCGAACGGCTTCGCGGGCTTCGAGCAGATCACGATTGCCTGGGACGGCAGCACTGCCGCCATGGCCGCAGTTCGCGCGGCGCTGCCATTCTTGTGGGGAACCGTCCGGGCCGAAGTCCTGATCGTTGGCAATCCGGTCGAAAGGGCGGATGGCAGCGACTTGATCCGATACCTCGGGCGCCATGGTGTGTCCGCGTTCCTCACCGTACTACCCTCCGGGGACAAACCTGTCTCGGAAATCATCAAGCACCATGCCGCCCGGAACGGATGCCGGCTCCTGGTGATGGGCGCCTATGGCCATTCGAAACTCCTGGAAGCAGTGTTTGGGGGGACGACGCGGGATCTCTTGCACTCGGTTCCCGCCCCGCTTCTCCTCGCTCATTGACTTGCATCAATGCGAGGAGGCAGCGCGCAAAGGTATCCTGATCGCGAATTTTCGGAGGAGACGATCATGGATCATGGAACCGTCGCCGTCCTCATAGGGGACACTGAAACAGACGCCGCCGCGCTGCGAACCGCCGTCAACATGACCGAAGCCGAAAGCTCGCACCTGGATGTGTACTGCCTTGCAGTGGAAGCCACGCCTGCCGATGGCTTCTTGGCGGGAACAGCAGTGCTCGTAGCACTTCCTGACCGCAGGGAAGCCGAGCGGCACGCCGAACATCTCCACGACGAGGTCAAGGCGGCTTTGCCGACTTGGCGTGATGACGTTCAGTTCCACACGGTAACCACTCCGGCAGCTCAATTGCAGCTGAGGATCGGACAATTAATCCGGCTGGCCGACAAGATCGTGGTGGCGGCGCCGTACGACGCAGATGGCGTGGAGCGTAGGCTCCAGATGGCTGCCCTGGATGCGGCGCTTTACGAGGCAAACATCCCGGTGATTGTCGTTCCCGACAAGGGAGCGGAAATTCCTCTGCAAATGGAGAAGATTGCCATTGCCTGGGACGGCAGTCGGGCAGCCACGGCGGCGGTTCGCGCTGCAATTCCGATGCTTCGCCGCGCAAAACATGCCGAGATCATCGTGGTGGGGCCTGAGGTGATGTCCGAAGGCGAAGCGGGGCCCGGCCGGGACCTTGCCCTGTTCCTGGCTAGACACGGTATAAGTACCTCAATCTCCATTCTCCCGCTCGACCGGTCCAGCGTTGCCGAGGTCATCATGCGCCAAGTAATGGAGACTGGAGCGCAGAGCCTCGTAATGGGAGGATACGGACGATCCCAGATGGTCGAGGCCATTTTCGGGGGCACTACCCGTGACATGCTGAATGTCGTGGCGGTGCCGTTGATCCTCTCTAGGTGATCAGGCCTCGGCGAGCTCGCCGAGCTTGTCCCGATCCTGGATTGAGATGCGATGAGCCCTGTCCAACTTGATTGCGCCGGTCTTGGCAAGCGCGCCGATCTGCCGGCTCACGGTTTCCAGCGTCAGGCCGAGATGGTCGCCAATGGCCTGACGCGTCAGGGGGAGTTCCAGACGCTGTAATGCACCTGGCGACGGAGGCTGGTCGGCCAGA
>NZ_JBTLRM010000048.1:0-19974 GCF_054482755.1 Roseivivax sp. CAU 1761
GCGCCGCCTGCCCGCCGCCCTCTTCGCCGCCCGGGCCGAGGCCGAGCTGCGCGCCGCCCGCGCCGCCGGGGACGCGCTGGTCTGCCTGATCCTGTCCGCGCAATTCGCCCCCTCAGGCGCCCCCGGCGCCCCCGCCTCCGGCGCGGCGGCGCGGCTGCGGGCGCGCCTGCACGGCGTGCTCGACGACGGCGACGTGCTGCAGCATCTCGGGCCGGGGCGCTTCGGCGTGCTGATGCGCTGCGGTGCCGATCCCGGCCCGGAAACCCTGCTCCCGCTCGCCGCCCGGCTCAGGGCGGCGCTGGACCGGCCGCTGCGGCGCCGCGCCGACGCGCCGTTGCAGGCCGCCTGCTGCGGCCTCGCCGCCGGCGCGCCCGGCGACCCGGAGCTCGCCGGGGCGGAACTCGTCGCCCGGGCGGCCGCGGCACTCGAGGCGGCGCAGGCGGCCGGGGGATCGGCGCTGCCGGGCGCGACCCGGCTCTGGGCGCCGCCGCCCGCCGGCGCCCCGGCCCGGCCCGCGGCCGGCGATGACGGCCTGGCCCGCGACCTGCCGCGGGCGCTCGCCACCGGGCAGATCCGTCCCTGGTTCCAGCCGCAGATCTGCACCTCGACGGGCAAGATCACCGGGGTCGAGGCGCTGGCGCGCTGGCACCACCCCGATCGCGGCGTCCTGGCGCCCGGCCGCTTCCTGCCGCTGCTGGCGGCCGGCGGGCACATGCCCGCCTTCGGCGCGGCGATCCGCGCCGGCGCCTTCGAGGCGCTGCAGCTCTGGGACGCGGCCGGGATCGCCATCCCCCGGCTCGGTCTCAACTTCGCCGAGGAGGAGCTGCGCGACCCGGCGCTGCCGAACCTGCTGCAATGGGAACTCGACCGCCACGACCTCGGGCCGGAGCGGATCGGCATCGAGATCCTCGAAACCGTGTTTACCTCGGGCGACGGCGACCCGGTCGGACGCAACGTCGCGGCCCTGCAGGCCCTGGGCTGCCGCATCGACCTCGACGATTTCGGCACCGGCCATTCCTCGATCCTGACCCTGCACCGGCTGCCGGTGGACCGGGTCAAGATCGACCGCGGCTTCGTCACCGGGCTCGACCGCGCGGAACGCCAGCGCCGCATGGTCCAGGGCATCCTCAGCCTCGCCGGCCAGCTCGGCGTCGCCACCCTGGCCGAGGGCGTGGAAACCCCGGGCGAGCACGCGCTCCTGGCGCAGCTCGGCTGCGACCACGTCCAGGGGTTCGGCATCGCCCGGCCGATGCCCGCCGCCGAGCTGATCGGCTGGGCCCGCCGCCACGCGGCCGGCCTGGCCGAGACCGGCCCGGCCCTGACCCGCCGCGTCCGCTGAGCCGCCCGGAGGCGCTCGGGGGCGCCCGGGGGCGCCCGGCCGCCGGCGCCGCCGCCCGGGGCCTGACCGCGGGCCCCGACGCCGTCCCCGGTGCCGCGCCCCCCGCACCCGGCCAGTCCCGCCGCGCTCCGCCCGAAAAGCCGCAGGCGCGCCGCGCTTGGCCAAGAAAGACCCGGCCCGGACCCCCGGCGGGCGCCGCCAAGTCCGGCCAGCCCGCCGCCCGGACCCGGATTCAACTTGACCTTGGCGCGTGCTGTCTGTTGAACCCCGGTCACACCTGACAGGACCGGGATCCGCGCCTCATGGACAGCCAGAACAAGAACCTCATCATCGCGACCGCGCTCAGCTTCATCGTGATCCTGGTGTGGTTCCTGCTCTTTCCGCCACCCGAGCAGCCCGAGCAGCCGCCGCAGAACGCCGTCGAGGCGACCGACGGCCCGGTCGTCGCGCCGAGCGCCCAGCCCGATGCCGCGACCACCGACAGCGACGAGGGTGCCGACACGGCCGAAGACGCGCCCCGGGTGACGATCGACACGCCGCGTCTGGCCGGCTCGATCTCGCTGAAGGGCGGGCGCATCGACGACCTGCAGCTGCGCGACTACACCGAGACCATCGAGGAGGACAGCGAGATCGTCCACCTGTTCAACCCGGTGGGCGGCTCGGATGCCTATTACGCGCTCTACGGCTGGGCCGCCGGCCGCGGTCTCGACCCGGTCGACGTGCCCGGCCCGAACACCGAGTGGCAGCTCGAGGACGGCGAGGCGCTGACCCCCGAGACCCCGGTGACGCTGCGCTGGGACAGCCCCGCCGGCCTGACCTTCCGCCGCGTCCTGGCGATCGACGACAATTACATGTTCACCGTCACCCAGTCGGTCGAGAACGGCTCCGGCGCGTCGGCCTCGCTCGCCCCCTACGGCATCCTGGCGCGCCATGGCGAGCCCGAGAATGCCAAGAACTTCTTCATCCTGCACGAGGGCGCCATCGCGCTGGCCGACGACACCCTGACCGAGACCGGCTGGGGCGACCTCGCCGATCTCGACATGAACGCCGCCGAGGGCGCCCGGGCCGAGGTCATGCAGGTCACCGAGGACGGCTGGATCGGCTTCACCGACCATTACTGGCAATCGACGCTGATCCCGGCCTCGGGCCAGCCCTTCAAGGCGGTGGCCAAGTACGACGAGCGCCGCGACATCTTCCAGACCGAGGCGGTGCTGCCGACGCTGACCGTGGCCCCCGGCGACAGCGCCACCGTGGAGACCCGGCTGTTCGCCGGCGCCAAGGAATACGCGCTGCTCGGCGCCTACCAGGCCCAGGGCATCGACCGCTTCGTCGATTCGATCGACTGGGGCTGGTTCTTCTTCCTGACCAAGCCGATCTTCTGGGTCCTGCACCACCTCAACAACCTGATCGGCAATATGGGCGTGGCGATCATCACCCTGACCCTGCTGATCAAGGCGCTGCTCTTCCCGCTGGCCTACAAGTCCTACGTCTCGATGGCCAAGATGAAGGACCTGCAGCCGCAGATGGAGAAGATCAAGGAGCGCGCCGGCGACGACCGCCAGAAGCTCCAGCAGGAGATGATGCAGCTCTACAAGAGCGAGAAGGTGAACCCGGCCTCGGGCTGCCTGCCGATCCTGCTGCAGATCCCGATCTTCTTCTCGCTCTACAAGGTGATCTTCGTCACCCTGGAGCTGCGCCACGCGCCGTTCTTCGGCCCCTTCCAGGACCTCTCGGCGCCCGACCCGACCTCGATCTTCAACCTCTTCGGCCTGCTGCCCTGGGGCGCGCCCGAGGCCGGCACGATCCTGGCCCTGGTCTTCATCGGCATCCTGCCGCTGCTCCTGGGCATCTCGATGTGGCTGCAGCAGAAGCTGAACCCGGCGCCGCCCGACCCGACCCAGGCGATGATCTTCGCCTGGATGCCATGGGTGTTCATGTTCATGCTGGGCAGCTTCGCCAGCGGCCTCGTGGTCTACTGGATCGCCAACAACACCATCACCTTCGTGCAGCAATACACGATCATGAAGAGCCAGGGCTACAAGCCCGACGTGTTCGGCAACATCCGCTCCAGCTTCCGGCGCTCGAAGCCCGCCGAGGCCGGCAAGGGCGACGGCAAGAAATGAGCGCGGCCGGCCAGTCCATGCCGGGCGGGGCGCGATGAGCGCCCTGCCCTTCCCGCTCGCCGAGGCGCCGGAGGGCGCGGCGCTGACCCGCGGCCGCCAGCTCTTCTCGGGCCAGGTCGACTTCCTCAAGGGCGTGGTGGCGATGGACGGGCTGCCGGCCGGCGACCGCCCCGAGATCTGCTTCGCCGGGCGCTCCAATGTCGGCAAGTCGAGCCTGATCAACGCCCTGACCAACCGCAAGGGGCTGGCGCGCGCCTCTAACACTCCCGGCCGCACCCAGGAGATCAACTTCTTCACCCTGGGCGAGAGCCATTACCTCGTCGACCTGCCGGGCTACGGCTATGCCGAGGCGCCGGTGGCGGTGGTGGCGCGCTGGCAGGCGCTGCTCAAGGCCTATCTTTCGGGCCGCGCCAACCTGCGCCGCGCCTTCGTGCTGATCGACACGCGGCACGGCGTGAAGCCGGTCGACGAGGAGATCATGACCCTGCTCGACCAGAGCGCGGTGCCGTTCCAGACCGTGCTGACCAAGGCCGACAAGGTGAAGGAGAAGGACCGCGGCCGCATCCTCGACCAGGTCCGGGCCCGCCTCGCCGGCCATCCCGCGGCCTATCCCGAACTGGTCCTGACCTCGGCCGAGAAGGGCCAGGGCCTCGACGGCCTGCGCGCCGCCATCGCCGCCCTCGACTGACCCGGCCCCGCCCCCCCGGCCCGCGCCGTCCCCGCCCCTTCTTCTGAGCCGAAATATCCCGGGGTGAATTGGCGGCGCAGCCGCCAAGAGGGGCAGCGCCCCTCCCCCCGGCCCGGGCCCCGCCCGGGCGCGCCCGCCGGCCTGTCCGCCGTCCCGCCCCTTGCACAGCCCGCCGCCAGCGCCGATAACCGCCTGCGAACCCCGGATCCGGACCTCGAGAGATGCAGCCGCAGGACATGAACCGAGACTGGCACGCCACCGCCCGTACGCTCTCCGAAGCGTTGCCCTACATGCAGCGCTACAACGGCGCCGTCGTCGTCGTGAAATTCGGCGGCAACGCCATGGGCGACGCCACCGAGATGGCGCGCTTCGCCCGCGACATCGTGCTGATGCGCCAGGTCGGCATGAACCCGATCGTGGTGCATGGCGGCGGCCCGATGATCAACGAGATGCTGACCAAGCTCGGCATCGAATCGTCCTTCGTGCGCGGCAAGCGGGTCACCGACCAGCGCACCGTCGAGGTGGTCGAGATGGTGCTCACCGGGCTGGTGAACAAGCGCATCGTGCAGGCCATCATGGACGAGGGCGGCCGCGCCGTCGGGCTGTCGGGCAAGGATGACGACCTGATGGTCTGCGAGGCCGACGACCCCGATCTCGGCTTCGTCGGCCGGCCGATCGAGATGAACGTGCAGGTGCTGCGCGACCTCTTCACCGCCGGCATCATCCCGGTGGTGGCGCCGGTCGCCACCGGCATGGACCCGCTGGAGACCTTCAACGTCAACGGCGACACCGCCGCCGGCGCCATCGCCGGGGCGCTCAGGGCCGACCGGCTGCTGCTGCTGACCGACGTCGCCGGCGTCAAGGACGGCTCCGGCGAGGTGGTGACCCAGCTGTCGCCCGAGGACGTGGCCCGGATGACCGAGGACGGCATCATCGCCGGCGGCATGATCCCCAAGACCGAGACCGCGCTGAAGGCCATCGAGCAGGGCGTGCGCGGCGTGGTGATCCTCGACGGGCGGGTGCCGAATGCCTGCCTGCTGGAGCTCTTCACCGAGCACGGCGCCGGTTCGCTGATCCGCTCGCCGGACCTGCCGAAGCACGAATACCGGGCCTGACATGTCCCGGCGGCTGATCCTGATGCGCCACGCGAAATCCGACTGGGCCGCGGGCGAACCGGATCACGCCCGCCCGCTCAATGCCCGCGGCCGGCGCAGCGCCCGCGCCATCGGCGACTGGCTGCGCCTGCGCGGCCACCGCCCCGATCTGGTGCTGTGCTCTTCGGCCGCGCGCACCCGGGAGACGCTGGACCTGCTGGGCCTCGACGCGCCGACGCGCTTCGAGGACATCCTCTACCACGCCGAACCGCATACCGTGCTGCGCGCCCTGCACCATGCCGAGGGCGGCAGCGTGCTGCTGATCGGGCACAATCCCGGCCTGCAGGCGGTGGCGGCGCGGATCGTCGCCGAGCCGCCCGCGCATCCCGATTTCGCCCGCTACCCGACCGCCGCCACCCTGGTCGCCGACCTGCCGGTGGCGGCGTGGTCCGATCTCGGCTGGAGCAGCGGCACGGTGCGCGATTTCACGGTGCCCCGCGACCTGATCTGACCGCCCCGGGCGGCGCCCCGGACCGCCGACGCCGCTGAGCCTCGCCTTCCGCGCCACGCGGAACCAAGGCCGAGCGCGCTGCAACGCAGTGCTGGACCGCCCGCGCGGTTACACCTGTGTTGTCACGCTCCGCGTCCCATGTCCCTGCGCAGCTCTCACTCCCAGCCCGGCGCGGACTCGAGGCCGTCAGGCCGCCGCGCATCGCCGGGCCGCCCCCCGGCCCGGCGATTTGGTCGATGTTCGGCGCACCACCGAAGTCGTCCGATCTTGGCCGAAATAAAGCGCCGCCGCTCGACCGGAGGATCGCCGCGCCGCGGCCCGTCGTTGCGCGGCGTCGTGCACGGTGCCGCAAGCACCAGGGCGCACGGTTCAAGAAACCCGCACAGCCAGCCCCCCGGCGGGCGTAGAGCCGCGCCTCAATGGCCGAGGATCTGGCTCAGGAACAGCTTGGTGCGCTCGTTGCGGGGATTGTTGAAGAACTCCTCGGGCTCGTTCTGCTCGACGATCTGGCCCTGGTCCATGAAGATCACCCGGTTCGCCACCTGCCGCGCGAAGCCCATCTCGTGGGTCACGCAGAGCATCGTCATGCCCTCCTCGGCGAGCTCGACCATGGTGTCGAGCACCTCCTTGATCATCTCCGGATCGAGCGCCGAGGTCGGCTCGTCGAACAGCATGATCCGCGGCCGCATGCAGAGCGAGCGGGCGATCGCCACGCGCTGCTGCTGGCCGCCCGAAAGCTGGCCGGGATACTTGTCCGCCTGCTCCGGGATCTTGACCTTCTCGAGGAAGTGCATGGCGGTCTTCTCCGCCTCGTGCTTGGGGATCTTGCGCACCCAGATCGGCGCCAGGGTGCAGTTTTCGAGGATGGTCAGGTGCGGGAACAGGTTGAAGTGCTGGAACACCATGCCGACCTCGGAGCGGATCTTGTCGATGTTCTTCAGATCCGAGGACAGCACCGTGCCGTCGACCTCGATGCGGCCGCGCTGGTGCTCCTCCAGCGCGTTGATGCAGCGGATCAGCGTCGACTTGCCCGAGCCCGAGGGCCCGGCGATGACGATGCGCTCGCCGCGATAGACGGTAAGGTCGATGTCGCGCAAAACGTGGAACGACCCGTACCACTTGTTCATGTTCTGGATCGAGATCGCGACCTCGTTCGAGACATGCATCTGGGCTGTTTCGGCCATGTCGGGCCCTCCCCTTACCGGTGATCCGTGGCGAGCTGGCGCTCCAGCCACTGGGAATATTGCGAGATGCCGTAGCAGGTGACGAAGAACAGCAGGGCGGCGAAGCCCAGCAGCTCCCAGTAGACGCCGTTCCACTCGGTCGAGGCGAGGATCGGCCCGCGGATCATGCCGACGAGGTCGAACATCGAGATGATCGAGACCAGCGTGGTGTCCTTGAACAGGCCCACCGCGACGTTGACGATGCCGGGAATGGAGATCTTCAGCGCCTGCGGCAGGATGATCAGCCGCATCGCCTGCGGGTAGTCGAGGCCGAGGCTGTCGGCGGCCTCGTACTGGCCCTTGGGCAGCGCCGCCAGACCGCCGCGGATCACCTCGGCGATATAGGCCGAGGCGAACATGGTGATCATGATGATCACCCGCAGGATCAGGTCGAAATTGGTCCCCGGCGGCAGGAAGTAGGCCAGCACCACGTTGGCGACGAAGAGCAGCGTGATCAGCGGCACGCCGCGCACGAACTCGATGAAGACCACGCAGATCCACTTGATGATCGGCATGTTGGATTGCCGCCCGAGCGCCAGCGCGATGCCGAACGGGATCGACAGCGACACGCAGACCGTGCCGAGGATCAGGTTCAGCATGAAGCCGCCCATGTTGCGCGAGGCGACCGGGCGCAGTTCCAGCACGCCGCCGACATCGAGCAGGCCGGTCAGCCACCAAAAGACCGCCGCGGCGACGATGGCCCCGAAGAAGGCCAGCGCGAAGCTCTTCGCGATGAAGCGCTGCCAGACCATGTAGCCCAGCACGAAGCCCAAGGCGGCGAAGACCGGGGTCAGCGCCGAGCCGCCCCAGATCAGCCAGTAGGCCAGGAACGGGTAGATCGCGGTGAAGGCCAGCAGGGCGCGCGGGAAGGTGTTGCGGAACAGGACCGGCGCCAGCGCCACGAAGAGCAGCACGAAGGCCAGCGTCGGCCGCCAGTAGAGATGCGAGGGATACTGGAAGCCGAAGAGCAGCTGGTTCCAGCGCTCGCTTAGCACCGCGAAGCAGCCGCCGGTGGTGCCGCCCAGGATCTCGCGGCAGGCCGAGAGCGACGGCGCGTCCCAGATGCCGTTCAGGAACCACGGCAGCACCCCGGTGATCAGCTCCCACAGCACCCAGAGCGCGGCCAGCGTCAGCAGCGCGTTGGGGATGGTGGAGAACAGGTTGGCCCGCATCCAGTGGACGACGCCGGTCTCGGCCGAGGGCGGCGGCTGCTGCGGGATGATGGTGTCGCGCGAGAAGCCGACGGAATGCTCGTGCATGTCGCTCATCTCACCGCTCCTTCAGCCGGACGGCGTTGTTGTAGACGTTCATCACCGCCGAGATCCCCAGCGAGATCGCCAGGTAGAAGGCCATCAGCAGCAGGATGGTCTCGATCGCCCGGCCGGTCTGGTTCAGCGTGATGCCGCCCAGCGTGCCGGTCAGGTCCATGTAGCCCACGGCGATGGCCAGCGACGAGTTCTTGGTGATGTTGAGGTAATGCGAGATCAGCGGCGGGATGATCACCCGCAGCGCCTGCGGCAGCACCACGAGATTCATGATCCGGCGCGGCCGGAGCCCCAGCGACGCCGCCGCCTCGGTCTGGCCGCGGCTGACCGACTGGATGCCGGCGCGCACGTTCTCGGCGATGAAGGCGCCGGTATAGATCGCCAGCGCGAACCACAGCGCGATCAGCGAGCCGAGGAGGTTGATGCCGCCGGAGAAGTTGAAGCCGCCGAGTTCGGGGATTTCCAGCCCGATCGGCATGCCGAGCAGGAAGTAGAGCACCAGCGCCGGAACGAAGACGATGGCGAGGCTGGGCCAGCCCATCGGCAGCATGCGCCCGGTGTCGTAGAGCAGCTTGGTGGCGTAGCGGCGGTAGATCACCGCGGCGACGATGGAGACCAGAAAGACCGCCAGCACCGCGTAGCCCGCCGGCTCGAAGAGCGGCTTCGGCACGTAGACGCCGCGATTGGTGAAGGCGAACATGCCGAACAGCATCGAGGCTTCGGGATCGTCGCCCCGGAAGGCCCGCGGCGCCGGCGCCACGGCAGTCATCACGGTGAAGATGATGATGATCCAGATCAGCACCGGGACGTTGCGGAAGGCCTCGACATAGGCCGCCATCAGCTTGCGCACGAGCCAGTTGTTGGACAGCCGCAGCACCCCGGCGGTGACGCCGATCAGGGTGGCGGTGATGCAGGCGAGCACCGAGACCAGGAGCGTGTTCAGCAGGCCGACGACGGAGGCCCGCAAATGGCTCGACCGGCTCGTGTAGTCGATCAGCGTCTGGTTGATGTCGTAATTCGACGGATCGTCGAGGAAGTCGTAGGAAATGTTCAGCCCCGCGGCGCGCAGGTTGGCGGCGAGGTTGGAGCCCAGCCAGGCGAAGAAGCCGATCAGGCAGAGCAGCGCGATGAACTGGAACGTGTAGGACCGGTAACGGGTGTCGTTCAACAGCATCGAAAGCCGGAACGACTCGCCCGGCGGGTCGCTGATGGTGGTCATATGGATATCCCTGATGCGGCCCGGGCGTATGAACCGGCGGGTTGATCCCGTCCTGGCATGCCGCGGGCGCGGTTCTTGTCCTGATGGTCAGGAAGCCGGGGCGCGGCCCGAGCCGCGCCCCGGGTCGTCGTCAGCGGAACGACGGCGCGTCCATCAAACCGCAACCGGTCCATTGCGCGTTGAGCCCGCGCGACAGCCCGATCGGGGTCGATTCGCCGATGTTCTTGGCGAAGATCTCGCCGTAATTGCCGCCCGCCTTGATGGCGCGTTTGGCCCATTCGTTGTCGAGGCCCAGCATCTCGCCGAGATTGCCCTCGTTGCCGAGGATGCGGTTGATCTCGGGGTTGTCGGTGCCGGCGGCGAGTTCCTCGATATTGGCCGAGGTGATGCCGTATTCCTCGGCCGCGATCAGCGCGTTCAGCGTCCAGCGCGCGATGTCGGCCCAGTCGTTGTCGCCGTGGCGGACCAGCGGGCCGAGCGGCTCCTTGGAGATGATCTCGGGCAGCACGACGTGCTCGCTCGGGTTCTCGAAGGCGGCGCGGGTCGCGGCGAGGCCGGAGGCGTCGGTGGTGTAGGTGTCGCAGGCCCCGGCGAGGTACTGCTGCTGCGCCTCGGAATTGGTCTCGATCGGGACCGGCTCGTATTCCATGTTGTTCTTGCGGAAGTAGTCCGCGAGGTTGAGCTCGGTCGTGGTGCCGGTCTGGATGCAGACCGTGGCGCCGTCGAGTTCCTTGGCCGAGGACACGCCGAGCGATTTCGGCACGATGAAGCCCTGGCCGTCATAGTAGTTGATGCCGACGAATTCGAACTTCAGGTCGACGTCGCGGCTGAAGGTCCAGGTGGTGTTCCGGGCCAGCAGGTCGATCTCGCCCGATGCCAGCGAGGTGAAGCGCGTCTTGCCGGTGGTGGGCACGAATTCCACTGCGGTGGGATCTCCCAACACGGCCGCGGCGACGGCGCGGCAGACGGCGACGTCGAAGCCGCTCCACTCGCCGTTGGCATCCGGCGCGGCGAAGCCGACCAGACCGGTGGTGACGCCGCAGTTCAGCTTGCCGCGCGATTTCACGTCCTCAAGCGTCTGCGCCCCGGCGGCGCCGGCCGCCAGAAGGCCCGCGAGGGTCAGCGCGCCAAGAGTCACGGATGTGTTCATGTTTACCTCTTCCTGTTTCGCCCGCCCCCTGCCGGGGCGGTTCGGACGGCCCTCCGAGGAGAGCCGGTGAAGACCCGGACCGGCAAAAAGCTGCCGCTCCCAGTGCCCGGAGTTTGGGCGCAAGGCTTTTGTAAGGTCAAGCCAAAGGCCGCGCCGAAAGGCCGCAATTTCAATTGCTGCCGCCGCGGAAACCGGAATGGCTCACGCCCGCGCGAGGGTGAGGAAGCGGCGGGCGGCCAGGAAATCCTGCCGTTTCGCCTCGGCGGCGGCGACGGCCTCCTCGTCCGCGCCCCAGAGCTCCTGCTGCCAGGTTTCGTCGATCCGCGACCGGGCCCAGAGATCCTCGGCCTCGAAGGCGCCGCGTTCGGCCGCGAGCCCGATCACCAGCGACCCGCTGAGCGCCACCAGGTCGTGGAACGCGGTCAGCTCGAAGGCGTCGAGCGCCAGCACCGCCCGGTGCAACCGGGCCAGCGCCTCGGCGTCCTGCGGCGCGTGCACGATGCCCAGGCGCGGCGCGAGGCGGGCGCCGAAGGTCTCGTCCGCCCAGTCGAGCAGCGGATCCCAGGCCGCGGCCTGGCGCGCCGCCAGCTCCGCCGGGGTCTCGGCGCGGTAGCAGGTCAGGTCGCTGTCGCCGTAATCGGCGAGCATCGCCGCGACCTCGTCATGCTGCGGGCGCACCTTGTCGAGCGCGGCATTGGCGGCGCGGGTGGCCGGCATGGTGGTCGGATCGATGCGGTCGCCCTGGGCGCGCCATTCCGCGGCGATGGCCTCGGCCAGCGCCGCGCTCGGCACCACCAGCGGCGTCTTGGCCGGGGTCTTGACCGGCCGGCTGTCGAGTTCCACGGCGTAGCCCGCGCCGGCCGCCACCACCGCGGCGTCGGTCCAGAAGCGTTTCGGGGCCCATTCGCTCATGCCGTCTCCCATAGCGTGTCGAGCAGCGCGGGCAGGTCGTCCATCCGGTCGAGCAGCCGGTGCACCGGGCCCAGCCGCTCGGGGCTGTGATAGCCCCAGGCGACGCCGATCGGCGTGACCCCGGCGCTCCGCGCCATGTCCATGTCGAAGCTGGTATCGCCCACCATCACGGCGCGATGCGCCGGCACCCCGGTCTCGGCCAGCGCCGCCTCGATCATCGCCGGATGCGGCTTCGAGGGGTGGTCGTCGGCGCATTGCGCGGTGACGAAGCGCGGCCGGATCCCGTGCGCGCCCAGCACCGCCTCGAGCCCGCGCCGCGACTTGCCGGTGGCGACGCCGAGCAGCGTCTCGGGATGCGCATGCAGGGTCTCGATCACCTGCCGGACGCCGGGATAGAGCGGCGAGGTCACGCGCACGTCTCCGCGCGCCCGCAGGGTCTGGTAGGACGCCTTGTAGCCGGCCACCGCCTCGGCCACCTCGGCGGGCGACAGATCCGGCGCCAGCACCGCCATCGCCTCGGGCAGCGACAGGCCGACGATGCCGAGGATGGCGTCGCGCGCGGGCGCCGCCCGGCCCATCTGGCCGAAGGCCGCGCCGACCGAGGCGACGATGTCGGCCTGACTGTCGACGAGGGTGCCGTCGACGTCGAAGATCACCAGGCGCAGATCGGTCATGCCTCCTCCGCGAAGGGGTCGTCGGGCACGTCGCGCACATCCCATTGCACGTAGTCCCAGGTCCGCGCCATGTGGTCGGGCAAGGGCGCCGTGACGTGCAGCCGCGCGCCGGTCACCGGGTGGGTCAGGGTCAGCGAGCGGGCATGCAGATGCAGTTTGCGGCTGATCTCGCCGCCGAGCTGCGCGCCCCATCCGGAGCCCAGATTCTCCTGCCCCGAGCCGCCATACTTGCCGTCGCCCACGACCGGGTGGCCAAGCTCGGCCATGTGGGCGCGCAGCTGGTGGGTGCGCCCGGTGACCGGCACCAGCGCGACCCAGCTCAGCCGGCCGCCGAGGCCCGAGAGCACGGCATAGTCGGTGGTGGCGTTCTTGGCGCCCTCACGGGTCTTCACCTCGTCGGGATGCAGGCAGAGCATCTTCTCGCCCTCGCCGCCGGCACCGTGGCCCGGCGCCTTGACGAGACCGTAGCGGATCGTGCCCATGCGCGGCTCCGGCACCCCGGCGACCGCGGCCCAGTAGATCTTGCGGGTCTCGCGGGCCCGGAAGGCCGCGGTCAGCGCCGCCGCCACCGCCCGGGTGCGCGCCAGCACCAGCACCCCCGACGTGTCCTTGTCGAGCCGGTGCACCAGCCGCGGCTTTTCCTCGGCGTCGAAGATCAGCGCCTCGGCCATGCCGTCGACATGCCGGTCCTGCTTGGAGCCGCCCTGCATCGGCAGCCCGGCGGGCTTGTTCAGCACCAGCACGTGGGCGTCGCGGTAGAGCACGCGCGACCGGATCATCTCGGCATCGGCGTCGCTCACCGCGGGCTTCGGGCGCGAAGCCACCGCGCCGGGCTCGGGCAGCGGCGGGATGCGGACCTGCTGGCCGGCCTCGAGCCGCGTCGCGGCCTTCACCCGGCCGCCGTCGACGCGCAGCTCGCCCTTGCGGCACATCTTCTCGATCCGGCCCTGGGCGAGCTGCGGGAAGCGCCGCTTGAGCCAGCGGTCGAGCCGCTGATCGCCCTCGCCCGGTTCCACAATGATGGTCTGCACGCCGCTCATGCCAGAGCCCCCCGCGCCGCCGCGAGGCCCAGCGCCAGCGCCGCCAGCGACAGGGCCACCGACCCGGCGACATAGAGCGCCGCCTGCCC
Organism: Roseivivax sp. CAU 1761; assembly: GCF_054482755.1. Taxonomy (NCBI): domain Bacteria; kingdom Pseudomonadati; phylum Pseudomonadota; class Alphaproteobacteria; order Rhodobacterales; family Roseobacteraceae; genus Roseivivax; species Roseivivax sp. CAU 1761. Next base: position 13,328 of record NZ_JBTLRM010000048.1, read on the forward strand.
CGCCGCGCCGCGCTCCCAGAGCGTCAGCGCGTCGAGCGAGAAGGCCGAGAAGGTGGTGAAGCCGCCGAGGATGCCGGTCAGGAGCAAAGGCGAGAGCCGCGCCGCGCCCCAATGCGTCAGCGCCACCGCCAGCAGCCCCATCAGGAAGGAGCCGGCCACGTTGACCGTCAGCGTGCCCCACGGAAAGCCGGGCCCGGCAAGGCGCAGCGCCGCAAGGCCTGTAAGATGGCGCGCCGTGGCGCCCAGCGCGCCGCCCAGGGCGACCTGAAGGAGGGTGAGGCTCATGCGCGGCGACATTGCGTCTCGCGCCCCCGGAGTCAAGCGGAAGGCCGGGCGGTCCGGGCGGCGGCCGGCCGGAGCCGCGCCCGTCGGCGGCCCCGCGGTCACGGCGTCGTGCCCTTCCGGCGGCCGGGGCGCTGCGCTACCGTCCGCCGCGACAAGGAGACCTGCCATGTTCACCCGACGCCAGACCCTCGCCGGCCTCGCCGCTGCCGGGCTGCTCCCCGCCCTGCCCCGGATCGGCGCTGCCGCGACCGCGGCGGCCGACACCCTGCGGCTGGCGCCGTCGCAGCACCAGATCGCCCCCGCGGACTACCCCGCCACCGCGCTCTGGACCGTCGAGGGCGCCTTTCCCGGGCCCGAGCTGCGGCTGGCCCAGGGCGCGCGGCTGAGCCGCGAGGTGATCAACGACCTGCCCGACCCGACCAGCCTGCATTGGCACGGCATCCGCATCGACAACACCATGGACGGGGTGCCCGGCGTGACCCAGCCGCCGATCCCGCCGGGCGGCCGGTTCCGCTACGACTTCGCGCTGCCCGATGCCGGGACCTACTGGTATCACAGCCACCTGCAAAGCACCGAACAGGTCGAGCGCGGCCTTTACGGGCCGCTGATCGTCACCGAGGCGGAACCGCCCGAGGTCGATCACGACATCACCCTGATGCTCGACGACATCCGCCTGGGCGACCGCGCCGAACTGCTGGAGGATTTCGACAACGCCTTCGACCGCTCGCATGGCGGCCGCATCGGCAACGTGCCCCTGACCAACGGCGCCTTCGCCTGGGAGCGCACGGTGGCGCGCGGCGACCGGCTGCGCCTGCGCCTCGTCAACGCCGCCACGGCGCGCATCTTCAGCCTCGGCCTGCAGGGGCTCGAGGGCTGGCAGGTGGCGCTCGACGGCATGCCGCTGGCGGCGCCGGAGGCCCTGCCCGAGACGCTGGTCCTCGGCCCGGCGCAGCGCGTGGACCTGATCGTCGACGTCACCGCCGAGGCGGGCGAGGATGCGCTCCTGGTGTCGCTGGAGCGCGACGGCGGCTACGCCCAGGCGGTCTTTCAGGTCGAGGCGGGCAGCGCCGCGCGGCGCCCCGCCCCCGCCGCCCTGCCGCCCAACGAGGTATACCCGATCGACCTCGCCGCGACGCGCAACGCGGCGGTGCTGATGGAGGGCGGGGCGATGCGCGGCCTCTCCGAGGCGACGCTCGACGGCACCCGGCTGGGCGGCCGCGAGCTGGCGCAGCAGGGCTTTTTCTGGGCCCTGAACGGCATTGCCGGGCGCCCCGCAGAGCCGCTCCTGACCGTCTCCCGCGGCGACAGCGTGCGCCTCGGCCTCGCCAACGACACGGCGTTTCCCCACGCCATGCATCTGCACGGCATGCACTTCTCCGAGGTTCTGCCCGGGGGCGGGCTGGGGCCGCTGCGCGACACGCTGCTGGTGGCGGCGGGCGAAACCCGTGAAATCGCCTTTGCGGCGCACAATCCCGGCGACTGGCTGTTCCATTGCCACATGCTGGCGCATCATGCCGGCGGCATGGGAACCTGGATCCGCGTCACTGGCTAGGGCCTTGCCAGAGGTCCTGCCCGCGTGCAGGATTTTATCAAACGGTCAAACCCCGCTTTTGCGCGAAGGAGCGTCTGATGGACGGCACGCTGAGCCCGAACGATCTGAGCCACATCGTCACCGCCGACAAGGCCCATGTCTGGCACCACCTTAGCCAGCACAAGCCGTGGGAGACCTCGGATCCGAACATCCTGATCGAGGGCAAGGGCATGCGGGTCTGGAACCAGGCCGGCAAGGAGCATCTCGACGCGGTCTCGGGCGCGGTCTGGACGGTGAACGTGGGCTATGGCCGCGAGGAGATCGCCCGCGCCGTCTACGACCAGCTCTGCAAAATGAACTACTTCGCCGGCGCCGCGGGCTCGGTGCCGGGCGCGCTGTTCGCCGAGAAGCTGATCTCCAAGATGCCGGGACTGTCCCGGGTCTATTACTGCAACTCGGGTTCGGAGGCGAACGAGAAGGCCTTCAAGATGGTCCGCCAGATCGCCCACAAGCGCTATGGCGGCAAGAAGCACAAGATCCTGTTCCGCGACCGCGACTACCACGGCACCACCATCGGCTGCCTGTCGGCCGGCGGCCAGGACGAGCGCAACGCCCAGTACGGGCCCTTCGCGCCGGGCTTCGTGAAGGTGCCGCATTGCCTCGAATACCGCCGCCACGAACAGGACGGCGCGCCCGAGGTGCATTACGGCGAATGGGCCGCCGAGCAGATCGAGCAGGTGATCCTGCGCGAGGGGCCGGACACCGTGGGCGCGCTCTGCCTCGAGCCGGTGACCGCGGGCGGCGGCGTCATCGTGCCGCCCGAGGGCTATTGGCAGAAGGTCCAGGAGATCTGCCGCAAATACGACATCCTGCTGCATATCGACGAGGTGGTCTGCGGCGTCGGCCGCACCGGCACCTGGTTCGGCTACCAGCATTACGGCGTCGAGCCGGATTTCGTCACCATGGCCAAGGGCGTGGCCTCGGGCTACGCCGCCATCGCCTGCTGCGTGACCTCGGAGAAGGTCTTCGACCTGTTCAAGTCGGACGAGAGCGATCCGCTGGACTATTTCCGCGACATCTCGACCTTCGGCGGCTGCACCGCCGGCCCGGCGGCGGCGCTCGAGAACATGCGCATCATCGAGGACGAGGATCTGCTCGGCAATACCGAGCGCATGGGCGCCTACATGCTCGACCGGCTGGAGGGGCTGAAGGCGCGCCACCGGGTGGTCGGCGACGTGCGCGGCAAGGGGCTGTTCCAGGGCGCCGAGCTGGTGGCCGACCGCGACAGCAAGGAGCCGGTCGCGGAGGCGCAGGTCAAGGCGGTGGTCGGCGATTGCATGGGCCAGGGCGTGATCATCGGCGCCACCAACCGCTCGGTCCCCGGGCGCAACAACACTCTGTGCTTCTCGCCCGCGCTGATCGCCACCCGCGACGACATCGACCAGATCGTCGACGCCGTGGACGGGGCGCTGGGCCGGGTCTTCGGCTGAGCCGGGTCGTCGCCCGTACCGGGGCGCCGGCTCAGCCGGCGTCGCGCAGGATCTCCAGGAAGGCCGCGCCGAACCGTTCGGCGCGGCGCGCATCGAGCAGCCGCTCGAGCCCGGCCAGGTCGTCGGGCCGCTGCTCCGACAGGCGCGCCAGCTGCGCCGCCGAGCAGGAGAGCGGCTTCTCGGTGCCGTCCGGGCCGCGCGCTAGGTCGGCCTGCGCCGCCAGCAGCCGGTCGTAGAGCGCGCCGGCGCCGTCGCGCCGCGCCAGACGGCGCCGGGCGGGATGCGCCTCCGGCGTCTCGGCGCCGGTGATTACCTCGAGGAAGGCGGCGCCGTAGCGCTCCAGCTTCTTGGCCCCGACTCCGGTGATCCGCGCCATGGCGTCGAGATCGGCGGGCCGGGTCTCGGCCATCTCGATCAGGGTGCGGTCGGGAAAGATCACGTAGGCCGGGACCTGCTGGGCCTCGGCCAGCGCCCGCCGCTTGGCCTTCAGCGCCGACAGGAGCGGCGCGTCCTCCTCGGAGACCAGCGCCCTGACCGCCGGCCGGCGCTCCGCCGCCTTGGCGACGGTGTCGCGGCGCAGCTCCACGCCCTCCTCGCCGCGCAGCACCGGGCGCGCCGCCTCGGTCATCACCAGCGCGCCGTGGCGCTCGGGATCGGGGCGGACGAGGTCGCGGCCCATCATCTGCCGGAACACCGCCTGCCATTGCGCGCGGCCGAGCTCGCGGCCGACCCCGAAGGTCGGCAGCTCGTCGTGCCGTCGCTGGCTGATCTTGTCGGTGACCTTGCCGGTCAGGATGTCGATCAGGTGCCCGGCGCCGAAGCTCTCGCCGGTGCGCAGCGCCGCCGACAGCGCCTTGCGGACCGCCTCGGTGGCGTCGAAGGTCTCGGGAGGGGTGTCGCAGAGATCGCAGAAGCCGCAGGGCTGCGCGCCCGCCTCGCCGAAATAGGCCAGCAGGCGCTGGCGCCGGCAGCCCAGCGCCTCGGCCAGCCCGAGCAGCGTGTTGAGCCGGGCATGGTCGGCGGCGCGGCGCTCCGGCGGCGCCGGGCTCTCGTCGATCTGCGCGCGGCGCAGGCGGATGTCGTCGGCGCCGTAGAGCGTCAGCGTCTCGGCCGGCGCGCCGTCGCGCCCGGCGCGGCCGATCTCCTGGTAATAGGCCTCGATGCTCTTGGGCAGGTCGGCATGCGCCACCCAGCGGATGTCGGGCTTGTCGACGCCCATGCCGAAGGCCACCGTAGCCACCACGATCAGACCGTCCTCGGTGGCGAAGCGCTCCTCCACGGCGCGCCGCGCCTCGGCCTCCATGCCGCCGTGATAGGCGGCGGCGGCGTGGCCGGCGGCGTCGAGGGCCGCGGCCAGGCTCTCGGTCCGCGCCCTTGTGCCGCAATAGACGATGCCGGACTGGCCGCGCCGGGCCGCGGCGAAGGCCATGATCTGCTCGCGCGGGCGGTCCTTCGGGGCGAAGGCCAGGTGGATGTTGGGCCGGTCGAAGCCGCGCAGGAAGACCTGCGGCGCCGCCCCGCCGCCGAACAGCCGGGCCACGATCTCGTCGCGGGTCTCGGCATCGGCGGTGGCGGTGAAGGCGGCCAGCGGCACGTCCAGCGCCCGGCGCAGCTCGCCGATGCGCAGGTAGTCGGGGCGGAAATCGTGGCCCCACTGGCTGACGCAATGGGCCTCGTCGACGGCGATCCGCGCCACCCCGGCGCGCGACAGCAGCCGCGCCGTGCCGCCCGAGGCCAGCCGCTCCGGCGCCAGGTAGAGCAGCCGCATCTCGCCCGCCTCGAGCGCCGCCCAGACCGCCTCGGTCTCCTCCTGCGTGTTGGCCGAGGTCAGCGCCCCGGCCGCCACGCCGGCCTCGCGCAGCCCGCGCACCTGGTCGCGCATCAGCGCGATCAGCGGCGAGATCACCAGCGTCAGCCCGGCCCCCATCAGCGCCGGCAGCTGGTAGCACAGCGACTTGCCGCCGCCGGTCGGCATGATCGCCAGAACGTCGCGGCCGGCGGCCACCGCCTCCACGATCTCGCCCTGCCCGGGGCGGAAATCGTCGAAGCCGAACACGTCGCGCAGCAGCGTGCGGGGGGCGTCGAGGCTCATGGCGGCGGAACTCGTGTCCTGGGGGGCCTAGGTAACCGTGGCAGGATTGCGCAATGCTGAACGGCCGGCGCCGGGACCCGGCGCCGCCCGGGCGGCATCAGTAGCCGTAGAAGGCGCCGGCATTGTTGGCGAGGATGATGCGCAGGGCATAGACCGCGATCAGCGCCACCAGCGGCGCGAGGTCGAGCCCGCCCATCGGCGGCAGGATGCGGCGGATGCGCGAATAGGCCGGCTCCAGCAGGCGGTTCAGCCCGTCCCAGATCTGCGCCACCAGCGGCTGGCGCATGTTCAGGACCTGGAAATTGATCAGCCAGGACAGGATCACATGCGCGATGATGAAGAACCAGATCACGTCTAGAATGAGCATCAGGATCTGGAAGAGCGACTGCATCGGGCATCCTTTCGGGGCTGTGGGCGCGCCCCGAGACCTATGCGGCGCGCGGTCCGCGCGCAAGACCGCCCCGGCTGTGCCGCGAGGTCGCGCTTGACCTCGGGCGCCGGGACGGCGAGGCACTCCGGCGAAGGAGGCCGCCGATGTATCCGTTCCTGCGCCTGTTCAAGGAAATCCTCGTCCACCGCTCCGCCCCGGCGCTGGAGGTCGGCGAGGATCACGTCTCCCACCACATCTGCTGGCCCTGGGATCTCGACCTCTGGCGCGAGCTCAACAACGGCCGCACCCTGACGCTCTACGATCTCGGCCGCATCCCGATGGCGCATCGCGGCGGCATGGTCGGCGTGCTGCGGGCGCGGCGCTGGGGCCTGACCATCGCCGGGTCGAGCGTGCGCTACCGGCGCCGCGTGCGCGCCTTCGACCGGCTCATCATGCGCTCGCGCATCGTCACCTGGGACAAGCGCTTCTTCTATCTCGAGCAATCCATGTGGCGCCCCGACGGCACCTGCACCAGCCACGCGCTGTTCCGCACCGCGGTGACCGGCGGCCAGGGCATCGTGGCGCCGGCCGAGATGCTGGCCGCGATGGGCCGCGACATTGCCGCGCCGCACATGCCGGACTGGATCGCCGCCTGGTGCGCCGCCGAGGACCGCCGTCCCTGGCCGCCGCAGCAGGACCCGGCCGCCGAGACCGCGCCGCTGCGCGCCACCGGCTGACCGGCCCGCGGCCCGGCGCGCGCCGGCACGCGCTGCCCAGCCCGGGGCGCCTCCGCGGTATCGAAGCGGACCTGGTAACCCGTCCTGCCCCCGGCGGCGCCGGCGCCCGGGCAGCGCCGCGGGAGCCGGGCACGGCCCCGCG
>NZ_JBTLRM010000049.1:0-18512 GCF_054482755.1 Roseivivax sp. CAU 1761
AATACCGACAATACGCTGGGCGTATCGCTGGTCTACGGCTTCTGAAACGCAAGGTCGGGGCGGCCCTGCCGCCCCGCACATCGGGTGTATCCATTAAGAGACTGGTAGCGCGAAGGCGATGCGCCGGCCGGCTTCGTCCAGTGGGGCGCCGCGAACAGCCGGGGTCAACCATGAAGAGCTGCAAGATCAAATAGACACCGAGGATGTGTTCGGTGCCCTGCGTTCGGCCATCACAGCCGAGAACCGCGCGGCGCTCGTCGCGGTGCTGTCTCCGCGCGCGACCTACGATGCCCTACGCGAACTCCTCCACCTCGGTAACGAAGAACTCGATTCCGCGCTCGCACTGATGCCGCGTGGGCTGGCTGCGGAGCTGATCGAGGAAGCGCCGAGCGAGCTCGGCGCGGAACTGATGGAGCGCATGGCGCCCCGAAAGGCGGCGAATGCCCTTGGGTAGCTCGGGTCAGATATCCAGGCCGACGTGGTCGGCGACATGGAGGACGCCGAGGCAGAAGCCTTGCTCGCCGAGAGCGATCCGGACGATGCCGCCAATGTCCCGCGCCTGATCGAATACGACTGGGACACCGCCGGCGGGTTAATGATCACTGCGGCGTTCTTCTTCCCGGAGACGGCCACGGTGGGCATGCTGCTACGCCATGAAGGTCCGTATGGGAAGCTGCCCCGCAGCGAGGGCCAAACCGCTGAACGGCCGCTGTGGGCCGGCCGCTACCGACCGGCCCGACTTCTCAGAGCTCCACTGCTTCCGCTATGGCCAGCGCGTTTTCGAGTTCGACACCGAGGTAGCGCACTGTGCTGTCCATTTTCCTATGGCCGAGCAGGAGTTGCACCGCCCGGAGATTGCCCGTCTTGCGATATATCTGTGCCACCTTGGTCCGGCGCATCGTTACCGCTCCTTGTATCGAACAGGCGGTGCCAGCTCATCCAGCTTCGGCAAGTCCGCCAGGGCCGGCAGAGGGATCGTGACCCGTTCATAGTCGCTGCCCCGGATGCGGATCACGCCCGGCGTCTGCCCTTTCTTCTTCCACTGCACCTGGCTCCCGTCGCCGCGGTAGTGGCGCAGGGCCTTGTCGAACTCACGGAGGTTCTCAGGGGCCAGGAATTTCCGCGCTGTGTCGAGGTAGAGGAGGCCATCCTCGACGCCCTGGGTGATCGACATCCGATACTTGAGCCGCTGTTCGTCACGGATCTGGCGACCGAGATAGTCGCGTCCCCTTATGACTGCTTCGCAGTAGGACTGCACTTTCCAGAACCGGCCCGCTTCCATGAACAGGATTCTCGCCCCGTGAATGCGGCCGCGTTCGATCTGGGTCTCGATCGGCTTCCGGCCGCCGTCCGGCAGTTCCATCCACTCGACATGCACGTCGGTAATGACGAAGTCGCCGCCGTCGGTGATCTGGCGCTGCAGGAGGCTGTCGCCGAACCGGGGCAAGGCTCGCATTATCTCGTCGACCTCTCGCTCCAGCGGGAGCCACTTCTCTCGAACCTGGCGATGCAACGCCGGCAGGTCTTCCATGGCCGCGGCGAGGATCGCGTCGCGCTTGGCCTCATCCTCAGTCTTCTGGAGGGCCCGCTCGAAGTTCTTCGCGACTTCCATGCCGAAGTATTTTCGGCCACAGTCGATGCCGCAGAGTGCGATGCGGCCATCTTTCATCTCCGCCGTGAAGCCGCGGCGGTGCGCCGTGTGGTTGTCGCAGAACGCGCACCTGACATCGTGGTCGGTGTGGTAGCGGTTGATGTATCGCGACGGAATTGCTCCGCGCTCGATAACGTCGGTGAGGCCGGTCTGGGCCTCGGGGTCGGCGATGGTGAACGCCGGTTTTGCCCCTTGCAGACGGGGCGGCTCGATAGGCAGCTGTTGGCTCATTTTGTCGCGGTGTCCTGTTACATGTTGCGCTTCCTGTGTTCTCCCTTTGTGCACGGTAGTCGAATCGATCCGATGTCGCAAGGGAATGTGGCCGCTGGTCCGTGGCGGACGAAATATGGTTGGAGAGGCCCGCTCCGTCCGGTATCACGCCGGCATGGAACCGCTCTCCTGGACCGAATGCTTTCGAGCGATGCACACGCTCGCCGGGCGGACGCGCTTCTCCTGGCCTCAGCCTGACTCGGGCGGGTTCAACTGCCACCCCGACTTCACAATTTCCGATGTCTACGGCGGGGCGGCGTGGATCCTGACTGCGCCTGGCGACTGGATCCTTGGAATTCCGGCGGTGGCGCGCTTCTTCGAGCTCGAGACACCTGTCGCAGGGCACCTGTTCTCGTATTGGCTCGGCGCGATGATCGCGATGCCCATCGTCCTGATCATCCTGGCACCATTCGTCTACGCCCATGAGGATCGGCAGCGGCGTCGCCGCAGATGAAAAAAGCCCCCTCCGAAGAGGGGGCAGTTGGTGGATACGGATCCGGCCATGACCCCGGCCGGGAGGGAGATCATTCAGCGGCATTGGCCTTGCTGGCCTTCAGCTGCTCCTCGACGAACTTTCGCCCGCGTTCGAGGTCGCGCATCTCCGGATGGGGGTGCGACTTCGCCCAGGCGACGCAGCGGTCCTCGAGCCAGGCGTTGAGCTCGACGTAGCTCTTGAACCTCGGCCGCGGCACGAAGAACCGACGACGGACCACGCCCACCTGGTTCTCGACCTGCCCCTTCTCCCAGCCGGAAGCGGGCGTGCAGGCGACCGGATCGACGAGGTAATGACTGCACATCCGCTGGAAGCGGCGATTGTAGGCGCGATCGCGTCCGACGAAGATCGTGTCCACCGCCGTCTTCATGTTGTCGTAGATGCCCCGCGCGCAGGCGCCACCGAAGAAGGCGAACGCCTTGTCGTGCGCGTCGAAGACCATCTCCTGGGTCTCGCGAGGATAGGCGCGCACGAACAGCATCCGGCTGTAGCAGAGCCGGACATGCGCGACCTCCACCGTTGTCGTCACGCCGTCGATCAGGACGACCTCATGGCTCCAATCGAACTGGTAAGCCTCGCCGGGATCGAAGCTCAGCGGGACGTAGGCGGCGGCCGAGGCTTCCCGTTCGGTCTTCGTCCACGACGATGCATAGCGCCGGACGGCATCGTAACCGCCCTCGTATCCGAGCGCCTGAAGCTCCTCGAAGATCCGGATGCGCGTGAGCCGGTCGCGCTTCGGCTTGCGGGCGTTCTCGGCCAGCATCCGGTCGAGTTCGTCCTTCCACGGCCCGATCTTGGGTTGGGGCTGGACGCTGCGCTCGTAGATGAACTCCGTCGCTTCCGACCGGATCACCCTGCGCACGGTGTTCCGCAACACGCGCAGCTCGCGGCAGATCTGCTTTATCGGCTTCTTGTCCTGGAAATACGCCCGACGGCTCTTCGCGATTGTCTCCACGACCAACATCCCGCACCTGCTCTCGATTGCCCCGTGAGCATCATGGCCATCGATGTAAGCGGGTCATTTTGGACGCCGATCACCCCCGTTACGGGGTCACTTTACCTGCCTGTTCACAAAAAGCGCGAGATCGCGGATGCGTCCTGCAATTTCGAGACGCACTCAGATCGGCCAGACGTGCTTCGGCATGAGCGGTCGCTTTTGCCCGACGATACGGCCCTTGTTCCAAGCCGGACGGCAGGATCGGATGGCAGGAAGTTTGGCAGCAGACATGGCGTTTCCTCCGATCCGCCGCGCACCGCCTCATCGCCGACCCGATGTCAGCACTACATCATACCATGCCGCGCTGCCGCAGGTCCGCTCCGAGTCCAAACTGACCACTTGAAGGGCGGAGGTATTCGCATTTGCAGCATAAGCTGGCCTGGCAGAAACGGCCCTTACCAGACATTCGCTCCGGGTGAAGATGCAGCGGTGCCTGTCCTGAAGCGGCCGTTGGCGCGGTCGCGCAGCATCCTCGGCGCCGTCGAGGTCCGCTATGCGGACCCTTCCTGCCGTTCGCGGAATGTGCGCAGTTTCCGCTGCGGCCGCGACGGCTTCCGATAGAGGGGCGGATTGCGGTCATTCGCTGCGCAACGACTGCATGTCTGCATACCGGCGAAGACGGAAAGATACCCATGCCGAATAACGGTCATCCCCGAGTCGTGCGATGAACATGGCTGAGGTCGGGCCCAGCTTGACGAAACTGAGTTTGCCAAGGCGGCCCCATCCCGTCATGCTGGATGAAACGCTCTTGGCCTACGAAGGCGCCAGTATGGTCCAGATCGACCTGTCCTCCCATGCGGAGACCGCGCGGCTATCAGCGGTGCGGAGATATGCCGTGCTGGACACGCCGCCCGACGGTGCCTTCGACCGGATCGCCTCGTTGGCCGCGCGGCTGCTCGGAACCCCGATCTCGATCATCTCGATCGTCGATGCGGATCGCATCTGGTTCAAGAGCCACGAAGGGCTGGACGGGGTGGCGGAAATTCCCCGCGACCCGGGACTTTGCGCCTCGGCGATCCTTCATGACGGGCCGTGGATTTTGAACGACGCGTCGGTCGAGCCGGTGGCCCTTTCCAACCCGCTCGTCGCCGGCGAGTTCGGGCTCCGCTTCTACGCGGGTATCCCGCTCAGAACCCATGACGGACATGGCCTTGGAACGCTGTGCGTCATCGACAAGGCGCCACGCGAGATCACGCCGGAGCAGACCGCAATCCTCCAGGATCTGGCGGCGGTGGTCATGGACGAGCTCGAGCTAAGGCGCGAGGCCATCGCCACGCACGAGACGCTTCGACGTGAGATGCGGGAGAAAGAGCTCTTGGCCGGGGAAGTCGAGCATCGGGTCATGAACAGCTTGCAGCTCATCTCCTCGGTCGCGCGGCGCAAGGCGGCACAGCACGAAGGGGCGGTCTCCGCCGAGCTGAAGGACATCGCCGCGCGCATCGGCGCCATTGCGCAAGCCAACCGGCATATCCAGCAGAGCCTGCCCGGTCTCGCCCAGCACGGGGATCTGGCGCTGTTCCTGAAGGTGCTGAGTCGCGAGCTCTTCCCGCTCTGCCCGCAGGGCGGCCTTATCGAGGTGGAATGTCCCTCGCTCCAGCTGGCCCGGGATCGACTGGTCCCGATCGGCCATCTGGTCACGGAACTGGTGCTGAACTCGGTCAAGAGCGGTGCCGGGCGCATCGGCCTTCAAGGCGAGTTGGCCGAGAGTCATTTCCGGCTGGAGATCGATGATGACGGTCCCGGGCTTCAGGAGGGGTTCGACCCGCGCAACAGCAAGGGTCTGGGCATGGTCATTCTTCAAGCCATGGCACAGAAGCTCGAGGCCGAGGTGAGCTGGGGGCGCAGCCCGCGCGGAGGGGCGCGATTTACCGTGAAGCTGCCGCTCGATCCGAGGTCAATGAGCGATGAAGGCTTGGCGCAGCAGTCGGCCTGACACGGGTTCTTTCCACTCATATCAACCGTCGCCGCACAATGGCCCGCTGGGACGCCCTGCGACCCACGCTGGCGTAGGACGAAAGGCGCAGCAACCGCGCCTTCGGCATCCGTGCAGCCGGCTCACTGTCGCCCGGCCGTCCAGTGCTTTTTAGTAGGCCTTACCGGTAGTCGCTTTGCTTTATGTCCGAGCGACCTATATGTCCTTTACAATCCTGACCCGAGGTGTCCGATTTGACGCGTGTTCTTCACGACGGCGCCCGGCCCGAGGGGGAACAGTGCACCCCTCTGAGCGAGCTACAATCCGATTTGCTGCGCAGTGAGGCGCGTTACCGCGTCCTGTTCGAAGCGATCGACGACGGCTTCTGCATCATCCAGTTCACCGACGGCCCGGACGGCCCCCTGTCGGACTACGTGCATGTCGAGGCGAACTCGGGATACGAGCACCATACCGGCATTTCCGGCATCGTTGGCAAGACGGTGTTCGACGTCGCGCCGGACGAAGGCCGGGAATGGGTGAAAATTTACGGCGACGTCCTGCGCACGGGCGAGCCCATCCGCTTCGAGCGCGAGTTCGCAGAGGCCGGTCGCCGCATCGAAGTCTCGGCCCGCCGGGTGGAGCCCGCGAGCCTCGATCAGGTCGCCGTGCTGTTCCGGGACATCACCGAGCGGAAGCGGTCGGAAGCGGATCTTCGGGCGAGCGAGAAGCGGGCGCGCGAGAACGAGGAGCGCGTGCAGCTGGCGCTCGCCGCGGGCGCCATCGTCGGGACGTGGGTGTGGGATGTCCCCACCGACTCCTTCATCGTCGACGACGCCTTCTGCCAGGCGATGGGCATCGACCCGGCGCAGGACCGGGAGGCGCTCGATCTCGATATGATCACCGCGAACGTGCACCCCGACGACAGGGACCAGCTCATGGTCCGGACCGATGAGGCGCTGAAGGCGGGGGGGGCCTATGCGCAGCAGTTCCGGGTGCTGCACGCCGATCGTAAGTATCACTGGGTCGAAGGCAACGGCCGGGTCGATTTGGATGCGGATGGCGCCCCGATTACCTTTCCCGGCGTCTTGGTCGACGTCAGCGAGCGACGCGCCGTCGAGGTCGAGCGGGACCGAGTGACGGCCGAGCTGTTCCGGCTGAACGAGACGCTGGAGCAGCGCGTCACTGAGCAGACTGCCGAGCTCATCTCGAAGGAGGAGGTGCTGCGCCAGTCGCAGAAGATGGAGGCCATGGGCCAGCTGACCGGCGGCGTGGCGCATGACTTCAACAACCTGCTCGCCGCGATCTCCGGATCGCTCGAGATCTTGCAGTCTCGCCTGGCACAGGGGCGCACCGAGGATCTGTCGCGATACATCGGCGCGGCCCGGACCGCCACCGATCGCGCCGCGACCCTGACCCAGCGCCTGCTCGCCTTCTCGCGGCGCCAGTCGCTGGCGCCGAAGGTGACCGACCTGCGGCATCTCACGCACGAGCTGGAAGACCTCCTGCAACGCACCGTCGGGCCGCATGTCGAGGTTGGGATGCAAGCGGACGGGGATCTCTGGCCGGCGCTGGTCGATCAGAACCAGCTCGAGAATGCCATCCTCAACCTCTGCATCAACGCGCGGGACGCCATGCCGGGTGGGGGCCAGCTGCACATCAGCCTCGCCAACCGCAGGCTCGGTGCGCCGGAGGCTGGGGTCCTGAAGCTCGACGCCGGCGACTACGTGCAGATCTCCGTGACGGACAACGGCTCGGGCATGAGCGCGCAGGACATCGCGCGGGCCTTCGATCCGTTCTTCACCACCAAGCCGGTCGGCGAGGGAACCGGGCTGGGGCTGTCCATGGTCTACGGCTTCGTTCAGCAGACCGGGGGGCAAGCCGCGATCCATTCCGAGCAGGGACGAGGCACGACGGTCGATCTGTTCCTGCCACGCAGCGGCGAGGCCGCCGAGATTACCGTCGAGCCTGTGGCCCAAGGCGACGCGATACCGATCGACATCTCGGGCAAGACGATCTTGGTGGTCGAGGACGAGCTGCTGGTGCGGATGGTCGTGGTGGACACGCTCGAGGACAGCGGCTTCACGGTGATCGAGGCGGGGTGCGGACCGGAGGCGCTCGAGGTTCTGAGGTCCGACGCGGCTATCGACTTGATGCTGACCGATATCGGCCTGCCGAAGGGCATGAACGGCCGCCAGCTGGCCGAGGCTGCCCGTCAGCTTCGGCCGGAACTGAAGATCATCTTCGCGACCGGCTACGATGAGAGCGCCGCCGCGGGCGCCGGCATGCTCGTCCCCGACATCGAGGTGGTGCGGAAGCCGTTCGACGTGGATGTGCTGACGGCCAAGGTGAGCGCGCTGGTGGCGAATTGACCGTTGGGTCAGGGCGCTTATTCAGACACCTTCGAGAACGAGGTAGACCCCTTGAACGATATCCCGACGCTTCCCGAGCGGATACGATCCTATCTCGACACCGCGCGCGTTCCGATCGCGGTCTCGGCCACTGAGGGGGATACGCCGCTCATCTTCGTCAACGATCGCTTCTGCGATCTGACTGGCTATTCGAAGGAAGAGGTCATCGGGCGCAACCGCCGGTTCTTGCAAGGGTCCGACACGAAGAGCGACACCAGGGACGATCTGCACGCCTTCGTGCACGATCCGGATCACGACAGCGGTTGTTTCCCGGTGTTGAACTACCGGAATGACGGCGGCTGCGGGATACATCGGGGCAAACGCGGTTCATCCTCGCCTCACAGTTCGACATGACGACGGCGCTGCGACGCTCGAAGATCGGCGACAATGACGAGAAGCTGGGACAAGCGCTTTCGGACATGGATCGGATCACGAGGGAGTTCGGGTTGGCGATGATGGGGTCGGCCCAGATGATCTCGGACTCGGTCGCCCTCATGGCAAGGCTGTCTTTGGACGAGGATCGACGGTAGGCCCTGATGTGCGGGGGGCCTCGAAAGCCCCAACATGCGGAAACTACAGAATGCGACGTCTGCGAGCACGGCGGGAAATAGCCGCTTTGTGCGGTTTCACCCGCTTACGTTCCCGGATCGTCTTGTCCATGCTGCCCCCATTCTGCTTTGACCAATGGAGGCTGACATGGCCACCATCCTGCTCGTCGAAGACGAGTTGCTCATCGGTATGGACCTTGCCGAAATGCTCGAGGAGGCCGGTCACACCGTCGACGGCCCCCATGGCACGATCAGCCAAGCGGAGCGCGCGCTGGCGGCAATGTGACCGGATCTCGCCTTCCTGGATGTGAAACTGAACGGCATCGAGGTCAGATCTCTGGCCGACCAACTGTGCGCGGCCGAAGTGCCGCTCATCTTCCACTCCGGCCATGCAGAGGAGCTGATGGCAAGGAACGCTTATCCCGGCGCCCTCTACTGTCCGAAGCCATCCGCTCCGGGCGAGATATTGCAGTCGGTCGAGCGGCAGCTGAGAAGCGAGCATTAAAAGCGACTATGTAGGCGCTTCTGCCATAGCCGCATGCCGAAGGGCCGCTTCTCATCGCCGCAGCGCAGCATCCAATCCTTATTGGATGTCCGCTGTGGGCCGTCAGCGAACCATCTGAGTTCGAACGCCCTACCTGCGTGCCGCAGTCAGCGAACCACATCAGAGGCTGCAGTATTTCTGAGCGGATTCCGGAGTCAGACTGATCGCAAGGCCACTCACCGTTAATCAGTCGGCGGGCCTGAACAAAGTGTTCGGCTGCGCATAAATGCGACTCGAGCGGGGCGGTGCTACTCAGGTCATCAACACGGGCAGCTTGAAAGTGAAGCACGTGGTCCCGTCCTTGCAAGACACCTCGATCCGCCCGTTATGGGCTGTCGCGATGGAGGAGGCGATGTGGAGGCCGAGGCCGAGGCCTTCGCCTGTCGCATCCGTGCCGCGATGGAAAGGCTTGAACAGGTTCGCTCTGGTGGAGTTGGTGATTGCGGTGCCCCGGTTCGCGACGGAGATCTCGACCGCATCGCCGCAGATCTCCCCTCGAACTGATACCGGCGAGCCTTCTTCCGAATGACGTATGGCATTTGACAGAAGATTGGACACGGCCTGGGCCACGCGCAGGGCATCGCAACTTACAGGCTCACCCAGGCTGAGAGCCAGCTCGATGTCATGATCGGGCGTGGCAGCGCGCACCTCTTCGACGACCTGCTCGATCGCCTCGGCGAGCGGGGCGTTAGAAACGACGCACACCCGTATGCCCCCTCCGAGGCGGGACTTTGCGTGCAGCATGATGTTCTCGATAAGATCATTGGCGCGCAGCAGCGATGCGCGCATCAATGGCAGGATCGTCCGCCCGCGTTCGGAGAGATCTTCTTTTTCGAGGTGCCGCACCCCGGCCTCGATCGCGGCTACGGGATTGCGCAGGTCATGCCCGAGGACCGCCACCAGTTCCTCCTGGACGCGCGCCATTTCGCGCTCATGCCTGATCTGCTGCTCCTGGGCCTCCAGCCGCTCTTGGGTCTCGAGACCCTGGCCGATGATCTCGGCGAACATCTCCAGCATCGCGACGGCCCGGGGATGCTTCATATCCCGCGGCACCGTGTCGATCGCGCAGAGCGTGCCGAAGAACGTGCCGTCGCTCCGGAAGATCGGGATCGAGGCATAGCTGACGATCCCGAACTTGGCCGCGATTGGGTCGTCCCGGTAGGTCTCGTCGGTCGCGACATCGCTGAACATGACCTTCTGCGAGGTTTGGCGCACGGATTGGCAGAAGGTCGACCCGATCTCGATCTCATCGCCCGGGGCGAGCCCGAAATTGACCTCGTCCACGGTTCGGCAGGCCACCCAACGATCCGACGTCACCCGGGCTACCGCCGCAAAGCGCACCTCGGTGGCGAGCATCACCGTTTCCAGGATTGTGCCGACGAGTTCGCTGCTGGCGAGAGTCTCGATGTCAACCTGAAAGTCGTGAGTTCCGTCCAGGTAGGCATGGTGATCCTGGATGGTTGCCTGTCGCTTCGTTGGTTGACGCACAATCTGTCTCCTCGGCTGCCAACCTTGTTAACATGTGCGCATCGATCAGCAATGGTTCGCCGCCGGCAGACCTCGTACCCTCGGCCCCCTGAACAACGGTCATCCTACCACCGTTGAGCGCGCGAGGACGATGAGCCCTCTTAGATCGCCGCCGAAGAGCGATGCGTAGGTGCGCTCGGCTGATCTGTAAACCTGCAGCGCGGCATGAGTAGGGAAAGCCAATGGCAGCACCGGGCCGTGAGCGTCTGCGTTCTGAACGGGCGTATTGTTGACGTTCGCTGACGTCCGAGCGGAGGTCTGCTTCAAGTCTTTAGCGAGCCAGTGGGAGCGCGTATTGGTTCCGCTAAATGCCACTGACATGGGCAGTAGGGCATAGCGTCGTAGGGTGTTCGTCAGCCCGTGATGATGATCCCGATCTTGCCCATGTGCGACTTTTCGAGAAACGCCTCCTGGGCCGCGCGCAAATCGCGCAATCGGAATGTCTCGGCAAGGACGGGCCGGATCTCGCCACGCTCGATATAGCCCACGAGATCGGTGAACACGCCCGCGTCTTGCCGGGTGCTGCCGATCAGCATGAGGTCCTTGAGGTAGAGCGTGCGCAGGTCCAGCTCGACGATCGGTCCGGCGATAGCCCCCGACGTGACATAGCGGCCACGCACCGTCAGTGCCTCGAGCAGCGCGGGCCAGCGTGGCCCGCCGACGAGGTCGAGCACGACGTCGAAAGCGTTCTCCGGCAGGGCATCCTCGCGTCCTAGAATGGCGTCAGCGCCGAGCGCGTGCAGGTCGTCCGCCTTTGCCGGGCTGGTCATCGCAGTAACATGGGCGCCGCGTCGCTTTGCGAGCTGCACCGCTGCCGAGCCGACGCCGCCCGAGGCGCCGGTGATCAAAACCCTCTCAGCGCCCAATCCCGCGCGCTGAGTCATTCCCTCGGCGGTTGAGAATGCGCAGGGGAGGGAGGCCAGTTCCACGTCGGAAAGCGGGCTGTCGATGCGAAGTGCGTGTTCGTCCTCGACAGTGGTGAATTCGGCAAAGCCGCCATCGCGTTCGGAGCCGAATGTGACGAGCGCCTCCGCATCCCCTCCGGCGGGTCTGTGCATGGGTCGGACCAGCACCCGTTCGCCGACGCGCGCGGTGTCTACCCCGTTGCCGACCGCGACAATCTCGCCGCAGCAATCTGCGCCCTGGATGCGTGGAAAACTTAGCGCGCCGGACCATGCGCCATCGGCGTCCGAGGCACCGTCATAACCTGTGGCTGCGGCGGAGTTCGTATCGCCGCGCACGGCTTTCGAATACCAGCCGGTGCGGGTGTTCACATCGGTGTTGTTCACCGCCGAGGCGCCGACGCGGATCAGCACCTCGCCCGCTGGGGGGAGCGGCATGAGAACGTCCTCCCGCCACTCCAGTTTGTCGAGACCGCCATGGCCTGTCAGAACCATCGCCTTCATCGTATCCGGAAGGGTCATCATGTCGCTCCATCTGGTAGAATGATTGCTCTACTTGTGTGAGTAGAGGGATCACTCTACATCGTCAAGCATGACCGATACCAAAACCAAGATTGCCGCCGGACTTGAGCGAGCCTTCGCCGCCCGGGGCTTTGCGGAACCCAGCGTCGAGGATCTGCGGGATGCAGCGGGTGTCAGTCTGCGCACGCTCTACAAATACGCGCCATCACGCGCCGACATGGTGGTGGCGGCGCTGGAGCATCGCCATGGGCGCTACCTTTCACACCTCTTCGACGGTCTGCCCGAGGCTCAGGAGGCGGTGCTCGACGTGCTGTTTGAACGGGTCGGGGCTTGGATGGCCAACGAGACATCGCATGGCTGCCTGTTTCACGGCGCAGTCGCGGCAGACCCTGGTAGCGAAGGGCTGCGCGCTCTGCTGGCGCAGCACAAGGCCGAGGTGGCTCGGCGTGCCGCCGCAGCCACCGGGCTCGAAGGCCGCGAGATCGACCTACTGGTGATCCTGGAGGGTCTCACGCAGGCCTGGTCCCTGCACCGCGACACCGCCGCGCACAGCGCGAAGCGGCTGGGGCACAGTCTGCGGAAGAGTAGCGATGCGTGAGGGCGCCCCGTTCCCTCACGCACGCGCCATGCCCGCCAGCATCGCGCCCAGAGCGACAAAGTGGATCAACATGATCGCCCGGTCATTCCACAGCACTCCGACGGCCAACCAACTTAGCACCCCGACCACGAATAGGTAGAGGTTCCGCGTCGTCCCAGCCGAAGGCGGTGCCAGCTGCTCTGCTCCCTGAAAACTCGACGGTTTGCAGCTGAAGTTTTCGGCCAATCTTCTCTGGCTGGGAGAGGAGCGGAAACGCATGAAGGCATCGAGGTTCACGGAGGCGCATGAGGCCTTCATCTTGAAGCAGGGCGAGCAAGGCACGGCGGTGTCGGAGGTCTGCCGCAGGGCGGGGATCAGACAAAGGACAGGGAGCATTCCGCATTCAGCGGTCATAGCGATGCCGTGTGCTGTCGGCAGATTTCACACTACCGACGCCGCAAAAAGAATAAGCTCGACCCTTTCTGAGCCCTCAACGTAGGCATCATGGCCTGGCGGAATTTCGAAGAAGTCACCTGATGTGATCGGCGTCTCCTCATCGCACTGGACCATACGCACCATCAGCCTTCCAGAAATGCAGTAGCCGATGTGCCGCATTGGGCAGGTGTCTGGAGATCCCCAAAGCGGCTTCTCATCCTTTTCCCAAGTCCATCCGGGTTCGAATACTGCGTGCATACCCGACGTCCCGTCGCGCATCTTGACGATCTTGATCTGCCCTCGCTCATTCATATCCAAAGCCTCATCGGGGTTCTCGAAGCGTCGGATTTCGATCGAGTTTTCCATAATGATACCCTTTCAAGTTCATTTGTGCAGGATGTCCACTCTCAAAGAGGCAAGGATCTCTTGGACCATCGCGCAGGTTTCGCGATCGTAGTTCAGAGTTTCCATGGTCTTTAAAATGTCATCGCATGCAGCCCCATATTCAGCTGCGGTAATATCCATGCCGCGATGCGCCTCGACCATGCTGCGACCGCAATAGTTATCTGGACCGCCGCTGCCCGCGGCGAAGAAATCGCAAGTGTGCTGCTTGACTTTTTCGACATATTCGGGGCGATCTTCGTATGGCGAAAAGCGTTCCTTGATAATCGGGTTGCACATGTGCGCCTCGATGGCCCCGTCGACGATCTGGCGAACACCGGCGGCCCCGCCAAGTCTTTCGAACAATGTGACAGTATTAAGTTCTTGGACCAGTGACATGGACATTTTTGCCTCCCTTCAGAGTGTAGCGGCATTTCATCTTAGGCGGGTTCGGACTGAAGCGCTTTCACATCGGCAGGCATCAGAAGGTTTCCCCTGTCGAAAAGTTACCACTTACGAATTCACCGAATTTCACCCGAGTGACGCCGCGTATGGAGCGAGGACCGACTCGGTAACTTCCTTCAACAGTCGCCGTTTCTGGCTCTCTCACCTCGATTGGTTGGATGTCTACCAAAGGCGTGGATGCCCTCCCTGGCTCTCCCGGACTGCGCAGTCCATGCGACAGCCCCGGTGCTGGGAACAGCTTGCGCCTATGACAAATCGAAATCCAGTTCAGGAACTGAACTTATGTGGTATAGTAAATGAAGCGGTCCTGAGCGCAGAACCGCATTCGAAATGCGGGGAGACCACGATGACAAACGCAAGTTACAAACAGTTTTGCCCAGTCGCTATGGCCGCTGAAGTTCTCTGCACTCGCTGGACGATCGTGTTACTGCGTGAGTTGATGGCTGGATCAACCCGGTTCAACGAATTGCGCAGGGGGGTGCCGCGCATGTCTCCAGCACTTTTATCCAAGCGGCTGCGTGAACTGGAAAAGTCCGGGGTAGTGGAGCGGGACCGTATCTCCGGGCCTTCCGAAGCATACGCTTACCGCCTGACTGACGCCGGGCGAGACATACAGCCTGTAGTTGAAGCCATCGGCATGTGGGGCCAAAGGTGGGTTGAGACAGAGCCCTCGATGGAAAACCTCGACGTAGAGTTGCTTATGTGGGATATGCGACGTAATCTGAACACTGATCCTGTTCCACCGGAGCGGACCGTAATAGAGTTCGTTTACCCCGATCTCCCAAAATCGCAACGCAGGTGGTGGCTTATCGTGGAAGAGGACCGCGCAGTGGACCTATGCCATGTCGATCCGGGTCTGGATGTCGACTTGTATGCCACCGTTGATTTGCGCACGATGACTGAAATCTGGATGGGTCTGCAGACCGTTCAGAACGCAGTAGATAAGGATAATCTGCTGTTATTGGGTCCTTCGGTCCTCATCGATAGTATGCAGGCTTGGCTTGGTTTAAGTCCTTTCGCCGCACAGAAAAAACTGGTTAGTTAATTTGGCTTTAATGAAAACCTTTTCCGGTGTCTATCACGCGGTAGCGAACTCGGATTTGATTGCGCTACTTCCGCCAGAACCCGCGCATCTCGTCGCCGTAGCAGCCGGCTTGGATATATACCGCGCCCCGATGTCGGTTCCGACGGCGTGATTACGCATGATCTGGCGGCGCCGCCATCCTGCGAGTTCCGCGCACATCCGGCTGCAAGGCCACATCAGTGAACTGCTCGACCCGCTCGATGGCAACTCGTGAAGTGAAGGGGCACAAGCATCGCACCTCATTGATGCGGAGCCAGTATGAATATGCGAAGCTGCTGGGCCAAGCACAGCTTGCTGAGCAGAACTTGGCTCTACCTCCTTTTCCTCAAACCCGAACGGTAACACCGGCGGCACCGTGGCAGCCGCTGCAATACGTTGCGTAGAGACCACTTAGAGGGCGAGGATCAGGGGGCGCTGTCATCTCGGGTCTCCCTTGGTTGTCAGGCCGGCACGGAGGCCTGCTCCGGCCCGCGTCATTTCGCCATCAGCATCGGCAGGGTGCAGGTCTTCAGCAGTTCCAGAGAGACCGCGCCAATGACGAAATCATAGGCCCGGGAATGGCCGAAGGCGCCGGTGGCGACGAAGCCGGCGCCGACTTCGCGCGCCTCGGTCTCGAGCACCGCTGCGACTGAGGTCGTCCGGGCTTCGCGATGGGTCACCGTGACCTCCACCTCGTGGCGGCTCAGGGCGCGGGCGAGGTCGTTCATTGGGCCGTCGGCCAGCTCGTGCGCGGCGACGGGGCCAACATGCAGCAGCGTCAGTTGGGCCTCGGGGGCGAGTAGCAGCAGCGCGTCGAAGGCGGCACGGGCGGCCTCCCGGGTCGGGCTCCAGCCGACCAGCGCGCGCTTCGGCAGCACCGGCAGGTCGATCTTCGGCGGCAGCAGCAGTACCGGCCGACCAAGGTCGCGGATCACATGTTCCAGCGCGGTCTGCACGTGCGGCGGTGTGGCGCTGGCGCGTGGCATCAGCACGAGGTCGGCGCCGCGGCCGGTATCAAGGATCTGCTCTGCCACCGTCCTTGTACCCTGATGGATGCCGCGCCACTCGGCGGCGACGCCTTCGGCCGCGGCTGCCTCTTCAAAGACGCGCCGCACGACGTCGACCTCGCGCTGTTGGCGGGTGCGGATCTCGGCGACAAACTCTTCGGTCATGTAGCCGGAGATCATCGGGTAATAGGCCGGGTCTTGGATCACGAAGAGCCCGGTCAGGTGGGCATCGTTCTGCCGCGCCACCACCGCCGCCTGCCGAGCGAGGCCGTCCGGATTGTCGGCGCTGAACACCGCCACGAGGGTCCTGAGTTGCATCTCGTCCTCTCTGAGTCGTCCTCTCTGTGCCTTGATGCCCATAGGGTGGGGCAGATGGCCGCGTAGCGCCTTGACGCAGGTCAAGGGCATAGCCGCCTGCGATGCGACTTGATGGGCTACGCAGGCGACCATGCCGTCTTTCCACAGGTGCTACGGGACCGAATTTACACCCAAGGCCATCCTGGCCTGGAGCCAGCGCAGGGCGGTTGGCTGGCACTACATCTCGCCAGGCAAGCCGATCCAGAAAACCGGAGGAAACACGGGTCTCAAGTCATCTCGGGCATCGAGGAGGCACTGGAATTCGTAGACATCGTACAATGCCCCCCGAAGGTTCTTCGGGTTGGACGGAGCAACCTGCTCGCCCAAGAAACGTCGAGAGCGCATCGCCAGCGGGGTATTCCTGCAAACCGACGTGATCGCAGCGCGGAGTTAGGGCGAAGACGCCCGCGTTCGCGGCTTGCCCTTGATCCGCATCAAAGTCGAACGGCCCCGCTGCGCGTAACCTGCTCCTGCTCGTTCGGGTGGGAGGGATTAGATGTTTCGCGGAACGCTTGCTGTACTCTCGACCGATGTCGAGATCGACGGCCACGCACTGCATCTGGCGCGGGAGGTAGTTCGCGAGGAAGGCGGTCATCTTGACGTCTACTGCCTGGGCATTGAGGCCCGGGCGCCAAGCTACGCGAACGATGCCGCGGTACTTGCCGCACACCCGAGTGCACGGTCAG
This sequence comes from Roseivivax sp. CAU 1761, assembly GCF_054482755.1. Lineage (NCBI taxonomy): Bacteria > Pseudomonadati > Pseudomonadota > Alphaproteobacteria > Rhodobacterales > Roseobacteraceae > Roseivivax > Roseivivax sp. CAU 1761. The sequence goes on from NZ_JBTLRM010000049.1 coordinate 16,746, forward strand.
CCTATCGCGGCGCCTTTGACCTGGCCGAGAAGCTGCGGAGCCGGCTGCCAACAGAACGGCCTCGCCTCACCATCAAGAGCGTGCGAATTCCTCCCGGGGAGCTGGAAAAGGAAGTGACGAGGCTCACGCGGTTTGCCGATTGCGTTGTCGTCCCGGCCCCGTTTGACCGCAGGGAACGGGAACGAGTAATACCTCTTGCAGTCCTAGATGCGGCACTCAACGTGAGCAGGGTGCCGGTGCTGGTATCGCCGGACGGCACGAACGGCTTCGCGGGCTTCGAACAGATCACGATTGCCTGGGACGGCAGCACGGCGGCCATGGCCGCGGTTCGCGCGGCACTGCCATTCTTGTGGGGAACCGTCCGTGCCGAGGTCCTGATCGTTGGCAATCCGGTCGAAAGGGCGGATGGCAGCGACTTGATCCGATACCTTGGCCGCCATGGTGTGTCCGCGTTCATCACCGTCCTGCCCTCCGGGGACAAAACTGTCTCGGAAGTCATTGAGTGCCATGCGGCCAGAAACGGATGCCAGCTGCTGGTCATGGGCGCCTACGGCCATTCGAGACTCTTGGAAGCGGTGTTCGGAGGGAGCACGCGGGCTCTCCTGCACTCGGTTCCCGCCCCGCTTTTCCTGGCTCATTGACTTGCATCAATGTGAGGAGGCGGCGCGCACAGGTATCCTGATTGCGGATTTTCGGAGGAGACGATCATGGATCATGGAACCGTCGCCGTCCTCATCGGGGACACTAAAATTGACGCTGCCGCGCTGCGAACCGCCGTCAAAATGACCGAAGCCGAAAGCTCGCACCTGGACGTGTACTGCCTCGCAGTGGAAGTCACGCCTGCCGACGGCTTCATGGCGGGAACAGCGGTACTCGTAGCTCTCCCTGACCGCAGGGAAGCTGAGCGGCACGCCGAGCACCTGCACACCGAGGTCAGGACGGCTTTGCCGGCATGGCGTGATGACGTCCAGATACACAAAGTGACCTCTCCGGCAGTTCAACTGCAACAGAGGATCGGACAATTAATCCGGCTGGCCGACAAGATCGTGGTAGCGGCGCCGTACGACGCAGATGGCGTGGATCGCAGGCTCCAGATGGCTGCCTTGGATGCGGCGCTTTACGAGGCAAACATCCCGGTGATTGTCGTTCCCGACAAGGGAGCGGAGATTCCCATGGAAATGGAGAAGATAGCCATTGCCTGGGACGGCAGCCGGGCGGCCACGGCGGCGGTACGCGCTGCACTCCCGATGCTTCGCCGCGCGAAACATGCCGAGATCATCGTGGTGGGGCCAGAGGTGATGGCTGAAGGTGAGGCCGGGCCCGGCCGAGACCTTGCCCTGTTCTTGGCGAGGCATGGGGTCAGTACCTCGGTCTCCATTCTCGCGCTCGACCGGCCAAACGTTGCGGAGGTCATCATGCGCCACGTGATGGAGATTGGAGCGCAGAGCCTCGTAATGGGAGGATATGGAAGATCCCAGATGGTCGAGGCCATCTTCGGGGGCACTACGCGTGACATGCTGCATGTCGTGGCGGTGCCGTTGATCCTCTCCCGATGATCAGGCCTCGGCGAGTTCGCCAAGCTTGTCCCGGTCCTGGATTGAGATGCGATGAGCCCTGTCCAACTTGATTGCGCCGGTCTTGGCCAGCGCGCCGATCTGCCGGCTCACGGTTTCCAGCGTCAGGCCGAGATGGTCGCCAATGGCCTGACGCGTCAGGGGGAGTTCCAGACGCTGTAATGCACCTGGCGACGGAGGCTGGTCGGCCAGA
>NZ_JBTLRM010000050.1:0-17923 GCF_054482755.1 Roseivivax sp. CAU 1761
CCCGTCGCCTTGATCTCGACCAGAACCTCGCCCGCCTTCGGACCCTCGAGATTGACCTCCATCACCTCCAGAGGCTTGCCCGCCTCCAGCGCAACCGCTGCCCGCGTCTTCATGATGTGCTCCCTCGTTCATGCGTTGTGGCAAAATTCGCGCGGACGATGGGACAAAGGCGCCCCTCCCGCAACCGCGGAATCGGTCGCACAGACAAAGGTCTGTGCCGGGTCAGAATTGCGCCCAGAGGCCCAGCTTCAGCCCCATCGAGGCGTCCCCCGCGAGCCCCCAGGCGCCGCCGATCTCGGCCGAGAAGCGGCTCTCGCCCAGCGGCACGACCAGCGACGGCGCGAGCCGCAGGAAGGCCGGGTCGCCGGCCTGCTGCCCGGCCTGGAGCTGCAGGATCAGCTTGCGCGCCGCGGGCAGGGTCAGACCGAAGGTCAGGTCGAGCTTGACGTCCGGGGCGGCCCCGGACAGCGGCTGTTCGACGACGAGATCGGCGGCGAGCCAGCCGCGGGCGAAGCCGTAGCCGAGGTTCAGCCCCGGCCGCAGCCGCAGCGCCCCGTCGATCTGCCCGAGGCCCAGTTCGATCGCGAGCTTCAGGTCCCGCTCCGGCGGCCCGAGCGGCAGGCGCAGGAAGGCCGCGGTCTTGGCGCTGCCAGAGACCCCGCGCCCGAGGTCGAGCCCCAGTGTCAGACGCGGCGTCAGCCCGTATTCGAGATAGAGCGCGTCGTAGCGCCCGGTCGGCGCCGAGGAGGTCCAGGTGGCGATGTCCTGCGGCCAGCTGAGATGGGTGGCGAGGCTCGCGAAGACGCTGCCCGGCTCGCGCGGCCAGGCGCCGGCGGCGGCCGGCCCCGGCGCCAGCGCGATCAGCATCGCCGCGGCCGCGCAGGCCCTGCGCATCGCCGGTCTCCCCCGCCCATTGCCCGGAAATCCTCCGCGGCGCTTGGTTAATCGGAGCTTAACGCCGCCCCGCCGGCCTGCCCTGTGGTCAAGCCCGGCCCCCCGGTGCAAGATGACCCTGCCGGTGATTCGGCACTGATTCGGAGGGGCGGCGGATCGTGGGAACGGTGATCACCATCGCGCAGCAGAAGGGCGGCTCGGGCAAGACCACGCTGGCCGCCAACCTGGCCACCGGCTTCCTGCGCCGGGGCCGCTCGGTGGCGGTGATCGACACCGATCCGCAGGGCAGTCTCGGGCGCTGGTTCATGACCCGGCTCGAGGGCCGCACCGATCCCGACATGGATTTCGCCACCTCCTCGGCCTGGGGCATCCCCTACGAGAGCCGCAAGCTGGCCGAGCGCTGCGACGTGGTCATTGTCGACACCCCGCCGAAGGCCGACAGCGACCTGCGCCCGGCCCTGCGCGCCGCCGATCTCGTGCTGGTGCCGGTGGCGATGAGCCATGTCGATCTCTGGGCCACCGAGGGCGTGCTCGACCTGGCCCACCGCGAGAGCAAGGAGGCGCTGATCGTGCTCAACCGGGCCCGCGCCGGGACCCGGCTCGGCGCCGAGGTGGCGACCGCCGCGGAGCAGCTCGCGGCGCGCATCGCCGCCGCGCAGCTGGCCCACCGGGTGGTCTATGCCGAGGCGCTGGGACGCGGGCTCGGCGCCGCCGAGGCCGGCAACGGTCCGGCCCGCGCCGAGGTCGAGGCGCTGACGCAGGAGGTGGCGGAGCAGTTGGCGACCGGCTAGACCGGGGCCGGAACCGCTCCGGAGGGACGCCATGACCACCGACCGCGACGCGCTCGCCGCGCTGCTTCGCGCCGACGCCGCCGAACGCGGCCGCACGATTTCCCGGCTGGGCTATTTCTGCGCCCCGTTCCGGCCCGCCTCCGGGCCCTTCGCCGACCGCGTGATCAAGGTCTATCGCGGCCTGCGCGACGGCGCCGCGCTGGACCGGCTGGCCGCCGCGCATGACGATTACGCCCGGGCCCTGCGCGCGGCCGGCGTGCCGCTGCCCGAGACCGCGTTCCACCTGCTCGACCTCGACGGCGCCCGGGTGCCGGTGATCGTGCAGGCGGCCCTGCCCGAGGACAGCCTGATGCGGCCGCGCATGGAGACCGCGCCGCGGGACGAGACGCTGGCGATGATGCAGGCCGCGGGCGAGGTCACCGCCGGCTTCTGGACCGCCGCCGACCGCTTCGAGACCCGCATCGGCTTCCACCCCTCGATCCGCAACTTCGCCATCCTCAACGGCGGCGCGGTGTTCTTCGACACCTTCCCGCCGCTGATCCACTACGACCGCGACGAGATGGGCGAGCTGCTGCTGCAATTCTCCGAAAGCCGCCTGATGCGCAGCGTCGGGCCGCTGCTGAAGCGCCGCGTCACCGCCATCCAGGACGAATGGTATTCGCCGCCCGAGACGCTGGTCGGCCTCGTCGGCTCGGCCTGCCGGCTGCGCCCGGAACATGCGGCGGCCTATCTCGCCTGGGGCCGCGACTTCGCCCGCGGCCCGATGGCGCGCTGGCAGGACGAGGCGCTGGCCGGGCTCGCGGCGCCGCCGCGCCTGCCGGCGCTCTGGACCGGGATGCGGCGGCTGATGGGGCTGCAGGGGCGGCCGAATGTCTGAGACCCTGCCCGACCTCTACGCCGCCCGGGTGGCTGAAGGCCGGCTCGAGGCCGACCCCGCGCAGGAGGCGCTGCTGCCGGAATTCGAGCGCATCCGCGCGGCGCTGGACCAGCCGCGCAAGAAGCGCGGCCTGTTCCGCAAGCCGCCGCCGCCGCCCAAGGGGCTCTACCTCTGGGGCGGGGTCGGCCGCGGCAAGTCGCTGTTGATGGATCTCTTCGTCGACAGCCTCGACGTGCCGGCCCGGCGGGTGCATTTCCACGCCTTCATGCAGGAGGTGCAGGCCGGCGTGCATGCCGAGCGCCAGAAGGGCAGCGACGATCCCCTGCGCCCGGTGGCCCGCGCGGTGGCCGACAGCGTGCGAGTCTTCGCCTTCGACGAGATGCAGGTCACCGACATCGCCGACGCGATGCTGGTGGGGCGGCTCTTCGAGATGCTGTTCGAGGCCGGCTGCACCGTGGTGACCACCTCCAACCGGCCGCCCGACGACCTTTACAAGGACGGGCTGAACCGCAACCTCTTCCTGCCCTTCATCGACCTGCTGAAGGAGCGGCTGGAGATCCGCGAACTCGACGCGGCGCGGGATTACCGGCAGGACCGCCTGAAGGGCGCCGACAGCTATTTCACCCCCGCCGATGCCGCGGCCCGCGCCGCCATCGAGACGATCTGGCAGGCGCTCTCGGACGGCCGCGAGGAACGGCTCGACCTGACCGTGCAGGGCCGCACGCTGGAACTGGCGCGGTTCTCCAACGGGGTCGCCCGGGCCAGCTTCTACGAACTCTGCGGCCGGCCGCTGGGCCCGGCCGACTACCTCAAGCTGGCCGAGACGGTGCGCGTGCTGATCCTCGAGGAGGTGCCGCGGCTGGGCCGGCAGAACTTCAACGAGGCCAAGCGCTTCGTGACCCTGGTCGACGCGCTCTACGAGGCCCGCACAAGGCTGATACTCTCGGCGGCGGCGGCCCCCGACTACCTCTATATCGAGGGCTCCGGCGCCTTCGAGTTCGAGCGCACGGCGAGCCGCCTGCACGAGATGCAGTCCGAGGGCTGGGGCACCTGAGACCGCCGGGACGCGGGCGGGCCGGATCGGGGGCCTGCCGGGGCCCCGACCCCCCGCCGACCCCGGCGGCGCTGACCGGAAGCGGGCCGGGATCGCCAGGAACGGCGCCCGGCGGGCCTGCATTCCCCTCCAAACCGGAGGGCTCTTCCATCACCTACTACACCACCCTGTCGCTTGCCGGCTTCTCCGCCACCGCCATCAGCTACGGACCGGCGCGGATGGGGTTCGGGCTCTTCGTGCCGGACCTGCGCACGGCCTTCGAGATGTCGGACGCGGCGGTGGGCTTCGTCTCCAGCCTGGGCTTCCTGGGCTTCTTCCTCGGCCTGCTCGCGGCGCAGTGGCTGTTGCAGCGCCGCGGCCCCGAGGCGCCGGTCCTGGCCGGTCTGGCCGCCGCCGCGGCGGGGCTCGGGATCTGCGCCGCGGCGCCGTCGCTGCCGGTCCTGGCGGCCGGCGTGTGCCTTGCCGCGTCGAGCGCCGGCTTCGCCTGGACCCCGTTCAACGACGCGGTGCACCGCAAGGTCAGCGCGCCCGATCGGCCCGGCGCCCTGTCGCTGGTCAGCACCGGCACCGCCATCGGCATCGTGCTGGCGGGGCTTGCGGCGCTTGTCACCGCGCTGTCCGGGCTGTCCTGGCGCCTGGTCTGGGCCGGCTTCGCGCTGGCCGCACTGGCCGCGCTGCTCGCCAACCGCGCGGCGCTGCATCCGGTGGGCAAGTCGGCGGACGACCCGCCGCCGCGCGGCTACCGGACCCTGCTGCGCGCCGAGGCGGTGCCGCTCTTCGTCATCGCCTTCGTCTACGGGGTGACCTCGGCGACCTTCATCTCCTTCGCCGCCGACCGCTTCGCCGGCACGCCACAGGACGGCGGCGGCGGGCTGGTCCGTCCGGCGCTGGTCTATGTCAGCTACGGCCTTTGCGGCCTGACGGGCCTCGCCACCGCGCGGATCAAGGCGGCGCTGGGGCTCGCCATGCTGATCCGGGTACTGATGGCGGCGGGCGCGCTGTCGCTGGCGCTGGCCGCGCTGCTGCCGGGGAGCCTCGCGGCGCTCGCGGCCTCCTCCGGGCTGCAGGGCCTCCACGTGATGATGACCAGCGCGGTGCTGGCCTTCTGGTCGGAACGGCTGTTCCCCAGCCTGCCCGCGCTGAGCTTCACCGCGACGCTGCTGATGACCGCGGCGGGCAGCGTGCTCGGGCCGGCCCTGGCCGGCGTGCTGGCCCAGAGCGCCGGTCCCCGGGCGATGTTCGTCGCCGCAGCGCTGCTCCCGGCCGTGACCGCGCTGGCGCTGCGCGGGCGGCAGGTCCGCGAGCGCGCCCCGGACGACGCGGCCCCGGCCTGAGCGCCGCGCCCATGGCCGCCGGACGGCGCGCCGCGCCCGAGGCCGCCGGGCGGGCCAACCGACGCTGACCGGCCCGGCTTCGGCTTGCGCCGCTGGCCGGGTTGCGGCATTGCCGCGCCATGAACGCCCGCGCGCCCGTCATCCGCCCCGCCCTGCCGGCCGACTGGCCGACGCAATGGGCGATCCTCGAGCCGATCTTCCGCGCCGGCGAGACCTATGCCGTCGATCCGCAGATCTCCGAGCCGGAGGCCCGCGCCTATTGGTGCGGCCCCGGCCATGCGGTCTGGGTCGCGGAGGCGGCGGAGGGCGTCCTCGGCACCTATTTCCTCTGCGCCAACAAGCCCGGCGGCGGCGCCCATGTCGCCAATGCCGCCTTCGCCACCGCCGCGGCGGCGCAGGGCCGCGGGCTGGCCCGCGCCATGCTCGACCACGCGCTGGCGGGCGCCCGCGCCGCCGGCTTCCGCGCCATGCAGTTCAACTTCGTCGTCGCCAGCAATGCCCGCGCCGTGGCAACATGGCAGCGCGCCGGCTTCGACGTGGTCGGCCGCCTGCCCGGCGCTTTCCGCCACCCGCGCGACGGCTATGTCGATGCGCTGGTGATGTACCGCACGCTCTGATCCCAGGCCCCGGAGGCTTCATGCCGCAGGATACCCGACTCCTCGCCGTCCTGATCGACGCCGACAACACCTCGCCGAAATACGCCAAGGCGCTGTTCGACGAGATCGCCAGCCTCGGTGAGGCCAGCGTGCGGCGCTGCTACGGGGACTTCTCGTCCCAGCAGATGTCGGGCTGGTCCAAGGTCACCGCCGAGTTCGGCCTCGTGCCGACCCACCAGCCGGCCAACACGGTGGGCAAGAACGCCTCCGACATCGCGCTGGTCATCGACGCCATGGACCTGATGCATTCGGGGCGCTTCGACGGCTTCGTGCTGGTCTCCTCGGACAGCGATTTCACCCGGCTCGCCTCCCGCCTGCGCGAGCAGGGACTCGACGTCTACGGCGTCGGCATGCAGAAGACGCCCGAGGCCTTCCGCAAGGCCTGCAAGCGTTTCATCTTCCTCGAGAACATCGAGGGCGCGCCGGATCTCTCGGGGCGCGGCGGGCGCGGCGCGCCGAAGGCCACCGGCAATCTCGAGGAGGCCCGCAACCTGATCTTCAAGGCGATGGACGCGATCGAGCAGGAGGACGAGTGGTACACACTCGGCCAGCTCGGCCAGTTCCTGACCAGCGCCTACCCGGATTTCGACACCCGCACCTACGGCAAGCGCAAGCTCTCCGAACTGGTGTCGGAGCTGAAGGTCTTCGAGACCAAGAAGACCTCCGGCAACCAGGTGCTGGTGCGCCGGGTCGACTGACCGGCGCCTCCGCGGCGCGGGGCGCCGTGGCGCCTAGCGCGGCTCCGCCGGCAGCGGCAGGGGCCGCGGCCGCGCCTCCTGGCTGTTCTCCGGGAAGACCATCACCGGCAGGTCGAACCCGCCCATGGTGTTGGCCTGACCGCTCCGGGGGGTCAGCGCGAGAATGGCCAGGATCAGGGTGAGGGCAACAACAAGGCGATAGGTCATGAAACGGCTCCCGTAAGGTCAATGCCGGAAGATTACCTTACGTCATCCGTGCTGGGCAGGACCGGTTTGTGTCGTCCCCCCGCCGCGCCCCGGCGCCCGCCGCGCGGCCTTTGTGCCATAGCCACGAGAATTCCGCGCCCCTGCCACGACGCGCCCTGCGCGGTCTGCTAGAGAGCGGGCAAAGGAGTCCGGCCGGGCGACGCGGGCGCCTCGGGCCGCGGACGACGCACGGAACCGGAGGCCGATGCCCAACCTTGCCGCCTTCCTGATGCTGGCAGCGTGGCCGGTGGTGACCATCGTGCTGTTCCGCCAGCTCGCCCCGGCCCGCGCCGCCATCGCCGCGGTGCTCGGCGGCTACCTGCTGCTGCCCGAGCCGCCGGCGGTCTTCGACCTGCCGCTCTTCCCGCCCTTCACCAAGCACAACATACCGGCGCTCTCGGCCATGGCGATGCTGCTCTGGCAGCGCGGCGGCGAGGAGCCGCTGCTGCCCGAGAACCGCCTGACCCGCCTGCTGCTGGCGCTGTTCGTGCTGTCGCCGGTCCTCACCGTGCTGAACAACCCCGAGCCGCTGGTCTTCGACTATGCCGTGGTGCCGGGGCTCGGCCTCAAGGACATGGCGGCGCTGCCGATCCAGCAGGCGCTGCTGGTGCTGCCCTTCCTGCTGGCGCGCCGGGTGCTCGCCAACGGTGCGGCGCAGCGCGACCTGCTGCTCGGCCTGGTCTGGGGCGGGCTGGCCTATTCGCTCCTGATGCTGGTGGAGATCCGCCTGTCGCCGCAGCTCAACATGTGGGTCTACGGCTATTACCAGCACCTCTTCGAGCAGACCATCCGCTTCGGCGGCTTCCGCCCCATGGTGTTCCTCTATCACGGCATCTGGGTCGCCTTCTTCACCCTGATGGCGCTGATCGCGGCGCTCGCCCTCTGGAAGCACGACGACCGCCGCAGCCGGGTCTTCTACGGCGCGGCCGCGCTCTATCTCGGGCTGGTCCTGGTGCTGGCCAAGTCGCTCGGGGCGCTGATCCTGGCGGCGGGGGCGGTGCCGCTGCTGCTCCTGCTGCGGCCGATCATGCAGATCAACGCGGCGATGCTGATCGCGGTGCTGTCGCTGAGCTATCCACTCCTGAAAGGCGTCGAGCTGGTGCCCGAGACGGCGATCCTCGACCAGGCGGCGGCGATCTCGCCTGAGCGGGCCAATTCCATCGCCTTCCGCTTCGAGAACGAGAACGCGCTGCTCGACCGGGCGGCCGAGAAACCGTGGTTCGGCTGGGGCAGCTGGGGCCGCAATCAGATCCGCGACCAGGTCACCGGCGCCATCGACTCGGTCGCCGACGGGCGCTGGATCATCACCCTCGGGATCTATGGCTGGATCGGCTTCCTGGCCGAGTTCGGGCTGATCGCGCTGCCCATGGCGCTGCTCTGGCGCGAGACCGTGACGCGCCGCGACGCGTCGGTGGCGCTGCATATCGCGCCGCTGTCGCTGATCCTCGCCATCAACCTCTTCGACATGCTGCCCAATGCCACGCTGACGCCGCTGACCTGGCTGATCGCCGGGGCGCTGACCGGCTACGCCGAGGTGCTGCGCGCCGAACGCCTGCAACTCGGCCGGCGCCGCAAGAAACCGCCCTTCCAGTGGCGGCCGGTGCTGTGAGCCCGCCCCGCCCTCGGCCGCGGGTGCTGGTGATCGCCGAGGCCGCCAACCCCGACTGGGTCTCGGTGCCGCTGGTTGGCTGGTCGCTGGCGCGGGCCCTCTGCGGCGTGGCCGAGACCCATCTGGTGACCCAGATCCGCAACCGCGAGGCGATCCTCGCTGCCGGGCTGGAGGAGGGGCGCGACGTCACCTTCATCGATTCCGAGGCCCTGGCCGCGCCGGCCTGGCGGCTCGCGCAATGGCTGCGGATGGGCGAGGGCAAGGGCTGGACCATGGTGCAGGCGCTGAACGCCGTCGCCTATCCCTGGTTCGAGCAACTGGTGTGGCGCCGCTTCGGCACCGGGATCGCCGCCGGCGCCTGGGACATCGTGCACCGGGTCACGCCGCTCTCGCCGGTCATCGCCTCGCCGCTGGCGGCGCGCTGCGCGCGGGCCGGGGTGCCCTTCGTGCTGGGCCCGCTGAACGGCGGCGTGCCTTGGCCGCGCGGCTTCAACGCCGAGCGGCGCCGCGAACGCGAATGGCTGAGCTACGTGCGCGGCGCCTACCGCGCCCTGCCCGGCCGCGGCGCCACGCTGCGCCACGCCGCGGCGATCCTCGCCGGGTCGCGCCACACCGAGGGCGAGATCCCCGCCCGCCACCGGGCCAAGACGATCTACCTGCCCGAGAACGGCATCGACCCGGCGCGCTTCTCCCGCGCCGCCGCCGCCCCCGCGGAGGGTCCCCTGCGGGCCGCCTTCGTGGGCCGGCTGGTGCCCTACAAGGGGCCCGACCTGCTGGTCGAGGCGGCGCGCCCGCTGCTTGCCGCCGGGCGGCTGGAGCTCGACATCGTGGGCGACGGTCCGCTCCGCGACGGCCTCGCCGCCGCCGCGGCGGAGATCGGCCCGGCCTTGCGCCTGCACGGCTGGCGCCCGCATGGCGAGGTGCAGGAGGTGCTGGCCCGCGCCCACCTTTTGGCCTTCCCGTCGATCCGCGAATTCGGCGGCGGCGCGGTGCTCGAGGCGATGGCCATGGGCGTGCCGCCGCTGGTCGCCGATTACGCCGGGCCGGGCGAACTGGTCACGCCGGAGACCGGCCTCAAGCTGCCCTGCCCGGACCGCGGCGCGCTGACCCGCAACCTGGCCGCGGAGCTGGCGCGCCTCGCCGCCGACCGCAGCGCCCTCGCGCCGCTCGGGGCTGCGGCACGGGCGCGGGTCGCGGAGCGCTTCACCTGGGCCCGCAAGGCCGAACAGATCGCCGAGATCTACGATTGGGTGCTGGCCGGGCGGCCGGGCCCGGCGCCGGACCCGATGGCGGATCAGCCGCGGGCGCGCTGACGCTGCCGCCAGGCCCGCCAGCCGAGCCCCGGCAGGATCGCCAGGCAGGCGGCGTAGCGCCCGGCCAGGCGACGCGGGTCGCGGCCCAGCCGCCACAGCCATTCCAGCGCCAGACGGCGCATCCAACGCGGCGCCCGACGCTGGGTCCCGGCGACGAAATCGAGCCCGGCGCCGAAGCAGGCAAAGCCGATCTGCGGCGCCACCTGCCGGCCCAGCGCCGCCAGCATCTCCTGCTTCGGCGCGCCCAGCACGATCACGCAGAGCCCGGCGCCCGAAGCCGCGACCTCGGCCAGGAGCGCCCGGGCCGCGGCGCCCGCGGGGTCGAACCCCATCGGCGGCGCCCAGCAGCCGGCGATGCGCAGCCCGGGCAGCTCTGCCGCCAGCCGCGCCGCGGCGGCCTCGAGGCTGGCCTCGGTGGAGCCCAGGAAGGCCACCGGCACGCCCTGCGCGGCGGCGAGGCGCAGCACCGGGCGCAGCGCGTCGGAGCCCGGCACCAGCGCCACCGGGCGCCCGGCCAGCCGCGACAGCCAGACCACCGGATTGCCATCCGCGCTCACCAGGTCCTGCGCCGCATAGGCCGCGCGGAAGCGCTCCGACCGCGCCAGCTTCACCAGATGGTCGAGGTTCAGCGTCGCCAGCGCGAAGCCCTGCCGCGCCGCCAGCCGCGCCGCCACCGCGCGCTCCAGCGCCGCCATGTCGGGCACGTTCACCGTGACCCGCGTGCCGCCCGCGAAGAATTCCATCCCGGACCGCCCTCCGCTCCGCCCGTCTCCGCGCTAGCACGGTTGCGCCCGGCCCGGAACCGCGGGATGCCGGAGCCGCTTGCGCCGGCGCGACAATCCGGTCGAAATGCCGCCAACATTGCGTGCTTGAAGACCCGTCACATGCCCGCCGTCCCGGTCGCGCCCCGGGCCGTGCCAGATCGAAGGAGCCGACAGATGCCGCTGCCCGGACCGCAGACGCGATGACCGCGGCGACGCTCTCCATCGTCGGCTGCGGCTTCGTGGCCGATCTCTACATGCGGGCGCACAGGCTTTACCCCGACCTGCGCATCGCCGGCGTCTGGGACCGCGACCCGGCGCGGCTGGCGGCGTTCTGCGCCCATTGGGACCTGCCCGCGGCCGAGAGCCTCGAGGCGCTGCTGGCGCGGCATCCCCGGGACGGCGTGGTGCTGAACCTGACCAATCCCGACCAGCACGGCGCGGTCAATGCCGCCTGCCTCGACGCCGGCTGCCATGTCTGGTGCGAGAAGCCGCTCGCCGCGCGCTTCGAGGAGGCGGCGGCGCTGACCGAGAGGGCCGCGGCGGCGGGGCTGCAGCTGTCCTCCGCCCCCTGTTCGGTGCTGGGCGAGGCGGCGCAGCTCATGGGCCGGGCGATCCGCGAGGGCACCGCCGGGCCGATCCGCGCCATCTATGCCGAGCTCGACGACGGCTACATCGTGCAGGCGCCGTTCCGCGACTGGCAGAGCGAGAGCGGCGCGCCCTGGCCCTTCGAGGATGAGTTCCGCACCGGCTGCACGCTGGAACATGCGGGCTATTACCTGTCCTGGCTGATCGCCTGGTTCGGCGCCGTGCGCTCGGTCACCGCGGCCTCGGCCGAGACCGTGCCCGGCAAGCCCGGCGCCGGGCCCTTCGCGCCCGACTTGTCGGTGGCGACGCTGTTCTTCGAGGACGGCCCGCCGGTGCGGCTGACCACCTCGATCGTGGCGCCGCACGACCACCGCATCCGCGCCTTCGGCCGCGACGGCGTGCTGGAATGCGGCGCCGCCTGGGCCAATGCCGCGCCGGTGCTGTTCCGGCGCCGGCTGCGGCTGCGGCGCCGCCTGTTCGAAAGCCCGGTCGGGCGCCGGCTGCGGGTGCGCGGGCCGCGCCATCCCCGGGTCGGGCGCTGGGGCGCGGCGGCGATGAACTTCCTGCTCGGCCCGGTGGAGATGCTGGAAGCGATCGCCGCGGGCCGGCCGAGCCGCCTCGCCGGGGCCTACGCGCTGCACCTGACCGAGGTCACGCTGGCGATCCAGAACGCCGGCGAGACCGGCGGCAACCGGCGCATGAGAACCGCCTGCGCGCCGATGGAGCCGATGCCATGGGGGCGCTGAGCCGCGTCGCGATCACCGGCGCCGCCGGCTATCTCGGCCGCGCCGCGCTGGCCGAGGCGCGGCGCCGCGACGTCGCCGCCCTGCCGGTGCTGCGCGGGACCGGGCCGCGGACGCGCGACGGCGCCGCCGGGCCGCGCCCGGTGCGCCACGACCTCGCCACCGCCGAGGCGGCCGAGCTGGCCGCCGATCTCGACGGCGTGACGGCGGTGATCCATTGCGCCGGCCATCTCGGCGCCTCGCCCGCGGCCCATGCCCGCGACACCCTGCTGGCCACCGAGCGGCTGCTGGCGGCGATGGCGGCGGCGCGGGTGGCACGGCTGGTGCTGGTCTCCTCGCTGGCGGTCTACGCGCCGCCCGGCCCCGGCCACCCGCCGCCCGAGATCGCCGAGACCAGCCCGCTGGCCGGGCGCGACGCCCGCGACCCCTATGTCGCCGCCAAGCTGCACCAGGAGGAGATCGCCCGCCGCGCCGCCGCCGCGGCCGGGATCGGCCTGTGGATCCTGCGGCCCGGCATCGTCTGGGGCCCGGGCCGCACCTGGAACGCCCATCTGGGCCCTGCGCTCGGACCGCTGCTGCTGCGCGTCGGCGGCGCCGGCGAACTGCCCCTCGCCCATGTCGAGACGGTGGCCCGGGCGCTGCTCGACGCCGCGGCGCGCGACCCGCGCGGCACGCGGGTGATCAACGTGCTGGACGAGGACCGCCCGGATCGCGCCCGGTTTCTGGCCGCGCACCGCGCCGGCGGCTGGCCGCGCGCCGTGCTGCCCCTGCCGCGCCCGCTGCTGGCCGCCGCGGCGCGCGGGCTGGCGCCGGTGGCGGCGCATCTGCCCGGGCTCCTGCAGGCGCCGACCCTGGCACGCAGGATGGCGCCGGCGCGCTATCCCAACGCCGCCCAGAAGGCGGCCTTCGGCGTCCATCCCGAACCCTCCTTCGAGGCCCGCATGGCCGCCGCCCTCGGGGCCGGCGCGCCGTGACCCTGCCGCGGATCGCCTACCTGACCGGGGAATATCCCCGCGCCTCGGACACCTTCATCCAGCGCGAGGTGGCGGGCTTGCGCCGGCTCGGCCACGACGTGCTGACCTGCTCGATCCGGCGCACCGGGCCGGAGCACCTGGTGGGCCCCGAGCAGCGCGCCGAACAGGAGAGCACCTTCCACGTGCTGGAGGCGGCGCGGCGCCCCGCCCGGCTGATCGCGGCGCATCTGCGCTGGATGCGCCGGCCGCGGCGCTACCTCGCCGCGCTGGCCCTCGCCCGCCGCACCGCGCCGCCGGGGCTGCGCGGGCATCTCTACCAGCTCTTCTACTTCCTCGAGGCCGGGGTGCTGGCGGCCGAGCTGGCCGACCGCGGCGTGCAGCACCTGCACAACCACATCGCCAAGGCGTCCTGCAGCGTGGCGATGCTGGCCTCGGCGCTGTCGGGCCTGCCCTACAGCTTCACCATCCACGGTCCCGACATCTTCTTCGCGCCCGAGCACTGGCGCATCGACGAGAAGGCGGCGCGGGCCCGCTTCGTGGCCTGCATCTCGGATTTCGCCCGCGCCCAGCTGATGTGCTTTGCCGCGCCGGCGCATTGGCCGAAGCTGCACGTCGTGCATTGCGGCGTCACCCCGGCGCGCTACGCCGCCGCCGCCGCGGACGGGACCCCGCGGCGCGGCAGCGAGCTGCTCTTCGTCGGCCGGCTCGCCGGGGTGAAGGGCGTGCCGCTGCTGCTCGACGCGCTGGCCGCGCTGGCGCCGGACCGCCCCGGCCTGCGCCTGACGCTGATCGGCGACGGCCCGGACCGCGCCGCGCTGGAGGCCCGGGCGGCGGCGCTCGGGCTCTCCGGGCGCTGCAGCTTTGCCGGCTATCGCGGCCAGTCCGAGGTCGCCGCGGCGCTGGCCGGCGCCGATCTCTTCGTGCTGCCGAGCTTCGCCGAGGGCGTGCCGGTGGTGCTGATGGAGGCGATGGCGGCGGGCCTGCCGGTGGTCACCACGCGCATCGCGGGGGTCCCGGAACTGGTGGAGGACGGCACCCACGGCCTGCTGGTCCCGCCCGGCGACGCGGAGGCGCTCGGCGCGGCGCTGGCCCGCCTGCTCGACGATCCCGCGGCCCGCGCCCGCATGGGCGCGGCCGGCCGCACCAGGGTCGCCGAAGCCTTCGACGCGGAATGCGAGGCGCGCCGGCTCTCGGCGCTGTTCCGGGCCTATGCCGACGGCCCCGCGCCCACGCCGCGCCCCGCCAAGCGGCCGGATCCGGCGCCGTGACCGAGGCGGTGGACCTGGTGCTGATCGGGCGCAACGAGGGGTCCCGCCTCGCCGCCGCGCTCGACGCCGCGCAGGGCCAGGCGCGGCGCATCGTCTACGTCGATTCCGGCTCCACCGATGACAGCCTCGCCCTGGCCGAACGCGCCGGGGTCGAGATCGTCCGGCTCGCGCCCGAGGCGCCCTTCACCGCCGCCCGGGCGCGCAATGCGGGCTTCGCCGCGCTCGACGCCGCCGGCGGCGCCGCGCCCCTGGTGCAGTTCATCGACGGCGATTGCCGCATCGTGGCGGGCTGGACGGCGCGCGCCGCGGCGCATCTCGCCACCCGCCCGGACACCGCCCTGGTCACCGGCTGGCGCGCCGAGACGCATCCCGAGGCGTCGCTCTACAACCGGCTCTGCGACTGGGAATGGCACCGCCCCGCGGGCGAGATCGCGACCTGCGGCGGCGACATGATGGTGCGCAGCGCCGCCTTCCGCGCCCTGGGCGGTTTCGACCCGCAGGTCATCGCCGCCGAGGATGACGAGTTCTGCACCCGGCTGCGCAAGGCCGGCTGGCGGCTGGACCGGCTGCCCGTGGCGATGACCCGGCACGATGCCGCGATGCTGCGCTTCGGGCAATGGTGGCGCCGGGCCGAGCGCACCGGCCACGGCTTTGCCCAGGTCGGCCGCCTGCACCCGGACCATTTCGTTGCCGAACGCCGCCGCGCGCTGGTCTATGCCGGGGCGGTGCCGGCGGCGGCGCTGGCGCTGGCCGTTGCCGCGCCGGCACTGGCGCCGCTGCCGCTCGCCGCCTGGCCGCTGAACTGGGCGCGCACCGCCCGCAAGCTGCGCCGCGACGGCATGGCACCCGGCGAGGCGCGCGCCCAGGCGGCGCTTCTCACCCTGTCGAAACTGCCCAACCTCCTCGGCATGGCGCGCTTCCACCTGCGCCGGCTGCGCCGCGCCCCGATGCGCCTCATCGAGTACAAGTGAAAGGCCCGCCCGCATGTCCGCCCCCACCCGCATCGGCCTGATCGGCGCCGGATACATCGCCGCCTGGCACGCCGCCGCGATCCGCGCCACGCCGGGCGCCCGGCTCGCCGCGATCTGCGACCGCAACCCCGCCGCCGCCCGGGCGCTGGCCGCGGCGCATGGCGTGCCGGCGCACGATTCGCTGGCGGCGCTGATCGAGAGCGGCGGCTGCGACGCGGTGCACATCCTGACGCCGCCCGACCTGCACCACCGGCTGGCGCTGCAATGTCTCGAGGCCGGGCTCGACGTGGTGGTCGAGAAGCCGGTCGCCGAAAGCGCCGCCGAGACCCGCGAGATCGCCGCCGCGGCGCGCGCCGCCGGGCGCCGCTTCGCCCCGGCGCACAATTTCCTCGGCCTGCCGGCCTACGGACGGCTGAAACGGCGGCTCGCGGCGGGCGATCTCGGCCGCGTCTCGGCGGCCGAGATCACCTGGGCGCTGCCCCTGGCGCCGCTGCGCTCGGGCCCCTACGGGATCTGGTTGATGCGCAGCCCGCGCAACCTGCTGCTCGAGGTCGGCCCGCACCTGATGGCCTTCGCGGTCGATCTCTTCGGGGCGCCCGAGATCCTCGCCTGCCACGCCTCGCATCCCATCCCCCTGCCCGGCGGCGACACCCGGCCGCAGAGCTTCCGCATCCTGGCCCGCGCCGGCCATGTCGACCTGACACTGACCCTGAGCCTGGTGGAAAGCGTCGACGACCGCGCGGTGACGCTGCGCGGCTCCTCGGGGCGGGCGCGGCTCGACCTCGCCGCCGACACGCTGGTAATCGACCGGGAGAACGCCTCCGACCTGGTGCTGAACCCGCTGCGGCGGCAGCTGGCGCTGTCGCGCGGGCATCTCGGCCAGGGGCTGCGCAACGCCGCGCTGCAGACCCGCAGCCTCAACACCCGCAGCCCCTATGCCGAGAGCTTCCGCGGCATGACGCGCGCGCTCTATGGCGGCGGCCGGCCCGACCCGCGCTTCACCGCCGAGGCCGCGGTCGCGGTGATGCAGGCGCTCGACGACGCGCTGGCCCTGCTGCCGGCAGAGCGCCTGGCGCCGCGCGCCCCGGCGATCGCCACCAGGCGCCCGGCCCCCTCCGCGCTGGTGATCGGCGGCACCGGTTATATCGGCCGCGCCCTGACCCGCCGGCTGGTCGCCTCGGGCCGCGACGTGCGGGTGCTGTCGCGCGGCGGGCGCGGACCGTTTCCCGACCTGCCCGACGCGGTGGAGACGGTCGGCGCGAGCCTGCACGACCGCGCCGCGCTGGTCGCGGCGATGCGGGGCGTGGACCAGGTCTACAACCTCGCCCGCGGGCTCGGCACGACCTGGCAGGAGTGCCTCGAGACCGATGTCGCACCTGCGCTGAACGTGGCCGAGGCGGCGCTCGACGCCGGGGTGGCGCGGCTGGTCTATACCGGCACCATCGCCAGCTACGACATGTCCGACCCGCGCCGCACCATCACCGAGGCGACCGGCTTCGACGCCGACCTCGCCGACCGCAACCTCTATGCCCGCTCCAAGGCGGAATGCGAACGCCGGCTCACGGCGCTTTGCCGCGACCGCGGGCTGCCGCTGACCGTCGCCCGGCCGGGCATCGTGGTGGGCGGCGACGGGCCGCTGCAGCACTGGGGCATCGGCCGCTGGCACGGCGCCGGCGCGGTGCGCATCTGGGGCCGCGGCGACAACGTCCTGCCCTTCGTGCTGATCGACGACGTGGCCGAGGGGCTGATCCGCATGGCCGAGGCGCCGGAGGCGGTGGGCGAGGATTACAACCTCGTGGGCGAGCCGATGCTGAGCGCGCGCGACTATTTCGCCGCCATCCACGCCGCCACCGGCGCGCGGATCTGGGTCAGCCGCGGCAATCTCACCGCCTTCTGGGCCGCCGACGCGGTGAAATGGGCGCTGAAGCGCTACGCGCTGGGGCGCCGCGACGCCCAGCGCCCGTCGCGCGCCGACTGGCTCAGCCGCGGCCACCTGGCGCGCTTCGACACCGCAAAGGCCAAGGCGCAGCTCGCCTGGCAGCCCGAGGCCGATCGCGCGCGCTTCCTCGCCCGGGCGATCTCGGCCGAACGGCTCTTCGGCCTCTGAGGGCCCGGCCTCGGCGTCGACAATGCCCCGGTTTCGCTCCCATTCTCGACAGAATCGGGTGATGAAACCGGGGATGATGCGATCCCGTTGTGACATGCAGGCCCGAGCGATGATGCGAAGAGAATGCCAGGCAGGCCGGCGCGGCGTGGCCCGTCCCGCCGCGGGGCCGAGGGAGTGACCGTGGCCGAGAGACCGAAATTCCGCCGCCGCAAGGGCCCGGCAAGCGCCGAGGCGCCGGAGCCCGGGACGACGGCGGCTGGCGCGGGCCCCGGGCCCGGGGGTCCGGCGGCGCGGCCGGCTCCGGCCTCCGGCGCGTCCCGGCACGGCGCCGCGCCGGACCGCGAGTTTAGCGACGAGACCGAAGCCGCGACGCCCGGCGACCGCGCGGCGGATCGCGGCGAGGCCGGCGTGGCCGCGCCGGCAACCGCATTCCCCGCCGCCTCCCCCGATGCTCCGGACCCCGACGTCCCGCCGCATCCACCGGCGGCGCCGGGGGACCCGCGCGGCGAGACCGCGCCCGGCCCGGGCGCCGGGAAACCGGCCGCTCCCGCGACGGCGGCGCCCGCGGTCGCCGCGAACTTGCCCGGCATGCCCGCGACGACCGCGGTCCCGCCGCAAGGTGCCCCGGGACGGGCACCCGCGCCCGTGGGCGCGCATGGCCCGGCCGGGTCCGCGGCGAAGGACCCGGCCGCGGGGGATGCCGG
The DNA here is from genome assembly GCF_054482755.1 of Roseivivax sp. CAU 1761. Taxonomy (NCBI): domain Bacteria; kingdom Pseudomonadati; phylum Pseudomonadota; class Alphaproteobacteria; order Rhodobacterales; family Roseobacteraceae; genus Roseivivax; species Roseivivax sp. CAU 1761. The sequence goes on from NZ_JBTLRM010000050.1 coordinate 17,589, forward strand.
GGGATCCCGGCATGTCCCGCCCCCGGAACCGTCCGACGTCTTGCCGGACGGCGCCGCCAGCCCCGCAGAGCCGGGACCTGCGCCGGCCGAGCCGCAGAGCTCCGGCATGGCCGCGCCGGGCGGCACCACGCCGCCGGACGCCCGGCGGGCGGAGCCGTCGCCGCCTCCGGCGGCGGCGGACGGCACCGTTCCCGCCGCGCCACCGGCCGGCGCCGGCGCGCCCGCCTGGGACACGGCAGGCGCGCCGCCGGCCGACACCGGACCGGCCACCGCGCTGCCAGCCACCACCGCGCGCCCGGCCGCGCCGGCCATCCCGGGGGGGCCCCTTGCGCCGC
>NZ_JBTLRM010000051.1:0-13198 GCF_054482755.1 Roseivivax sp. CAU 1761
GCCGCGGCGCCGACGCGGCCGCCCGCGGCGCTGCGCGGCACCGACACGGCCGCGCCTGCGCCGGCCGACAGCGCCGAGATCCGCACGCCGCCCTCGAAACCGGTCTCGGCGCTCGCCCCGAGCATCGCCCGCACCGTGCCCGCCGTGACCGTCCGGCGCGAGACCCCGGCGCCGCGGCCGATGCGGATCGAGCCCGAGCCGGTGCGCGTGGCGACGGCGCGCCCGGCGCCCGGACGCGGCGCGGCCACCGCGCGGGCCCTGCCGCCCGAGGCGCGGGCCGCGGTTCTGCCGGCCGGCACCCGCATCCTGCCGCGGCATCTCTACGAGGTCCGGGCCAAGGTGCTTCCGTCGCCGCCGCCACCGGGATACGCGCCGGCCTGGGAGGACGGCCGCCTGAACCCGCACCGTGCCAACATGTCGATCGAGGGCTACCGGCGCACACAGCTCGTGTGGACCCGGACGGTGCCGCGCGAGCTGGTGCGCGGCGCGCCGGCAGGGATCGAGGATCCGGTCCTGCTCTATCCCGACGAAGTCGGGCGGCGCTGAGCGCGCGCCGTACTGACGCCACGCCATGCTTGGAGAACCGGGACGCCGCACTAGCTGGCCTGCGGACCGGGCACGGAGTGGAGGCGCATGACGGCAATGGCGGAGGAACGTCCCACCCTGGTCTGGTTCCGGCGGGACCTCCGGCTCGACGATCATCCCGCCCTCGCGGCCGCCGTCCAGGCCGGCGCGCCGGTGATCCCGGTCTTCCTGCTCGACCCGGTGATGGAGGCCATGGGCGCGGCGCCGAAATGGCGCACCGGCCTGGCGCTCGAGGCGCTGGCGGCCGAACTCGCGCGGCGCGGATCGCGGCTCGTCCTGCGGCGCGGGGTGGCCGATATCGAACTGCCGCGGCTGGCCCGCGAGACCGATGCCCGGGCCCTGCACCTGATCCGCGCCCACGATCCCGACGGCCGGCGCCGCGACCGCGACGCCTGCGAGGCGCTGCAGGCTTCCGGCGTGACCGTCGAACGCCATGACGGCGCCGTGCTCTTCGAGCCCGACCGCGTGGCGACGAAGCAGGGCGGCTATTACAAGGTCTTCACCCCCTTCTGGCGTGCGGTGCGGGTGCGCGACGTGGCGCCGCCGCTGCCCGCGCCCGAGACGCTGCCCGCCCCGGCGCGCTGGCCCGAGAGCGACCGGCTGGAGGCCTGGAACCTCGGCGCGGCGATGAACCGCGGCGCCGCGGTGGTGCGGCCCTGGGCGCGCCCCGGCGAGGCCGCGGCCGCCGACCGGCTGGCGGCGTTTCTCCACGACCGGGTGGATGCCTATCCGGAGGCGCGCGACCGCCCGGCGGTGGCCGGCACCTCGGATTTGTCCGAGCACCTCGCGACGGGCGAGATCAGCCCAGGGCGCTGCTGGCATGCCGCACTCCGCGCGCGCGAGGAGGGCCGGCAGGGCGTCGAGACCTTCCTGAAGGAGCTGGCCTGGCGCGACTTCGCCTATCACCTGATGTGGCATACGCCGCGCCTCGTGGCGTCCAACTGGCGCCCGGAATGGGACCGCTTCCCGTGGAACGAGGATGCCGCGCTGCCGCGGGTCCGGGCCTGGAGGCAGGGCCGCACCGGCATGCCCTTCGTCGATGCCGGGCTGCGCGAGATGCAGGTCACCGGGCGCATGCACAACCGCGCCCGGATGATCGTCGCAAGCTACCTGACCAAGCACCTGATGACGCATTGGCGGATCGGGGCGGACTGGTTCGCCGAGCACCTGATCGACTGGGATCCGGCCAACAACGCGCTGGGCTGGCAATGGGCGGCGGGGTCGGGGCCCGATGCCTCGCCGTTCTTCCGGGTCTTCAACCCCGCCGGCCAGCTCGACCGCTTCGATCCCGACCGCGCCTATGTCCGCCGCTGGATCGCCGAGGGCCAGTCCGAGCCGCCGGCCGAGGCGCTGGCCTATTTCGACGCCGTGCCGCGGTCCTGGCGGCGCGCGCCCGGTGACCGCTATCCCGATCCGGTGGTCGACGCCGCCACGGGGCGTGCGCTGGCGCTCGCGGCGTATCAGGATCACAAGCCATGATTGCCGGCCTGAACCGGCGAAACCTTCGGGCCCGCCGCCACGTGGCTCGTCCGGAACAGAACACGGAACGCCTTCCCATGATCCGCACCGACATCGCCGGCGAACCCGGCCTGCCGCGCTACTTCGCCCGCATCTTCGCCATGGCCCGCGGCATGAATACCGGCCGCATCGACTTCGTCCTGCCCGACGGGCGCCGGTTCCGCGCCGAGGGCCGGCGCCCCGGCCCGGTGGCCGAGATGGCGATCCACGACCCCGACCTCTTCGCGCGGCTGATCCGCGAGGGCGATCTGGGCTTCTGCGACGCCTATCTCGACGGCGGCTGGTCGACGCCGGATCTGCAATCCTTCATGGATCTCGTGCACAGCGACAACGACGCGATCTACGACGGCTTCCCCGGCATGGGGCTGCTGCGCACCTACGAACGCCTGCGCTTCTGGCTGCAATCGAATTCGCGCCGCCAGGCGCGGCGCAACATCGCCCGGCACTACGATCTCGGCAACGATTTCTACCGGCTCTGGCTCGACGACACGATGACCTATTCCTCGGCGCTGTTCGAGACCGGCCAGGAGAGCCTCGAAACGGCGCAGGAGCGCAAATATGCGGCGCTGCTCGACCGGCTCGGCGCGCAGCCCGGCGAACACGTGCTGGAGATCGGCTGCGGCTGGGGCGGCTTTGCCGAATACGCCGCCCGCGAACGCGGGCTGCGGGTCACCGGGCTGACCATCAGCCGCGAGCAGTACGATTTTGCCCGGGCGCGGATCGCCGCGGCCGGGCTGTCCGACCGGGTCACCTTCAAGCTGCAGGATTACCGCGACGAGCAGGGCACCTACGACCGCGTCGCCTCGATCGAGATGTTCGAGGCGGTGGGCGAGAAATACTGGCCGGTCTTCTTCGACACGCTGCGCGGCCGGCTGCGGCCCGGCGGCACCGCCACCTTGCAGGTGATCACCGTCGACGACCGGCGCTGGGAGGTCTACAAGCGCGGCCCCGACTTCATCCAGAAATACATCTTCCCCGGGGGCATGCTGCCGACGCCGCGGCTGCTGCGCGCCGAGATTGCCCGCGGCGGGCTCGACCTGCTAGGCTCGGAGGAGTTCGGCGGCAGCTACAGCCTGACGCTTCGTCGCTGGCACGACACATTCAATTCCAAATGGGACGAGATTTCCCGGCTGGGGTTTGACGCGCGCTTCCGCAGGATGTGGAACTTCTACCTGACCTCCTGTGCCGCCAGTTTCGCGGTCGGAAACTGCGACGTCACCCAGATCACCATGACCAGACCGAGCTGACACGCCGATGCCCACCGCCGCCAAACTCGTCGCCGCTTTGCTCCTTGCGGGTTTGGGCTACCTTGCATCGGAGGCGGTCAAGCCGCTGGTGCCGGCGATCACCGAATGGGGGCGCTTCAGCCTGATCAATGCCGGGATCGGGCTGCTCTGCGGCTGGATCGTGATCGGCAGCCGGGCCGGCCGGGGCATGTCGGCCGCGGTGTCGAACGGCATCACCGGGGTCGTGGCGCTGGTCTTCTGGGCGCTGGTCGTGCAGGCGCTGGCGGAGATGGTCGACGCCGCCTTCAAGGGCCGCTTCTCCGGCATGGGAGACGCGATATCGGACGTGTTCAACACGATGATCGAACATGCGGCAATCCTCGCCGACGGCTCGCTGCTGATGCTTCTGATCGGCGGTGCCCTGCTGGTCGGCGGGCTGAGCGAGATCGCCGCCCGGCACTGGAGGTGAGGCGATGAGCGGGCTGTTCGCCTTCGGCACCCTGCGCCACCTGCCGCTGCTCGAGGCGGTGATCGGCCGCGGCGCCGACACGCTGGAGATCGTGCCGGCGCGTCTGCCCGGCCATGCCGTGCGCGCCGTGGCGGGGGAGGACTTTCCGCGCCTCGAACATGCCGAGGGCGAGGCCGCCGAGGGCCTGCTGATCCGCCGGCTGACCCGGGAGGACTGGGCCCGGATCGATTTCTACGAGAACGGCTTCAACTACGATCTGCACGGCGTGCGGGTCGAAACCGACAGCGGCGAGGAGCCCGCGCGCGCGTACTTCACCGATGACGACCGGCTGCGCAGCGCCGGGCCGTGGCAGTTGCAGACCTGGGTCGACCGCTGGGGCGAGCTGACGCCGCGGGCAGCGGCCGAGAAGATGCGGCTCTTCGGCCATGTCACCCCGCAGGCGGCGGGCGAGCTGCGCTTTGCCTTCCGGGCCCGCGCCTGGGCGCGCATGCTGGCGCGCGAGCCCGCGCCGCAGACCCGGCGCTCGACCATGGGACTCGATGACGTGACGCATTTCGAGGAGCATGACGGCTATACCGGCTTCTTCCGGCTGGCGGTCTTCGACATCGCCCATCGCCGCTTCCGCGGCGGCGAGACCGAGCCGGTCCGGCGCGAGGCCTTCGTGGCCTTCGACGCCGCCATCGTGCTGCCCTACGACCCCGAGCGCGACCGCGTGCTGCTGGTTGAGCAGTTCCGCTACGGCCCGCTGATGCGCGGCGACCCGGCGCCCTGGGTGCTGGAGCCGGTGGCCGGGCTCGTCGATGCCCGCGAGGATCCGGCCGAGACGGCGCGGCGCGAGGCCCTGGAGGAGGCGCATCTGGAGCTGCGCAGCCTCGAGCCGATGCCGAACCTCTATCCGTCCCCGGGCTATTCCAGCGAGTTCTTCCACTGTTTCCTCGGCCTGTGCGATCTCCCCGACCGCGGCAACGGGCATGCCGGTCTCGATGCCGAGAACGAGGACATCCGCACCCATGTCCTGGCCTTCGACGAGGCGATGGACCTGCTCGACAGCGGCGAGATCAATGTCGGGATCACCGCGACGATGCTGCTCTGGCTGGCGCGCTACCGCGCCCGCCGCCACGGCCCGGCTTGAGAATCCGGCAGGCGCGGCCTACACGTTTGCGACAAGCAATCAGGAGGCTCAGCCCATGCGCATCGCCAAGGATCTGCCCGACGCCGTCGGCAACACGCCGTTGATCCGGCTTCGCAAGGCGTCCGAGATGACCGGATGCGAGATCCTGGGCAAGGCCGAGTTCATGAATCCCGGCCAGTCGGTGAAGGATCGCGCGGCGCTCTACATCATCCGCGACGCGGTGGAGAAGGGGCTGCTCGAACCCGGCGGCACCATCGTCGAGGGCACCGCCGGCAATACCGGCATCGGGCTCGCGCTGGTCGGCGCCTCGATGGGCTTCCGCACCGTCATCGTCATCCCCGAGACCCAGAGCCAGGAGAAGAAGGACATGATCCGCCTGGCCGGGGCGGAGCTCGTGCAGGTGCCGGCGGCGCCCTACAGGAACCCCAACAACTACGTGCGCTATTCCGGCCGCCTGGCCGAGGAGATGGCGCGCAGCGAGCCGCACGGCGCGATCTGGGCCAACCAGTTCGACAACGTTGCCAACCGCCGCGCCCATGTCGAGACCACCGGCCCGGAGATCTGGGAGCAGACCGGCGGCAAGGTGGACGGCTTCATCTGTGCCGCCGGGTCGGGCGGCACCGTGGCCGGCGTCGCCGAGGCGCTGCAGCCCAAGGGCGTCAAGGTGGGCATCGCCGATCCGATGGGCGCCGCGCTCTACAACTACTACGCTCATGGCGAGCTGAAGGCCGAGGGCTCCAGCATCACCGAGGGCATCGGGCAGGGCCGCATCACCGCCAACCTCGAAGGCTTCACCCCCGATTTCGCCTGCCAGATTCCCGACGAGGAGGCGCTGCCCATCGTCTTCGACCTGCTGGCCGAGGAGGGGCTCTGCATGGGCGGCTCGACCGGCATCAACATCGCCGGCGCCATCCGCATGGCGCGCGAGCTGGGCCCGGGCCACACCATCGTCACCATTCTCTGCGACTACGGCAACCGCTACCAGTCCAAGCTCTTCAACCCGGACTTCCTGCGCGACCACAACCTGCCGACGCCCTCTTGGCTCGACCGCGCGCCGGCCTCCATCCCGGGCGTCTTCGAGGATACGTGACCGGCGTCGTGGCCTGGCTGCGCCTCTGTCTCACCCTCCTGCTGCTGAGCGTCGCCTCGCTGGCTCTGGCGCAGGAGGAGGCCGCGGATTATGCCGGCTGGGAGGAGACCGCGGCGCGCGCCGAGCGGGCGCTCGGCCGCGGCGACAGCGGTGGGCCGCTGCTCGAGAAGCTGCGCGCCGAGATCGCCACCGCGCGGCAGCGCTTCGCCGCCCTGCGCGAGAGCGAGGCGGCTCGGGCCGAGACCCTGCGCTCGCAGATCGACGCGCTGGGCGAGCCGCCCGAGGACGGCGCCGAAAGCCTCGAGATCGCGTCGCGGCGCACCGAGCTCGAACGCCAGCTGGCCGAGGCCCGGGCGCCGGCGGTGGCCGCCGAGGAGGCCTATACCCGCGCCGACGGCCTGATCCGCGAGATCGACGCCACGCTGCGCGAACGCCAGGCCGCGGAGCTTCTGTCGCGCGGACCGCCGCCGATCAACCCGGCGCTCTGGCCGCGGGCACTGGAGGACGTGCTGTCCTCGATCCGCCAGACCCTGACGGTGCCCGCCGAGGGCTGGCTGACCCGCGCCGAGCGCGACATCCTGATCTCCGAACTGCCCGCGGTGCTGGGCCTCATGGCGCTGGGCCTGCTGCTGCTGGTGCGCGGCCGCGCCTGGGCCGAACAGGCCGTCGACTGGCTGCGCCACCACACGCGGCGGGGCGGCGGGGTCTGGCGGGTGCTGCTGTCGCTGGGGCAGATCTTCCTGCCGCTGGGCGGCGTGCTCTGCATCGTCGCCGCCGGCGAGCTCAGCGGCATCCTCAGCGACCGCGCGCTCGAACTGCTCTACGGCGTGCCGATCTGGCTCGGCATCTTCCTCTACGTGCAGTGGCTGTCGCAGGAGACCTTCTCGCGCGAGGATGACGAGGCGACGATGCCGATCGAGGGCTTCGGCCGCCGCGGCGCGCGCTTCTATCTCGGCATTCTCGCCGGCCTCCTGATCCTGCGCGGCATCCGCATCCTGCTGGCCGATCTCGACGACTATTCCATCGAGACCGTCGCGGTGCTCGACTTCCCGCTCGTCGCGGTGTCGAGCCTGGTGCTGTTCCGGCTCGGCCAGATCCTGTCCCGGGCCCGGCTGGCCGGCGACGAGGAGGGCGACGAGGCCTCCGAGGACAGCCTGCATTTTCGCATCCGCGTCGCCCGGGTGCTGGGCCGCGGTATCATCCTGATCGCCGCGGTCTCGCCGGTCCTGGCCGCGGCGGGCTACCGCAACATCGCCGAGGCGCTGGTCTTCCCGGCGATCCAGACGCTGGTGGTCGCCGGCACCATCCTCGTGGTGCTTCGTTTCGTCAGCGATTTCTACGCCCTGGTGACCAAGCGCACGGTGCAGGAGACCAACAGCCTGGTGCCGGTGGCGGCGGGCTTCGTGATGGCGCTGGCGGCGCTGCCGGTGCTGGCGCTGATCTGGGGCGCCCGGATCACCGACCTGACCGAACTCTGGGCCATCTTCCTGGCCGGCTTCGCCCTGGGCGAGACCCGCATCTCGCCCAGCAACCTCCTGACCTTCCTGATGGTCTTCGTGATCGGCTTCGCGCTGACGCGGCTGTTGCAAAGCGGGCTGCGCTCCACCGTGCTGCCCAAGACCAAGATCGATCTCGGCGGCCGCAACGCCATCGTCTCGGGCCTCGGCTATCTCGGCGTCATGCTGGCGGCGCTGGCGGCGTTCGGGGTCGCCGGCATCGATCTCTCGTCGCTGGCGCTGGTCGCCGGCGCGCTGTCGGTGGGGATCGGCTTCGGCCTTCAGAACATCGTGCAGAACTTCGTCTCCGGCATCATCCTGCTGATCGAGCGGCCGATCGGCGAGGGCGACTGGATCGAGGTCAACGGCCATATGGGCTTCGTCAAGGCGATCTCGGTGCGCTCGACCCGGATCGAGACCTTCGACCATTTCGACGTCATCGTGCCGAACGGCGACTTCATCTCGGGCACGGTGACCAACTACACCCGCGGCAACGTCATCGGCCGGCTCATCGTGCCGGTCTCGGTGGCCTACGGCTCGGACACCCGGAAGGTCGAGTCGATCCTGCTGTCGATCGCCCGCGAGCACCCGCTGGTGCTGATGAACCCGGCGCCCTTCATCTATTTCGCCGGCTTCGACGGCCACAAGCTGAACTTCGAGATCCGGGTGATCCTGATCGACATCATCGAGATCCTGACGGTGAAGACCGAGATGAACCACGCCATCGCCAAGCGCTTCGCCGAGGCCGGGATCGAGATGCCGCTGTCGCAGCACGAGGTCTGGCTGCGCGGCCGGCGCGGCCCGCCGGACAGCGCCTCCGCGGGCGGGGACCGCAGCCTCGCCGAGGCCCAGCGCCGCGCCGCCCCGGGAGACCCGGACGGCGAGTGAGGGCAGGGGGGGCGGTCGCCCACGGCGTCCGGCCACCTTCGCCCCCGGGCGACGGCGCCCACCGCCGCCACCCCGGCGGCGCCGCCCCTGCGCCCCGCCGCCGCCGCCGCCCGCATGCCCGGCCGCCGCCGGCACCCGGCGATCCACCGCGAAATCCGCCTCGTACAGCACGCCACGCCGGTCCAACCGTTCCTAGCTGCAACTTCTCCTGGGCCCGGCCGGGCGCCCGTGGCGTCACCGACAAAAATCTCGCCCACCGCCTTGCACAGCGCCGCGGGGATGGATAAGCCCGTCCGCGGAGAGGTGGCCGAGTGGTCGAAGGCGCACGCCTGGAAAGTGTGTAGGCGGGAAACCGTCTCGAGGGTTCGAATCCCTTCCTCTCCGCCATTTCACGATTTTTCTCACTATCGTTCGCTTGCCAAAGGTGGCGTAGTGAACGGAGTTTATTGAAGGTTCCGGGGTTGAGCGCTTGCCTTTGGTTCCCCTCGATTATGCCCGTTTGCGCTCGCTGTGTGGTACGAATTGTGGTATGAGCCGGCATGGCTCTGTCTGGCAAGCTCACGAAGAAACTGGTCGAGAATCTCGGACCCGGGCGCCATGGCGACGGCAACGGTCTCCATCTGGTCGTCGATCCTTCAGGCGCGCGGCGCTGGATCGTACGTGTGGTCGTCAAAGGGCAGAAGAACAGGAAGGGCGGGCCGCTCCGTACCGATTTCGGGTTGGGCAGTGCCGAGCTTGTGCCGCTGGCCCAGGCGCGTGAGCGTGCGCTCGAGTATCGGCGGATGGCCAAACAGGGACTGAACCCGCGCTTCAATGCCCGGAAGGAAGCGCCGACCTTCGAAGAGGTCGCGCAGCAGGTCCATATCGAGCGCATGCCCACCTGGAAGAATGCCAAGCACGGCCAGCAATGGATCAACAGCCTGCGCGACCATGCCTTCCCGAAGATCGGACGCATGCCGATCGACAGTATTGGCCAACCGGAGGTGATGATGTGTCTTGCCCCGATCTGGACCGAGAAGCACGAGACCGCGACACGACTGGCTCAGCGGATCAAGATCGTTCTGGACGAGGCGCGGTCCAAGGGCTTTCGCACTGGTGAGAACCCAGTGACGGCGATCAAGGATTCGTTGGCCCTGCCGAGGGTCAAAGCCAGACCCAAGCATCACTCGGCGATGCGGTGACAAGACGTCCCTGACCTTTTTGCTTTGCTCCGAGAGCGGAAAGCGATGGCTGCCAAGGCCCTGATGTTCACCTGCCTGTCCGCGGCGCGTACGGGTGAGGTTCTCGGCATGCGCTGGGCGGAGATCGATTCCGAAACCCGGTTGTGGGTGTGTCCCGCAGAACGCATGAAGGCCGGTGATGCGCACCGTGTGCTTCTGACGGACGAGATGCTTTCAATCATCGAGCCCCTCAGAGCGATGCGGTCGGAATACGTGTTCGAAGAGCAGAAGCGGCATCGACCCTTGTCGAATATGGCGATGCTGATGTTGCTCCGTCGCATGGGCGCGGAATCGGTGACCGTACACGGCTTTCGCTCGACCTTTCGGGACTGGGCGGCCGAAATTGCCAATGTTCCTCGCGAAGTCGCCGAAAAGAGCCTGGCCCATGCCGTGGGAAGTGATGTCGAGCGGGCCTATGCCCGCTCTGGCCTGCTTGAGAAACGGCGTGCCTTGATGCGCGACTGGTCGCGATACGTGGCGTCCGGTCACATGAAGGAAGACGCCTGATGCCTGCAGTGTGGATCAACGAGGCCGACAGCTGCTACCTGGAGCTGTTTCAAATTGCTCTAAGCGCCGAGGCCCGGGAGGCTAGGGCTGCAGCTCTGCGTCGCGTCAAGCACGTGGTGATCGCAGCTCGGTTGGATCTCCTCTCGGAGAAAGAAGGGCCAGACTGGAGCAGTGAGCCCGACAACCGGTCGCTTTTGGCGTGGATGGCTCAGACAGGGCCTGAACGACACGACGCCATTCACGAGTTTTCCCGGGTTTCGAGGACCTACGAAGACAGGAACGAAAGACGGCTGAACATCGCCGAGCACGCCGGCAAACTGGTCTACCTTTCGATCCTGGAGGGAAAACGGCAGGGAGTTCAGACGCCAGACGGCATCCTGTATCAGGTCACCCTGGACGGTCACGAACATGGTGTCAGCGGCGCGCGGGACAAGGACACGGTGCGCAAGAGCTGGAACATGTATCGCGGCGTTGTCCATCTCGGGATGGCGATGGATTTCTGTGAAGAGCCGTTGGCCGAGCCTGGCGAAACCCTGATCCGCGCCGAACAGATTCGCCGGACACTTTCGGAGACATGTCCCAAGGGCACCTCTAAGCCCTACGTCCCCGAGGACGAGCAAATTTCTTTTTCATATATGTCAGATACTTCGGGTTCCCGATTCAGAAATCGGGGACTGCCTTACGGGGTTTGAAACGGAGCACCTCTCGCTGCAATTCAACGCAGCGAAAGGCATCCCATGGCGCTCCAACTCTTCGAAAACGATCGCAACTATCTGCTAGGTGACCCCGAGCTCGACATCATCGGTGATCGCGAGAAGCTCGCGCAGTGGCGCCACAAGATGAAGGGCCCTGCGTTCTACCGGCTTGGCCGCAAGATCGTCTATCGCGGCTCCGACCTGAACGACTGGGTCGCGGCCAACCGCGTCGATCCGTCGAAGACCGGAGGGCGCAGCGATGTCGCGTGAACCGCAAAAGCCCGGCGATGCTCACGACCTGTTTTCCGTGGCGGGAATGTCGGAGCACTCCCTGCATGGCTCCGGTGATCTGGAACCTGCACGGCCGGCGGCCAAGCCGGTTCGCACCAGGAAGCGGGAACAGTCGCCATCCGTCGCAGTGGAGTATCCGAATGAGCGCTACCTGCGGGACTTGATGGTGGCCCGACGTTACGGCGTTTCTCGTCAGTCAGTATGGCGCTGGGCGGCACAGGGGAGGCTGCCGAAGCCCATCAAGCTCTCGGAAGGTGCCACGCGCTGGCGGGAGTCGGACCTCCTCGCCCACGAGGCTGCCCTGGAAAAGAGGCCGAAGGCGAAGCAAGCGCGCTCTCGCCTCGCGCCGGCCGGCAAGGCTGGGGATCAGCGATGAGAAGGTCCTATCGCAACGTCCGGCCGCACGAGGCCAAGGTCTACTCGGTCGCCGAGGTTCGGGAGCTGTTTGGCGTGTCCCGGAATACCGTTTCGAACTGGGTGGGTTCAGGACTGACGCCCTCGGATGGGGCGCTGCCGCAACTTTTCCGGGGCGCCGAACTCAAACGCTTCCACGCCGACAGGGCGGAGCGCACCCGCCACCACCTGCGGCCGGGCGAGTTCAAATGCATGGCGTGCGGCAATGCGGTTTTTCCGGAGCTCGACACTCTCAGAGTCCAGCGTCTGGACGGACGCGCCACCTTCGGTCATGCGACGCGTTGCGACTGCGGCGCCACCTTGCTGAAGATACTGGGCGCGACGGAGTGCGACAAAGTTCAGGAATGCCTCGATACAAACACGCCGCTGGTGCTTATAGACGAAAGCGAAGTGGCGTCTCAGGCGCGTATTGGGACGGATGCGGACTCTCGGAGCCAGAATTGGTTCACCACGAACGACCGGTTGATCCACGATTGGCAGGCTTACGCGGGGCGCTACAGCCCGAAAACCGTTCAGGCGCACCTGGTCAGCATCCGGGATTTCGAGGCGTCTCTGGACGGCATGCCCTTCGACAAGGTGACGCCGAAGCATGCGGGGCTTTACCGCGATCATCTCGTCCGATCGCTTGCCAAACCCAAAGAACAGGGCGGCCTGAGCAACTCCACGGTTCGTCACCGGGCGTCTCACCTCAAGGCATTCTTCGAATGGCTCCGCGGACAGGAGGGGTATCGCCGCTTGAGCGCGAATATCCCGGACTACTTCGCCCTGCCGCGCAGCGCTTCGGCGCCGCAGGCAAGGGATCGGCCCAGGCAATTCCCTGCTCTGGACGAGGCCTGGCGGATGGTCGAGGTGATGCCGCAGAAGAGCAACATCCAGCGCCGGGATCGAGCCATGGTCGCTCTTGCCTTCATCTCGGGCTTCAGGGCGGCGGCCCTGACCGCGCTTCGCATCAGGCATGTCGACATCGAGGGCAAGACCATTCTGCAGGACGCGAGCGACGTTCCCGCCAAGAACGGCAAGACCTATCGTGCCAAGTGGTTCCCGCGAACAGAGGCGTTTCAAGCCGTCTTCCTGTCCTGGACGCAGGAACTGGATGCCCTCGGGTTTCAGCCGCAGGACGCCCTGTTCCCTGACGGCCGGAACCTCGTAACGCGGGCGCCAGGTACGGCTCCGGTCGACCCCCTGGGCTCGAGCAAACCCTTGCAGGACGCCTTCGCCAGGGCGTCCGAGCGGCTCGGCAAAGCTTACACGCCGCATTCGGCACGGCACACCCTGAAAGCTCTGGGTGACGCGATGTGCCGGTCCTATGAGCAGCGCAAGGCGTGGTCGATGAATCTTGGTCATTCGGACGAGCAGATCACGGAAAAGCACTACGCGAAGATGTCCCAATCTCGCAGCAGCGAACTCATCGAAGCGCTGAACTCCGATCTGGTCTTCACGGAGGAAGAGAACGAGAGGATCATCGACTTCTACCAGCACCGCTTCCTGCGCGGAACGCCTGAGTATCAAGACGCAAAAAGCCTCGCCGAGAAGCGCGACAATGTTGGTCTGCCCCCAGAAAAGTGGTCCTTCCTGAAGTAGGCTTTCGAGCCAGATGGAGGACGAACGAATGGGACAGAGGAGACACAAGCCTGAGGAGATCGTCGCGAAGCTACGGCAGGTCGACG
>NZ_JBTLRM010000052.1:0-13185 GCF_054482755.1 Roseivivax sp. CAU 1761
GGCCGGCGGGCGTTACTCGGCGCGCTGCTGGCCCAGCGGGCGCAGCGCGGCGTGGCGGTTCACGTCCTTGTAGAGCAGGTAGCGGAACGGCCCCGGGCCGCCGGCATAGCAGGCCTGCGGGCAGAAGGCGCGCAGCCACATGTAATCGCCGGCCTCGACCTCGACCCAGTCGCGGTTCAGCCGGTAGACCGCCTTGCCCTCGAGCACGTAGAGCCCGTGCTCCATGACATGGGTCTCGGCGAAGGGGATCACCGCGCCGGGCTGGAAGGTGACGATGGTGACGTGCATGTCGTGGCGCAGATCGGCCGGGTCGACGAAGCGGGTGGTGGCCCAGCGGCCCTCGGTGCCGGGCATCGGCGTCGGCGCCACGGCGTCGTCATGGGTGACCAGCGGGTCCGGCGCCGGCAGGCCCGGCACCGCCTCGTAGGCCTTGCGGATCCAGTGGAAGCGCAGCGGCTCGGCGCCGTCGTTGCGCAGCGTCCATTCGGTGTCGGGCGGGATGTAGGCGTAGCTGCCCGGGGTCAGGGCGTGGGCCGCGCCGGCGATGGTCAGCCGTCCCTGGCCGGCCATCACGAAGAGCGCCGCCTGCGCCCCCGGCTCGGTCTCGGGACGCTCGGAGCCGCCGCCGGGGCCGACCTCCATGATGTATTGCGAGAAGGTCTCGGCAAAGCCCGAGAGCGGCCGCGACAGCACCCAGAGCCGGGTGGCGTCCCAGAACGGCAGGTAGCTGGTGACGATGTCGCGCATGGTGCCGCGCGGGATCACCGCATAGGCCTCGGTAAAGACGGCGCGGTCGGTCAGCAGCTGCTCCTGCGGCGGGTGGCCGCCCAGCGGCGCGTGGTAGCTGCGGTCGGATCGGGTCATGCGGTCGCTCCCCCTGCGGTTCGGTTGCGGCCACTATGCGGGGCCTGCGGCGCGGCGACCAGCGCCGGCGCCGCGAAGCACTCTTCGGGATCTGCGAAGAATGCCGCGCCGCGCCGGGGCGGGGGCGGTGCCGCGATCTGTGGCATTTGCACACCGCAAACGGGTTTCGCGTGGCGCCGCGACAACACCCTGTTGCACCACCTCGCGGCCCGGGGCATGCTCGGCCATCATGACGGCACTCCGTTCTCTCCCTGCCGCGGTCGCTCTCCCCTTCGGGGTGCGGCCCGTCCGTGCCGGTGCTGCGGGAGACGTGCGAGCATGGCCGCGTGCGCGATTTGGGCTACGTGTGTTTCTGGTGGTGAGTGACGGAGCAGCGGCATGCGCGACCTGATCGATCTGAGCACCCTGCCGCAGCCTGAGACCCAGCTGCGGGAATTCATCGACCAGGTCTGTGCCAAACACGAATTCAGCTTCGCCGCCTATGCCGGCACCAACCCGGTGGCGCGCACCATCCACGGCGTGGTCAACTATCCCGACAGCTGGAAGATGCATTACGCCCAGGCCGGGCTGCACGAGGTCGACCCGACCCTGGCGGTGGCGCGGCGCAGCGTCGCACCGGTGGACTGGGCGCGGCTGCGCGGCACGCCGCAATTCGACCGCGTGTTCTCGGACGCGCACGATTTCGGCATTCCCCAGCAGGGCCTGACGATCCCGGTGCGCGGACCGTTCGGCGATGTCGGCCTGTTCAGCGTCACCCGGGACTGTCCCGACGAGGAATGGGGCCTGCTCAAGCGCAAGGTGCTGGGCGAGCTGCAGACCCTGGCGGTGCACCTGCACGACACGGTGATCAACACCCACGACCTGACGCGCACGCTGACCCAGCCGGCGCTGTCCAACCGTGAGGTTGAGATCCTGCAATGGATCGCCGCCGGCAAGTCGCAGCAGGACGTGGCCGACATCCTGTCGATCTCGCACCGCACCGTGGAGGTGCATCTGCGCTCCAGCCGCGAAAAGCTGGGCGCGCTGACCACCGCGCAGGCGGTCGGGCGCGCCATCGGCATGCGCCTCGTCTACCCCGACTGAGCGCGATTTCGCCCATTTCTTAAAAACCTACGGGTTTCCCCTAATAGTCCGGGGGCCTTGGACTGATCATGATCAGTATCAGGACGAGGGCAAAAAAACAGGAAACCCGGACAATGATCATCGTAGTCGACGGAGTGAATCGTTCCGAATACGGGCAGCTGCTGGATGAGATGTTCCGCCTGCGGGCGCGCGTGTTCGAAGGCAGACTCGGCTGGGAAGTGGACGTGCGGGACGGCCGCGAAATCGACCAGTTCGACGCACTGGATCCGGCTTATGTCATTGGTGTGAATGACGATGGCCGCGTGGTCTCCTGCGTGCGGGCGCTGCAGACCACCGGGCCGCACATGCTGTCGGACGTGTTCTCGCCGATCCTCGCGGGCCAGCCGCCGCTGCGCAGCGCCACGCTGTGGGAATCGACCCGGTTCTGCGTCGACACGCAAATCCTGGAACGCGGCAAGTCGCGCAACTCGGTCAGCTACGCGACCTGCGAACTGATGGCCGGGGCGCTGGAATACGCCCGTGATTCGGGCATCACCGACATCGTCACGGTCATCGATCCGGTGATGAACCGGGTGCTCAAGCGCTCCGACTGCGCGCCCTACGATTACGTCGGCGAAACCGTGCCGATGGGCAAGGTGCCGGCGATGGCGGCCCTGCTCGACTGCAGCGATGAGCGGATCGAGCGGATCCGCGCCTTCGCGGGGATCGAAGGCGACATCTTCGCCACCCCGGAAGAGGCCGCGGCCTTCGCCGATCCGAGCCCGGCGCTGACCCTGTCGCATGCCGCCCAACATGCCGCCGCGGCGGTCCCGGCCTTCGAGAAGCCGATGCAGGGGCAGGACAAGCAGCTGGCCCTGGCGCTCTACTGCGCCGAGCAGATCGCCACCGCGCGTTCCGAGGACGACCGCCACGCCGCCATGGCCCTGGCCCGCAACCTGCACGCCTCCGGCCTGATCGCCGATCTCGAGGAAGTGCTGGCCGCGCGCTGAGCCCTACTCCCGACCGACCGACGCGCCGCCCCGTTCCGGGGCGGCGATCGCGCGTCCGCAGGCCAGCAGCGCGGGCAGCGGCGGCGGCAGGTGGGCCAGCGCGGCATCCGGGGCCGCGCCCAGCCCGTCCAGCAGCTTGCTGAAGAAACAGCGCAGCGCCGCCGCCGCCGCGGCCTCCGCGATGGCGCCGTCATCGAGCCCGGCGGCGCGCAGCTCCGCGATGCGGGCCTCCGGAATGGCGGCGGCGTCGCGGACGATGGCGCGGGCATAGGCCATCAGCGCACGCTCCGCCGCGTCGAGCCCCGGCGCGCTGCCGTCCCGGGCGATGGCCGCGAGATCGGACGCCGCCATGCCGTCGCGCAGCAGGATCGCCCCGTGCGCCAGGGCGCAATAGGAGCTTTTCAGCTCCAGCGCCGCCGCCAGGGTCACCAGCTCGTAGCGCCGGAGCCCCATGCGGGCCTTCAGATCCGCGGTCATCGCCTCGAAATGCTGCGCCATCTCGGGCAGATGCGACAGCACCACATGCAGGTTGAGGAGGCTGCCATGCCGCTCGGCGGCCTGCTGCAGGAAGGCCTCCGCCGCGGGGCCCCGGGCCGTTGCCAGATAGCTCATGCCGCATCTCCCGGGCTGTGGGGGCGCGGGCGGGCCAGCGCGGCACGCTGGACCCCGCACGCGGCCGGCGAAATCCGGATTTCAGTATTCACCTTTCCGCGAGTCGCGCCAGCCTTTGCCGCGACGCGCCCGCGCCGCCTGCGGCACGAAAAAAGGCCGGGCGCGGGGCCCGGCCAGGTCCAACAGGGAGGTTTGGCATGTTACGACCCGACATGCCGGCGGGGTCTCTCGTCAAACCCGTGGTGCCACGGATCGTTCCCTGCGTCAGCGCCAAAAACGCCGACTACGACACAAGTCGGTAGCCGCCGGATTCGGTGACCAGCAGGCGGGCATTCGACGGGTCGGGCTCGATCTTCTGGCGCAGCCGGTAGATATGGGTCTCCAGCGTGTGCGTGGTGACGCTGGCATTGTAGCCCCAGACCTCGTGCAGCAGCACGTCGCGCGGCACCACGCCGTCGGGGGCGCGGTACAGGAATTTCAGGATGTTGGTTTCCTTCTCGGTCAACCGGATCTTCTTGTCGGATTCGTCGATCAGCAGCTTCATCGCCGGGCGGAAGGAATAGGGGCCAAGCTGGAACACCGCGTCCTCGGATTGTTCGTGCTGGCGCAGCTGGGCACGGATGCGGGCCAGCAGGACGGGAAACTTGAATGGCTTGGTCACGTAGTCGTTGGCGCCGGCATCGAGCCCGTAGATCGTGTCGGCGTCGCTGTCATGCCCGGTCAGCATCAGAATCGGCGCCTTCACCCCCTGCTTGCGCATCAGGCGGCAGACCTCGCGGCCGTCCTGGTCCGGCAATCCGACATCGAGAATGATCAGATCGAAAAGCTGTTCCTTGACCCGCGCCAGCGCGGCCTGGCCGTTCTCGGCCTCGAACACCTCGAAATCCTCGGTCAGGACAAGCTGTTCGGCCAGCGCCTCGCGCAGATCCTCGTCGTCGTCGACGAGGAGAATGTTCTTGAGTTGCGGCATTTTGCGGTCCTCCGTTCTCTCAACGCAAATGTGAACGCCGCGGCCTGACGCAAGCTTTGCTGCACATCTTTCACGCCCTCGTGTATCACAATGGCCTTTGTTACACCCCGCGGGCCGGTTCCCGCAGCGCGAGGCGCGTTCGATGTCCCTGACCCCCGATCTGACCGAAATCCTGGCCCGGGCGCGGGCCGATCTCAGGATGGGCGTGCCGACGGTGCTGGCGGATGCGCAAGGGGCGGCGCTGGTGCTGGCGGCGGAGACCGTGACCGAGGCCCGGCTCGCCGATCTCCGGGCGCTGGGCGGCGCCGCCGACCTCGCCCTGACCGGGCGGCGCGCAGCCACGCTCAAGGCGCGCGCCTATGACGGCGACATCGCCCGGGTGGTCCTGCCCGAGGACGTGAACCGCGCCTGGGTGCATTCGGTGGCCGATCCCAAGGACGACCTCGCGATGCCGATGAAGGGGCCGCTGGCGACCCGGCGCGACGGCGATGCGCGGCTGCACCGGCTGGCGCTGACCCTGGCCAAGTCGGCGCAGCTGCTGCCGGCCGCCCTGGTCCTGCCGATCGCGGACGGCGCGGGCTTTGCCGCGGCGCACCGGCTGACCCTCGTCGATGCCGCCGCGGCGGCGCCGCTGCTGCTGCGCCTGCCGCCGCTCGCCCACGTGGTCACCGCGCGGGTGCCGCTGCGCGCCGCCGAGACGGCGAAGCTGCACATCTTCCGCCCCGAGGACGGCTCGGAGGAGCATTACGCCATCGAGATCGGCCGCCCGGACCGCGACGCCCCGGTGCTGGCGCGGCTGCACTCGGCCTGTTTCACCGGCGATCTTCTGGGGTCCTTGAAATGCGATTGCGGCCCGCAGCTCAACGCCGCGCTGGGCCAGATGGGCGAGGCGGGCGCCGGCATCCTGCTCTACCTCAACCAGGAGGGGCGGGGCATCGGGCTGGCCAACAAGATGCGCGCCTACGCCCTGCAGGACCAGGGCTTCGACACGGTGGAGGCCAATCACCGGCTGGGCTTCGAGGATGACGAGCGGGATTTCCGGCTCGGCGCGCAGATGCTGGGGGAACTCGGCGTCGGCCGCGTACGCCTGCTGACCAACAACCCGGCCAAGATCGCCCGGATGGCCGAATCGGGGGTCGAGGTGACCGAGCGGGTGCCGCTGAAGGTCGGCGAGACGCGCTTCAACCACCATTACCTGCTGACCAAGGCGAAGAAGTCCGGCCATCTGCTCTGAGCCGGCCCGGCCGCGCGCGCAGACCCGGCCTTGCGGCCCTTCCGCCGCCGCGAAGCGCTGCCTAGGTTGCCCGGCGAAGGAGTCCGCCCATGCAGTATTCGCTACTCGATCTCGCCCCGGTTCCCGAGGGCCGCAGCACCGCCGAGGCGCTGGCCAACGTCACCGAACTCGCCCGCCGGGCGGAAGGCTGGGGCTATCACCGCTACTGGCTGGCCGAGCACCACAACATGCCGGGCATCGCCTCGGCCGCCACCGCCCTGCTGATCGGGCAGGTCGCCGCGGCGACGTCGCGGATGCGGGTCGGGGCGGGGGGCATCATGCTGCCGAACCACGCGCCGCTGGCCGTGGCCGAGGCCTTCGGCACGCTGGCCGAACTCTATCCCGGGCGTATCGATCTCGGGCTCGGCCGGGCGCCGGGCGGCGACGGCGCGGTGATGCAGGCGCTGGGCGTGCATCCGTCCCGCGCCGAGCGCTTCCCCGACGAGGTGCGCATGCTGCAGGCGCTGTTCGGGCCGCGCATCGAGGGTCTGCCGGTGCACGCCCATCCCGGCGAGGGCACCGGGGTGCCGCTCTGGATCCTTGGCTCCTCGCTCTACGGCGCGCAGGTCGCGGCGGAACTCGGGCTGCCCTATGCCTTCGCCTCGCATTTCGCGCCCGACGCGCTGGACCAGGCCTTCGCGCTCTACCGCGAGCGCTTCCGGCCCTCCGCGCAGCTCGACCGGCCGCGGGCGATGCTGGCGATCAACGTCTTCGCGGCCGACACCGACGCCGAGGGCGCGCGGCTCAGGACCTCGATGCAGCAGGCCTTCTACAACCTGCGCTCGGGCCGGCCGGGCAAGCTGCCGGCGCCGGTCGACGACATCGCCGCGGTGATCCCCGACGCGGCGCGGCGCGGCGTCGATGCGGCGCTCAGCGTTTCGGCCACCGGCAGCCCGGACAGCGTGGCGCGGCAGTTGCGCGCGCTGATCGACCGGCACCGCCCCGACGAGGTTATCCTGACCGGACAGATCCACGATTTCAAGACCCGCGCCCGGTCCTTCGAGATCGCCGCCGAGGTCATGCAGGACCTGCCGGCGGGGCTGGCGGCATGATCGCCGGACCCTGGGACATGGTGCTGACGCCGATGGGCCTGCGCTTTGCCGGACGGCTCTGGCCGGTCTCGGTCGGGCGCGGCGCGGTGCGGCGCGACAAGCGCGAGGGCGACGGCGCCACCCCGGCCGGGCTGCATCGGATCACCGGCATGCTCTACCGCCCGGACCGGCTGGCGCCGCCGGCGCCTTGGGCGCGGCCGATCCGGCCCGGCGACCTGTGGTCCGACGACGTCGCCCGGGCGGAGTACAACCACCTCGTCGCGGCGCCCTATGACGGCAGCCACGAACGCCTGCGCCGGGCCGACCCGCTCTACGACATCGTGCTTCTGACCGACTGGAACTGGCCCGCGGCGGAGCCCGGCCGCGGCTCTGCCATCTTCCTGCACCAGCGCCGCCGCGCCGGCTTCCCGACCGAGGGCTGCCTCGCCTTCCGCCGCGATCACCTGCGCCGCATCGCCGCGCGCATCGCGCCCGGCACCCGGCTCTTCGTGCCGGAGGCGCTGGCCGGCCGCGCCCTTGCAACCGCCGGGTCAGTGAGCCATCTAACCCGATAACGCGACGACATGACGAATACGTGAGCCAGGGGGCTTGAAAATGATCGAACTCGGCGGAGCCACGACGCAGCAGACCGATCCGGACCTGATCCGGGACGTCTCCGAACAGGATTTCATGAAGGAGGTGGTCGAGGCCAGCCAGACGGTCCCGGTCATCGTCGATTTCTGGGCGCCGTGGTGCGGCCCCTGCAAGACGCTCGGCCCGATGCTCGAGGACGCGGTGCGCGCCGCCAAGGGCGCGGTGAAGATGGCCAAGGTCAATGTCGACCAGGCCCAGACCATCGCCTCGCAGCTGCGCATCCAGTCGATCCCCACGGTCTATGCCTTCTTCCAGGGCCAGCCGGTGGACGGCTTTCAGGGCGCGGTCAGCCAGTCCGAGATCAAGGCCTTCGTCGACCGCCTGGTGAAGATGTCCGGCGGCGACGCCTCGGGCGGGCTCGACGACGCCGTCGCGGCGGCCGAGGAGATGGTCGAGCAGGGCGCCTATGAGGACGCGCTGCAGACCTTCCAGGCGATCCTCGGCGAGGACGAGAAGCACGCGCGCGCCTATGGCGGGCTGGTGCGCTGCCTGGTGGCGATGGGCCAGACCGACCAGGCCGAGGCGGTGCTGAACGGTGCCCCTGCGGAGATCGCCACCAGCCCCGAGCTCGAGGCCGCGCATGCCCAGATCGCGCTGGCCCGGCAGGCCGAGAAGGCCGGCCCGCTGGCCGATCTCGAGGCCCGGGTCGCGGCCGATCCGGCCGATCACCAGGCCCGCTTCGACTACGCTCAGGCGCTGCAGGCGGCGGGCCGCACAGAGGAGGCGGTCGAGCAGCTGCTGGACCTGTTCCGGCGCGACCGCGAGTGGAACGACGGCGCCGCCAAGACTCAGCTCTTCACCATTTTCGACGCGCTCAAGGCCAATGACCCGATCGTGCTCAACGGGCGCCGGAAACTGAGCTCGATGATATTTGCCTGACCCCCGGCGCGGGCTAGCTGGGACGGGCATGAAACGCCTCCCCGACCTGCCGGATCTGGTTCCTGTCTTCCCGCTTCCGGGCGCGCTCCTGCTGCCGCGCGCCCGGCTGCCGCTGCACCTCTTCGAGCCGCGCTACCTGGCGATGTTCGAGGACGCGCTGAAGACGCCGGCGCGGATCATCGCCATGGTCCAGCCCAACCCCGGCCCGGGCGGCGCGGCGGAGCGCCTGCACGCGATCGGCTGTGCCGGGCGGGTGACGCAGTTCTCCGAGACCGAGGACGGCCGCTACATGATCACCCTGTGCGGCCTGTCGCGGTTCCGCATCCGCGAGGAGGTCGAGGGCTTCACCCCGTATCGCCGCTGCCGGGTCGACTGGTCGGGCTTCGAGGCCGATCTCGGCGGCGCCGAGCACGACCCGGATTTCGACCGGGCGGCGTTCCTGGCGCTGCTCGACCGCTACTTTGCCGCGCGCCACCTGAGCGCCGACCGCGAGACCCTGCAGGAGGCCGACGACGAGCTCCTGATCAACTCGCTGTCGATGCTGCTGGACTTCGACCCCGAGGACAAGCAGGCGCTGCTCGAGGCGCCGTCCCTGGCAACCCGGCGCGAGACGCTGGTGACGCTGATCGAATACGCGCTGCGCGGTGGCGGCGGCGGACAGGAGAGAGTGCAATGACCGACCGGCCCGACCCCGCGACCCCGCCCGAGGCCGCAACCCCCGAGGATCCCGCGGCCGTGGATGCCGCCACCGATGCCCCGGCGGCGCCGCGCGGCTTCGACCGCCGCATGCTCGAGGCGCTGATCTGCCCGGAGACGCACGGCCCGCTCGACTACGATGCCGCGCGCCAGGAACTGGTGTCGCGCCGCGCCGGGCTGGCCTACCCGATCCGCGACGGCATCCCGATCATGCTGCATGACGAGGCCCGCCGGCTCGACTGAGCGCCGCGGCCGCGGGCCCCGGTCGGGCCGCGCGGCGAATTGACAGCGCCCGCCCCGTTCGCTACGCCGCGCGCCTCACCCGACGGAGGCAAGGCATATGGGACGCTCACGCAAGGGCCGCGACATTTCCGGCTGGCTGGTGGTCGACAAGCCCGCGGGCATGACCTCGACCGCCGTGGTCAACAAGGTGCGCTGGGCCTTCGGCGCCAAGAAGGCCGGCCATGCCGGCACCCTCGACCCGGAGGCCACCGGGGTCCTCGCGGTGGCGCTGGGCGAGGCCACCAAGACCGTGCCCTACGTCACCGACGCGCTGAAGGCCTACCGCTTCACCGTGCGCTTCGGCGCCGCCACCAACACCGACGATGCCGAGGGCGAGGTCATCGCCCGCTCCGAGGCGCGGCCCGGCGATGACGAGATCAAGGCGGCGCTCGGCCGCTTCGTCGGCGATATCGAGCAGGTGCCGCCGCAATTCTCGGCGGTGAAGATCGACGGCGAGCGGGCCTACAAGCGGGCCCGCGACGGCGAGACCATGGAGATCGCCGCGCGCCCGCTCTGGGTCGAGAAATTGCTGCTCGTCGAGCGCCCCGATGCCGACCATGCCGAGTTCGAGATGACCTGCGGCAAGGGCGGCTACGTGCGCTCGATCGCCCGCGACCTGGGCGCCGCCCTGGGCTGCCTCGGCCATGTCACGGTGCTGCGCCGGCTCTGGTCGGGACCCTTCGAGCTCGCCGATGCGATGACCGTCCCGGAGATCGAGGCGCTGGCCCAAAGCCCGGAGCTCGACGCCCGGCTGCTGCCGGTCGCGGCCGGGCTGAGCGAGCTGCCCGAGGCGCGCTGCGCCGCCGAGGCGGTGGCGCGGCTGCGCAACGGCAATCCCGGCATGGTCTTCGCCCAGGACGTGGAATGGGGCGAGGAATGCTGGGCTTCCTTCGAGGGCCGGCCGGTCGCGGTGGGTCGCTTCAAGGGCGGCGAGCTGCACCCGGCCCGGGTCTTCAACCTCGACTGACCGCCGCCGCGGGGCAGGGCGCCCGGGGGCTTGCCCGGCGCCGCCCGGAGCCCCATCTCAGCCTGCGTGGACGACCTCGCCAACCGCATACGCGCCTGCCGGCTCTGCGCCGAGCGTTTCGCCGGCACCGCCACCCAACACCGGCCGCGGCCGGTGGTCTGGGCGCGGCCCGGCGCCCGCATCTTGGTCTGCGGCCAGGCCCCGGGCAAGCGCGTGCACGAGGCCGGCAAGCCGTTCTTCGACCGCTCCGGCGACCGCCTGCGCGACTGGATGGGGATCGGCGCGGAGACCTTCTACGACACCTCCCGCGTCGCCGTGCTGCCCACCGCCTTCTGCTTTCCCGGCTACGATGCCAGGGGCGCCGACCTGCCGCCGCCGCCGATCTGCTGGGAGACCTGGCACGCGGAGGTGCTGGCGGCGCTGGGCCCGATGCCGCTGACCCTGCTGATCGGCGGCCATGCCATCCGCCGCCATCTCGGCGACCGCCGGCCGGTCGCCGCGGCGGTGGCCGATTGGCGCCGCCACGCGCCGGCGACCTTCGTGCTGCCGCACCCGTCCTGGCGCAACAACGCCTTCCTGCGCCGCAACCCGTGGTTCGAGGCCGAGGTCCTGCCGGCGCTGCGCCGCGCCGTGGCGGCGGCCCTGGCCTGAGCGCCCCCGGCGCGTCTCAGAGATCGAAGCTGGCGAAGACCGGGGCGTGGTCCGAGGGCTGCGTCCAGCCGCGCACATCACGCAGAATGCGGCTGCCATGCGCCGAGCCGGCGAGGTCGGGCGAGGCCCAGACATGGTCGAGCCGCCGGCCCTTGTCGGCGGCGTCCCAGTCCGGGCTGCGGTAGGACCACCAGGAATAGAGCCGGCCCTCGGGGATGTCCTTGCGGGTCACGTCGACCCAGTTTCCGGCCTCCTGCGCGTCGCTCAGCGCCGCCACCTCGACCGGGGTGTGCGAGACCACCCGCAAAAGCTGCTTGTGCGACCAGACGTCGTCCTCGCGCGGGGCGATGTTGAGATCGCCCACGAGGATCGACCGCTCGGGCCGGCTGTCGCGGAACCAGTCGCGCATCTCGGCCAGGTAGTCGAGCTTCTGGCCGAACTTCACGTTGACCGCGCGGTCCGGCTTGTCGCCGCCGGCGGGGACGTAGAAATTGTGGATCAGCGTGCCGTCCTCGAGCCGCCCGGCGACGTGCCGGGCATGGCCCAGCCGGGCGAAATCCATGTCGCCGGCATCCTCGATCGGCCGTTTCGACAGGATCGCCACGCCGTTATAGCCCTTCTGGCCGCGCGCGATGACGTGGTGGTAGCCGAGGTTGCGGAAGCGTTCGAGCGGCAGCTTCTCGACCGGGCTCTTGCATTCCTGCAGGCAGAGGATGTCGGGCGCCTCGGCCTCGAGCAGCGCCGCCACCAGCCCCTCGCGCAGCCGGACCGAGTTGATGTTCCAGGTGGCAAGCGTCAGCGGCATGGCGGGTCTCCTTGAGCGAATGCCGCCTCCCTGCCGCCCCGCGCCCCCGGATGCAACCCGCCCGCCGCTTCTTCTGAGCCGAAATATCCCGGGGTGAATTGGCCGCAGGCCAAGAGGGGCAGCGCCCCTTGCCCCGGTCCGGACCCGGTCCGGACCCGGCCCGTCCGGCGTAGGCCCGAATTCCGCGGCGGGCCCCACGCCGGAGCGCGGGGCGGTGCTGTCGGCGGTTCGAACGCCGGTCCCCCCGGCGCCATGCCGGTGCCGCCTCAGATGATCTCGTCCTCGTCGAACAGCGCCGGCGCGTCGAGATGCTCGGCCAGCCCGGCGCTGGCGGCGTCGGCCCCGAGCGGCCGCGCCGGCACCGCGATGTGGAACAGCGCGTCGCCCTCGTGCACCACCGGCAGGTTGGTGCGGCCGACGACGATGCCGGTCTCGGTGGCGCGCACCTCGGCCTCGACATCGCCGAACGGGTCGGCGACCAGCCCCAGCACCTCGCCCTCGGTGACGTAGTCGCCGCAGGCCTTGAGGGTGCGCAGCAGCCCGCCCGAGGGCGCCCGGGTCCAGCCCGAGCGTTCGCAGAAGACCGGCGTGCCGCGGGCCCGCGGCACGCCGCGGGCGCCCAGCATGCCCACGCCCTGCATCACCCGCAGGATGCCGGCGACCCCGGCGCGCACCGCGAATTCGTCGAAGCGCAGGCCCTCGCCGGCCTCGTAGAGCAGCACGTCGACGCCGCCGGCCTCGGCGGCCTCGCGCAGCGAGCCGTCGCGGATGCGCGAGATCAGCGTCACCGGGGCGCCGAAGCGGGCCCCGAGGTCGCGCAGCCGCGCATTGCCCGGCGTCAGGCGGATCTGCGGCAGGTTGCTGCGGCCGACCGCGGCGGAATGCAGGTCGATGCCGAGATCGGAGCGCGCCACCACCTCGGTGAGGAACAGGTCGGCGATGCGGCCGGCCAGCGAGCCCTGCGCCGAGCCCGGAAAGACCCGGTTGAGGTCGCGCCGGTCGGGCAGGTAGCGCGACTGGTTGAGAAAGCCGAAGGCGTTGACGATGGGCACCGCGATCAGCGTGCCCGAGAGCCGCAGCAGCGGCGTGGCGCGGAGCAGCCGGCGCACGATCTCGACCCCGATCACCTCGTCGCCATGCACCGCCGCGGAGACGAACATCACCGGGCCGGGGCGGCGGCCATGCACCACCCGCGCCGACAGCGTCACCGGGGTGTGGTCCGACAGGACCGAGACCGGCATGTCGATCGTCGCCTGGGTGCCGGCGGCGATCTCGGTGCCGCCGAGGAGGAAGGGCTGGGACATGGCGTCTCCTTTCGGCCGGCGATGAGAGACGATCCGCGGCGCCGGGGCAAGGGGCGCCGCGCCGGCGGAGCGCGGGCCGCCCGTCGGCCAGGCACCGGCGCGGCCGGGGCGGGCCCGGCGCGGGG
>NZ_JBTLRM010000053.1:0-12874 GCF_054482755.1 Roseivivax sp. CAU 1761
CACCTGGCTCAACGACTACAACACCGTCCATCCACATTCCGCGCTGGCAATGCGCTCGCCCGTCGAGTTCAGATCAGCGCTCAACTCCAGCCAGGCTGTCCGGTGAAATGGGGGGCACTCCACCGACTTAATAGTCGACCCTTACCCGGGCCGAATGTGCTTGTCCCGCAGCGTGCTATGCTATGCGGGAAAGGCCAGGGGGCGGTGCTGGAACACCGCCCCCTACCCTCAATCTCTTAGCTGCAGCCCGAGGTGCCGCCGCAGGTGTTGCACTTCATGCAGGTGCCGTTGCGCACCAGGGTGTAATTGCCGCATTCGCCGCAGGCCTCGCCCTCGTAGCCCTGCATGCGGGCCTTGGAGGCGGCGTCCATCGGCTTCACCGCGGCGGCGGCCGTGCTGGTCCGGCTGGCCACCGCGACGCCGGTCTCGGACTTGCCGACGAGATGGCTCAGCGCCGCCGAGGGATCGGAGGGCTGGGCATAGCCCACCGGCTGGCCGCCCTGCAGCACCACCAGTTCCTGCGGCACCCGCTTGCGCAGGTAGCCAGTGGAGCTGATCTGCTTCAGCACCTCGAGCGAGCGCGACGCGGCGCTTTCCGAGATCTCCTGGAGGTTGGAGACGCCCTCCTCCTCGCCGCGGCCGATATCGTCGAAGGTCGCGCCCTCGGGCTTCACGTGGGCGAGGTCGGTGCGGTCGAGATAGGACACCGCCAGCTCGCGGAAGATGTAGTCGAGGATCGAGGTCGCGTTCTTGATCGAGTCGTTGCCCTGCACCATGCCCGCGGGCTCGAACTTGGTGAAGGTGAAGGCGTCGACGAACTCCTCCAGCGGCACGCCGTATTGCAGACCCACCGAGACCGCGATGGCGAAGTTGTTCATCATCGCCCGGAAGCCGGCGCCTTCCTTGTGCATGTCGATGAAGATCTCGCCCAGCGTGCCGTCGGCATATTCGCCGGTGCGCAGGTAGACCTTGTGGCCGCCGACGATGGCCTTCTGGGTGTAGCCCTTGCGGCGCTCGGGCATCTTGGTCCGCGCCGCGGCGCGCTCGACCTCCTTGACGATGATCTTCTCGACCACCTTCTCGGCCAGCACCGCGGCCTTTTCCTGGGCCGAGCCGCTCTCGAGGATCTCGGCCGCCTCGTCGTCGTCCTCGACCAGCGCGGAGGCCAGCGGCTGGCTCAGCTTGGAGCCGTCGCGATAGAGCGCGTTGGCCTTGACGCCCAGGCTCCAGGACAGCTCGTAGGCCTTCTGGCAATCCTCGACGGTGGCGTCGTTGGGCATGTTGATGGTCTTGGAGATGGCGCCCGAGATGAAGCTCTGCGCCGCCGCCATCATGTGGATGTGGCTGTTCACCGACAGGTAACGCTTGCCCTTCTTGCCGCAGGGATTCGCGCAGTCGAAGACCTTGTAATGCTCTTCCTTCAGGTGCGGCGCGCCTTCGAGGGTCATGGTGCCGCAGACATGGTCGTTGGCGGCCTCGATATCGGCGCGGGTATAGCCCAGATGCCGCAGCAGGTCGAAGGACGGGTCGTTCAGCTTGGCCGCCGGGATGCCCAGCGTGCCGGTGCAGAATTCCTCGCCCAGGGTCCACTGGTTGAAGACGAAGCGGATGTCGAAGGCCGAGGCCAGCGCCGCCTCCACCTTGTCGATCTGCGCCGGGCCGAAGCCGTGGCCGATCAGCGAGGTATGGTTGATGCCCGGCGCGTTGCCGAGGCTGGCATGGCCCACCGCGTAGGAGACGATCTCCTCGATCTGGCTCGACGAATAGCCCAGATGCTCGAGCGCCCCCGGCACCGAGCGGTTGATGATCTTGAAGTAGCCGCCGCCGGCCAGCTTCTTGAACTTCACCAGGGCGAAGTCGGGCTCGATCCCGGTGGTGTCGCAATCCATCACGAGGCCGATCGTGCCGGTCGGCGCGATCACCGTGGTCTGGGCATTGCGGAAGCCGTGCGCCTCGCCAAGCTCCAGCGCCTCGTCCCAGGACCGGCGCGCCAGCTCCACCAGCGCCGGGTCGGGGCAGTTGGCGGCGTCGAGCGGCACCGGCTTGACCGCCAGATCCTCGTAGCCGTCGGTCTTGCCCTGGGCCGCGGCGCGGTGGTTGCGGATCACCCGCAGCATGTGGTCGCGGTTGCGCTCGTAACCCGAGAAGGCGCCGAGTTCGCGGGCGATCTCGGCCGAGGTGGCGTAGGCGGTGCCGGTCATGATCGCGGTCAGCGCGCCGCAGAGCGCCCGGCCCGCGTCGCTGTCATAGCTCAGCCCCATGTTCATCAGCAGGCCGCCGATATTGGCGTAGCCCAGGCCCAGGGTGCGGAAATCGTAGGAGAGCTGGGCGATTTCCTTGGACGGGAACTGCGCCATGGTGACCGAGATCTCGAGCGTCAGGGTCCAGAGCCGGGTGGCGTGGACATAGGCGTCGGAGCGGAAAGCGCCGTCCTCGAGGAAGGTCAGCAGGTTCATCGAGGCCAGGTTGCAGGCCGTGTCGTCGAGGAACATGTATTCCGAGCACGGGTTCGAGCCGCGGATCGCGCCGTCCTCGGGGCAGGTGTGCCAGGCATTGACAGTGTCGTGGAACTGGATGCCGGGATCGGCGCAGGCCCAGGCGGCGTGGCCGACCTGCTCCCAGAGATCGCGCGCCTTGATGGTCTTGGCGACCGAGCCGTCGGTGCGGCGGATCAGCTCCCAATCAGCATCGTCCTTCACCGCCTGCAGGAAGGCATCGGTGACCCGGATCGAGTTGTTGGAATTCTGCCCCGAGACGCTGGCATAGGCTTCGCTGTCCCAGTCGGTGTCGTAGGTCGGGAACTCGATCGAGGCATAGCCCTGGCGCGCGTAGTCGAGCACGCGCTTGACGTAGGTCTCAGGAATCTGGACCTTCTTGGCCTCGCGCACCGCCGCCTTCAGGGCGTCGTTGACCTTGGGATCATAGGCGTCCTCGACCTTGCCGTCCCAGGCCCGGATCGCCGCGAAGATGCCGTTCAGCATCTTCTCGTGCATCTTGGAGCCGGCGACGATGGAGGCGACCTTCTGCTCCTCGCGGACCTTCCAGTTGACGAATTCTTCGATGTCGGGATGGTCGGCGTCGCAGATCACCATCTTGGCGGCGCGGCGCGTGGTGCCGCCCGACTTGATGGCGCCGGCCGCGCGGTCGCCGATCTTCAGGAAGCCCATCAGGCCCGACGACTTGCCGCCGCCCGACAGCGCCTCGCCCTCGGCGCGCAGGCTCGAGAAGTTGGTGCCGGTGCCGGAGCCGTACTTGAAGAGCCGCGCCTCGCGGACCCAGAGATCCATGATGCCGCCATCGCCCACGAGATCGTCGCGGACCGACTGGATGAAGCAGGCATGCGGCTGCGGGTGCTCGTAGGCCGAGCGCGACTTGGTCAGCTTGCCGGTCTTGAAGTCGACGTAGTAATGGCCCTGGCTCGGGCCGTCGATGCCGTAGGCCCAGTGCAGGCCGGTGTTGAACCATTGCGGGCTGTTCGGCGCCGCGGTCTGGCTCGCCAGCATGTGGCGCATCTCGTCGTAATAGGCACGGGCATCCGCCTCGGTGGAGAAGTAGCCGCCCTTCCAGCCCCAATAGGCCCAGGCGCCGGCGAGCCGGTCGAAGACCTGCTTGGAGGAGGTCTCGCCGGTGGTCGGCGTGTCCTTGGCGGCCGGCACCGAGCGCCAGAGGAATTCCGGCACGTCGGCCTCTTCGACCTTCTTCAGCTCGACCGGGATGCCGGCCTTGCGGAAGTATTTCTGCGCGATCACGTCCGAGGCGACCTGGCTCCACGAGGCCGGCACCTCGACCGCGTCGAGGCGGAACACGATCTTGCCGTCGGGATTGCGGATCTCCGACGCCGTGGTGACGAAGTCGATGCCCGCATAGGCGTCTTCGCCGGCGGTCGTGTAATGTCTGTCGATCTTCATGTGCCCCGTCTCCAAGCTCGTCTTCCGGTCGCCCAAGGACGCAACGGGACCCCGGCCGCGCCGCGTTTCGCGCCGGGCCGCCTGATCTGTGGCAAAGGTGTTGTCCCGCTGCGCGGCTACCAGATGTGGTGTGTGTCGCCTCAGCCCGCACAAACTGACGCGAGTCGGGGGCAAGGGTCAACGCAATTTTGGCGGTGGTTTCGCTATATTTTGCGTTGACGGGTTGTAACCCCCACACTCCCTGCCCCTGCTCCACGATTCATGCACAGGGGGCGATGTGGCGCTCTTCGCGGCAGCGGTGCGAAATCGACAGCTTATCCACAGAGTTTCCCGCCGCCGTCCCGCTCCTGTCCGCGCGTGGCCCCGGCGACACGCATTTGCCGGCGGACAGGCACGCTGCGGATGCGGTTAGAGCCACGGAGCGTCATCGGGGGAGGAATGGTCGGGGCGGCGAGATTCGAACTCACGACCTACGGTACCCAAAACCGTCGCGCTACCAGGCTGCGCCACGCCCCGACGCGCCCCCCTTACGCCGCGCGGCGGGGCTTGAAAAGGGTCTTCGGCGCCCCGGGGGGTCTTCATCGGAAGCGGGGCACCCCGGCGTCGGGAGCGCGGCCCGGATCACGTGCCGGGGGGCAGGCGTTGCCGGCGGCACCAATGGCGGCGCTGACGAGGCGGGCCTCCGGGCATGGCCCCCGCCGCGGCCTCAAGGACGCAGGCCCCCGCGCCGCGCCGCGCCGCCCCCTTGCCCGGCAATCTGGCCGGGCCGTTGCTCAGCTTCGAGCGCCATCGGACCGGGCAGGAATGAAGCGAGGGATTCCGCGGTCAGGATTGCCGCATCGCGGCCGGCCGATCCGCGGCCTTGCCCAGCACCTCGGCGAACCGGACACGGTCATTGTACCGCCCTGCCCCGGTGCCGACGCGCCCGGACGGTTGCGGCAACGCCCCTCAGGAGGCGGCGCAGGGCCAGGCGGCGCGGTCGTCGGGGATCGCGGGGTGGCGGAGCGCGTCGCCCTCGCCGATGCCCAGCGTCTCGGCCATGCCGCCGTTGATCTCCAGCACGTACTGGATGCCCTCGCCGCCGGGGATCGGCGTCAGGTCGCCCGGCACCGCGCGGTCGTGCACCCGCTGCACCACGCCCGAGGCATCGGCGAAGACGATGTCGAGCGGGATCAGCGTGTTCTTCATCCAGAAGGCCACCGGCTGGGCGCGCTCGTAGACGAAGAGCATGCCGGACATGCGCGGCATCTCCTCCACGAACATCAGGCCGCGGGCGCGCTCCTCGGGCGTGTCCACCACCTCGACGGCGAATTGCGCGGTGCCGAAATCGCCGCGCAGCGCCAGCCGGTCCGCGCTGCACTCCCCCGCCGTGTCCGCGGCCAGGGCCGCGCCGGCCCAGCCGGCGCAGGTCAGAGCGGCGGCAAGTCCTGGTCCGAAACCGCGTGTTCCCATGCATTCACCTCGGTCGCCATGCGGCCGCGCTTGCCCTCCACCGTGCGGATCGCCAGCGCCTCGCCGGGCTGCAATTCCGCCAGACCCGAGCGCCGCAGCACCTCGATGTGGATGAACACGTCCTCGGCCTTTCCGAAGACGTTGGCAAAGCCGAACCCCTTGGCGCGATCGAACCATTTCACGCGCGCGGCTTCAAGCGGGGCCGTGCGCAGAATCTCGGGATCGATCTGCTCGAAATCGGCCAGCGGCGCCGCGGCGGCATCCTCGGGCGCGTCGATGCGGAAGACCTCGATGGCCTGGGCGCCGCGCGGCGTGTGCTGGATGGCGATCTGCACCCGCGCCCCGTCGGCCACCGAGCTCTGCCCGAAATTGCGCAGGACGTTGGCATGGAGCAGGATGTCGGGCCCGCCGCCATCCGCGACGACGAATCCGAACCCCTTGCCGGGATCGAACCATTTCACGCGCCCTTCCAGGCGCTCCGTCGTAATGTCGTGATGTTTCAACGTCGGCTCGATCAATGCACTGGATACGGGGACAAGCGGGAGGGACGTCACGGATACCCCGCTCTCGGAAATGGTGGCGTTGGTATTATTCTCCGGAATAAGCGTAACTGCAAATCACATATTGCGCTTTCATGGATTGAGTCGCGCGGTCTCCCAAGGGGCGGCGGCATTCCGCCGGCGCCAGACGAAGCGGTCGTGCAGACGGAAGGCGCCGTCGGCCCAGAACTCGATCTCCAGGGGCACGATCCGGATGCCGCCCCAGAACGGCGGCCGCGGCGGGTTGGTGCCGAAACGCGCCGTCACCGCGGCGACCTCGGCCATCAGCGCGCCGCGTCCCGACAAAGGCCGCGATTGCTGCGAGGCCCAGGCGCCGAGCCGGCTCTTCAGCGAGCGCGATGCGAAATAGGCGTCCGCCGCCGCGCCCTCCTCGCGCTCGGTCAGGCCGCGCACCCGGATCTGGCGGCGCAGCGACTTCCAGTGCATGACGAAGGCCGCGCGGCCGGTGGCGGCGATCTCGCCGCCCTTGGCGCTGTCGTAATTGGTGTAGAAGACGAAGCCCTCCGGCGCGATCTCCTTCAGCAGCACCATGCGGGCATTGGGCATGCCCTCGGCATCCACGGTGGCGAGCGCGATGGCGTTGGGATCGTTGGGTTCGCTCTGCTCGGCCTCGGCGAGCCAGGTCCGGGCGATGGCCAGGGGGTCGTCCCCGGCAAAGATCCCGCTGCGGTCGCTGTCGCCCATGCCGTCGCTCCTTCGCGCCTGTCGCCGCCTGTCGCCGCGGCGCCCCCGGCGCCGGGCTTGATGGTCCCCGGGGCTTCGCCTAAAGGACATGGCCAATCAATGTCGAGCGGAGACCGGCGATGTCAAACGACCTTATGGCGGGAAAGCGCGGCCTCATCATGGGGCTGGCCAACGACAAGTCGATCGCCTGGGGCATCGCCAAGAGCTTGGCCGATGCCGGGGCGGAGCTGGCCTTCTCCTACCAGGGCGAGGCGCTGAAGAAGCGCGTGGCGCCGCTGGCGGCGCAGCTCGGCAGCGACATCGTGCTGCCCTGCGACGTCTCCGACGAGACCTCGATCGACGGCCTCTTCGAGGGGCTGCGCGACCATTGGGACAGCCTCGACTTCGTGGTCCATGCCATCGGCTTCTCCGACAAGTCCGAGCTGCGCGGCCGTTACGTCGACACCACCCGGCAGAACTTCCTGATGTCGATGGACATCTCGGTCTATTCCTTCACCGCGGTGGTAAACCGGGCCGAGAAGATGATGAAGTCGGGCGGCTCCGCCCTCACCCTGACCTATTACGGCGCCGAGCGCGTCATGCCGCATTACAACGTCATGGGCGTGGCCAAGGCGGCGCTGGAGGCCAGCGTGCGCTACCTGGCCGAGGATCTGGGCAAGGACGCCATCCGCGTCAACGCCATCTCGGCCGGCCCGATCAAGACGCTGGCGGCGAGCGGGATCGGCGATTTCCGCTACATCATGAAGTGGAACGAGCTGAACTCGCCGCTGCGCCGCAACGTCACCATCGAGGATGTCGGGCGCTCGGCGCTCTACCTGCTGTCCGATCTGGGCTCGGGGACCACCGGCGAGGTGCTGCATGTCGATGCCGGCTACCACGTCGTCGGCATGAAGGCGGTCGATGCCCCCGACATCTCCAAGACCTGACCCGAAGGATCCCCGCCATGGACCGTCTGCCGCACGAAAAGGGCTTCCACGTCAGCTGGGACCAGCTGCACCGCGACGCGCGGGCGCTGGCCTGGCGCCTGCAGGGCCACGGCCCGGTCGAGGGCGGCTGGCGCGCCGTGGTGGCGATCACCCGCGGCGGCATGGCCCCGGCGATGATCGTCGCGCGCGAGCTCGACATCCGCACCGTCGACACGATCAGCGTCAAGAGCTACAACCACCAGACCCAGGCGGCGCCGCAGATCATCAAGGCCCCCGACATGGATCTGGTGGGCGACGGCCACGGCGTGCTGATCGTCGACGACCTCGTCGACACCGGCAAGACCCTGGAAGTGGTGCGCGCCGCCATGCCGAAGGCGCATGTCGCCACCGTCTATGCCAAGCCGATGGGCCACAACCAGGTCGACACCTACGTCACCGAGGTCAGCCAGGACACCTGGATCTTCTTCCCGTGGGACATGGCGCTGCAATACGTCAAGCCCTATCACGGCGCCGACGACTGAATCCGGACCGGCCCGCCCCCGCCGCCTGCTTCTTCTGAGCGCAAATATCCCGGGGTCCGGGGCAGCGCCCCGGTTCTGCCCCGGCCCGCCCCGTCCCGCCCGCGAAAGGCCCGCCATGACCGCCCGCACCCGGACCACGTTCGCCCCGCCGGTGATGGAGGCCCGCCGCTGGCTCGACGGCGCCGCCTTTCCGCCCGACCGGCCGCTGCTCAATGTCAGCCAGGCCGCCCCGGTCGATCCGCCGCCCGAGCCGCTGCGGCGCGCCATGGCCGGCGCCCTCGAGACCCCGGCCACCCATCTCTACGGCCCGGTCCTCGGCCTGCCCGAGCTGCGCGCGGAACTCGCCCGGCACTGGCAGCAGGCTTATGGCAGCCCGGTCGGACCCGAGGCGGTGGCGATCACCGCCGGCTGCAACCAAGCCTTCGCCGCCACCATCGCCGCGCTCTGCGGCGAGGGCGACGAGGTGATCCTGCCGGTGCCGTGGTACTTCAATCACAAGATGTGGCTGGACATGTCGGGCGTCACCGCCGTGCCGCTCGCCACCGGCGCGGACCTGCTGCCCGACGCCGAGGCGGCGCGCGCCCTGATCACCCCGCGCACCCGGGCCATCGCGCTGGTCTCGCCGAACAATCCCGGCGGCGTGGAATATCCCGCCGCGACGCTGGCCGCCTTCCACGCGCTGGCCCGCGACGCCGGCATCGCGCTGATCCTCGACGAGACCTACCGCGATTTCGACAGCCGCGACGGCGCCCCTCATGACCTGCTCACGCGCGGGCCCGACACCACGCTGGTGCAGCTCTATTCCTTCTCCAAGGCCTACCGCCTCACCGGGCACCGGGTCGGCGCGATGATCGCCGATCCGGGCCTTCTGGCCGAGGCCGAGAAGTTCCTCGACACCGTGGCGATCTGCGCGCCGCAGCTCGGCCAGCACGCGGCGCTTTATGGGCTGCGCCATCTCGGACCCTGGCTCGCCGGCGAGCGCGCCGAGATCCTCGACCGCCGCGCCGCCATCGCCGAGGCCACGCCCGCCCTCGCCGCACGCGGCTGGCGGCTGCGCGGCCTCGGCGCGTATTTCGCCTGGTTCGAGCATCCCTTCGCCGACAGCTCCGCCGCGCTCGCCCCCCGTCTCGTGCACGAGGCCGGCGTGCTGGCCCTGCCCGGCACCATGTTCACCCCGGCGGGCGACCCGCGCGGCGCCCGGGGCTTCCGCATAGCCTTCGCCAATGTCGATCGCCCGGGCATCGCGGCGCTCTTCGACCGCCTCGCGGCGCTGGACTGGCCCCTTGCGGGGGGCCAAGCGCCCCACTAGACAACCGGCGATCGCCGCGCCGTTCCGGCGCGCGCGCACCCCGCCCTTCCCGCGCCGCCCGGCGCCCGACGCCTCGACCCGATGGAGACCCGCATGGCGCTCAAGGCCAAGAGCCTCTCGAACCTCTTCATGTGGATCATCATGGGCCTGCTGCTCGTGGGTCTGGCCGGCTTCGGCGCCGTCAACCTGTCGGGCAGCGCCCGCAGCATCGGCGCGGTGGGCGACAAGGATATCGGGATCGACCGCTATGCCAGCGCGCTGCAGCAGGAGCTGCGCCGCATCCAGAGCCAGTCCGGCCAGGGCGTGAGCTTCGCCGATGCGCAGGCCGCCGGGCTCGACCGTCAGGTGCTGTCGCAGCTGGTGACCGCCACGGCGCTGGAATGGGAGGCCGACCGCATCGGGCTGTCGGTGGGCGACGAGGAGGTCGCCGAGCAGCTTGGCGCGATCCAAGCCTTCCAGGGGCCGAACGGCGCCTTCGACCGCGAGGCCTACCGCTTCGCGCTGCAGAATGCCGGGCTCTCCGAGGCCGAGTTCGAGGAGGATCTGCGCAACGAGGCCGCCCGCGCGGTGCTGCAGGGCGCCGTGGTCTCGGGCGCCAACGTCTCCGACGTCTATGTCGACACGCTGGTCGCCTATCTCGGCGAGACCCGCGACGTGACCTGGGCGATCCTCGACGGCGGCGCGCTCTCCACCGGCGTGCCGGAGCCCGACAGCGCGGCGCTCGAAGCCTATTACCAGGACAACCTCGCGCGCTACACCCGGCCCGAGACCAAGCGGCTGACCTATGCGCTGATCGCCCCGGACATGCTGGTCGACAGCGTCGAGGTCCCCGAGGAGGCGCTGCGGCAGGCCTACGAGGAGCGCGAGGCCGAGTTCAACCTGCCCGCCCGCCGGCTCGTCGAGCGGCTGATCTTCCCCTCCGAGGAGGCGGCGCAGCAGGCGGCCGAGAAGCTCGCCGCCGGCGAGACCGATTTCGAGACCCTGGTGGCCGAGCGCGGCCTGGCGCTGGCCGATGTCGACATGGGTGTGGTCGACCGCGACGATCTGGGCGCGGCCGCCGAGGCGGTCTTCGAGGTCTCGACCGGTGAGGTGGCGGGCCCGGCCCCGACCCCGCTCGGACCCGCCCTGTTCCGCGTCAACGCGGTTCTGGCGGCGATGGAGACGCCCTTCGAGGAGGCCAAGTCGACGCTGCGCGACAGCCTCGTGCTCGACGCCGCGCGCAACCAGATCCGCGACATGGGCGAGGATCTGGAGAACCGCCTGGCCGGCGGCGCCACGCTCGAGGAACTGGCCGAGGAAACCGGCATGGAGCTCGGCGAGATCGATTATGCCGGCGAGAACGGCGACGGCATCACCGCCTATCCGGCTTTCCGCGAAGCCGTGGCGACGCTCGAGCCCGGCGATTACCCGGATCTGCACGAGACCGGCGATGGCGGCTTCTTCGCGGTGCGGGTCGACGAGGTCCTGCCCGAGGCGCCGCGGCCCTTCGACGAGGTCCGCGACCAGGTCGCCACCGGCTGGGAGCGGGCGCAGATCACCGAGGCGCTGACCGAGCGCGCCGAGGGGCTGGCGCAGCGGCTGACCGAGGGCGAGAGCTTCGAGGCGGCGGGACTCGAGCCCAACGCGCTCGACGCGGTGACCCGCGGCACCAGCATCGACGCCCTGCCGCAGGGCGCGGTCGACCGGCT
Organism: Roseivivax sp. CAU 1761; assembly: GCF_054482755.1. Classification (NCBI taxonomy): domain Bacteria; kingdom Pseudomonadati; phylum Pseudomonadota; class Alphaproteobacteria; order Rhodobacterales; family Roseobacteraceae; genus Roseivivax; species Roseivivax sp. CAU 1761. The sequence continues at coordinate 11,049 of NZ_JBTLRM010000053.1, forward strand.
CTTCGAGCTCGCCGAGGGCGAGGTCGCGGTGCTGCCCGGCCAGGGCCGCGTGGCGCTGCTGCGGCTCGATGCCGTGGTCGCCGCCGACATGGAGAGCGACACCGCCAAGGCGCGCGCCGAACGCCTGCGCCAGGAGGCCGGCGCGGCGATCGCGGAGGACCTGTTCAGCGCCTATGCCGCAGACATCCAGACCCGCGCCGGGGTCGAGATCAACCAGGCCGCGCTGAACTCCGTCAACAGCCAGATGCAGTGAGGCAGGCATGGCGGCGCTGACCCCGGATTTCGAGACCTTCCGCGCCGCCTACGAGGCCGGCCGCAACCAGGTGGTGCACGCCCGGCTGGCGGCCGATCTCGACACGCCGGTGTCGCTGATGCTGAAGCTGACCGGCGCCGCCAAGGACGCCTTCATGCTGGAATCGGTGACCGGCGGCGAGGTCCGCGGCCGCTATTCGATCATCGGCATGAAGCCCGACCTGGTCTGGCGCTGCCACGGCACGAAAAGCCAGCTCAACCGCGCCGCGCGCTTCGATCCCGACGCCTTCGAGGACGAGGCCGGCGACCCGCTGTCGAACCTCCGGGCGCTGATCGCGGAAAGCCGCATCGCGCTGCCCGAGGACCTGCCGCAGGCCGCGGCCGGGCTTTTCGGCTATCTCGGCTACGACATGATCCGGCTGGTCGAGCGCCTGCCCGAGCCCAACCCCGACCCGCTGGGCCTGCCCGACGCGACGCTGCTGCGCCCCTCGGTGGTGGCGGTGCTCGACGGCGTCAAGGGCGAGGTCATCGTGGTCTCCCCGGCCTGGGTCTCGGACGGGCTCTCGGCGCGCGCCGCCTATGCCCAGGCGGCCGAGCGGGTGATGGACGCGGTGCGCGATCTCGAACGCGCCCTGCCGCAGGCCAGCCGCGATCTCGGCGAGGCCCGCGAGGCCGGCGCGCCGGTGTCGAACTTCACCCCCGAGGGCTACCGCGCCGCGGTCGAGACCGCCAAGGAATACATCCGCGCCGGCGACATCTTCCAGGTCGTGCCGTCGCAGCGCTGGACCCAGGACTTCCCGCTGCCGCCCTTCGCGCTCTACCGCTCGCTCCGGCGCACCAACCCGTCGCCGTTCATGTTCTACTTCAATTTCGGCGGTTTCCAGGTGATCGGCGCGAGCCCCGAGATTCTCGTGCGGGTGTTCGGCCGCGAGGTCACCATCCGGCCGATCGCCGGCACCCGCCCGCGCGGCGCCACGCCCGAGCAGGACCGCGCCAACGAGGCCGACCTGCTGGCCGACCGCAAGGAACTGGCCGAGCACCTGATGCTGCTCGATCTCGGGCGCAACGATACCGGCCGGGTCTCGAAGATCGGCACCGTGACCCCGACCGAGCAATTCGTGATCGAGCGCTACAGCCACGTCATGCACATCGTCTCAAACGTCGTGGGCGAGCTGTCGGAGGATCACGACGCGCTCTCGGCGCTCCTGGCGGGGCTTCCGGCGGGCACCGTGTCGGGCGCGCCCAAGGTGCGGGCGATGGAGATCATCGACGAGCTGGAGCCGGAAAAGCGCGGCGTCTATGGCGGCGGCGTCGGCTATTTCAGCGCCGGCGGCGACATGGACATGTGCATCGCGCTGCGCACCGCCATCGTGAAGGACGCCAAGCTCTACATCCAGGCTGGCGGCGGCGTGGTCTACGACAGCGACCCGGAGGCCGAGTACCAGGAGACGGTGCACAAATCGAATGCCATCCGGCGCGCCGCGGCCGATGCCGCGCGGTTCACCGGATCCGGCAACGGCTGAGGCCCCAGCGGCGTCCGGGCGGGCGCCGGGACCGGCCGGGGCCCGCCCCGG
>NZ_JBTLRM010000054.1:0-11953 GCF_054482755.1 Roseivivax sp. CAU 1761
GCAACGCCGGTGATCACCTCAATGCGGGTGGGTCTGTCGTTGGGCATAAGCATGTCCCCAAGCACAGGCTTGAGCCTTCCATGGTCATGCCAGGCTGTCCGGTCGAAATGGGGGGCAGTTCACACTCAGATACTCAGCAGCAGCATCTAAGCCGTCGGCTAAGTTTCGGGACGGAAGTTCATTTCGATCAAAGTTTAAGGCAAGTAGTAGCCGTATGCTTGCAGCGTACTCCACCGCAGCTGCTGATGCGGCAAGTGTGTTGAAGCTTGGCATGTACCCATCGCGTGCGGTGGAGACGGATTTTGCGATCTGAGTTATCTGATTAAGCGCAACGTTCGAATCAAAGCGGAGGTCGCGAACATATTGCTCCATGTAATCATGAGAAACGAAACCGATCTCACCGGGAACGGCATTAGGATTGTAACTGCTAAGCTCCGCTCGTATTGCGTCGATCCGACCCACAAGGGAGGAGATGTCTGCATTGATGAGCAGATCGGATTGGGCGTCGATCTGCTCCTGAAGATCGGACCCGAGCGTCAACATGGTCGAACTTAAATCATCTATGGACCCCTGCAGGCCCTCCAATCTACCCTCAATATCGTCAGTGTCTCCGCCAAGTAGCACACGAAAAAAATCTTTCGGACTGTCTATTTCCCCTTCGGAGAATCCCACCCCAAGTTCCGTCGCAACACCGAGGGCGGTGAAGATAATATCACCAACGCCAAAGGCGGTTGCAAAGTTCTCGAACTTCTTTTTAAAGGCCATTTGCTCAACTCCAAAACTAAAAACAAGCGAAGTTTGAAAATTTCTCGAAGACCGACATAATTAGAGTCTTGACTAAAAATTCTGCACACAGTACGGGATTTTCTTGCCCAGCACAACCCTTGTATGTAGTCAACACAATCGAGTTGTCTCAATCGCAGATTTGAGGGCTGACCAGGCCATTCCGTTTGTTGGCGGGTCAGCCCATCAATAAGCGACACCATGCTGCCCGGACACAACAGGGAAGCGTCCCTTGGTAGTTCCCATGTCCTTGGGGCGCTTCCGTCATTCAGTGCAGGTTGGTTCTGCCGTTCCGCTCGAGCCCCTTGGAGTCGCGAAGAAACTCCACGGGATCGACCGTCTCCATCACGTTCCGGCAAGCGGCCTCGAAATCGGCGTCGGGTTCTGAGGCGGCGACTTCGATTGCCATGTTCTCGAATTCCTCGAGGCCCATGCTGTCGCGCTTCAAGAGGACCGCCCTGGTGTTGCGGTGGCTTTTGCGATCAACGATAAGGAAGCGAACCGACGCAGACGGCTTCATGCGGTCGTAGGTGTCGCTCGGGAAGGCATGCAGGTCGATGAACTGCTCCTGCGTGAACCCGTTCGGCGTGTCCGGCGCCACTTGCCAGACCCAGTAGCCGACGCTGCCGGACGGTGTGGGCATGATGCTCGACACAAGTCCGACCACGAGTTCCGGCGCCTTCCCGGCCGCCGCGGCAAGTTCGCTGTCGCACGAGCACAGGACCACGGTTTCCAAGCCGGCTTCGGTCACCATTTCATGAAAGAAGACTGCTTGCGGGAGGGCCTCTAGCTCCTCGCCTCTGTCGTCGTCATTTTCAGAAACCTCGTCGTCTCCCTCGACGAGCCGGGCGATGATGCTGTCCCGCGCGAACATGCCGTTCTCGATGTCCTCGATGAGGAACGGTGTGGCACGGTCGATGCCTTGGCGAACGAGGTCGACATGCGCGTTCGGATCGGTGGTTGTCGTCGAAGAGATGCCGAGGAACCTCGCGTTGTAGACCGAAGCCTTTCCCGATGTCGAAGTGCCGCGGAAGACGCCAAGCGTCACCAGGTTGAAACCGCCGCGCAGCGCGGCATTCACGGTATCCGTCCCGCCTACAAGCTGTACCAGCGTATCGGCGACCAGGGTCTCGTAGGTCGTGCCGTTCCTCGCGGTCCGCAGCCGCAGCTGGTCCCAGTTGTCCTGGCCGAAGAGCGTGCCGATCACCTGAACGTATTCGTCACCTTCGGGTGTTCCGAAGACCTTGGGCCGGCCCTCGAACGCATCCCGGCGGATGCTGAACGACGTGTAATCGGCTTCTCCGAATACGTGGATGATCAGGCGGTCGTCGAGTTCGGGCATAGAAGGCGCCTTCCGGGTCTGGCGTAAGTCTCCAGAAGCCGGCTGCTCAGGCTCCTGGTCGGCTGGAGAGGGTCAGGCGCTACCACGTCGGTACGCTGCTGTGAATGGCGGGGCGAGATCGAGCTCCTGCTAATGAGAACTTCAACCGCACGGAAGGCTCCATGAAGCATGACCGATCTGCCCGCCGGCCTTGCATTTTGCAGGTGCACGCGCACGTGCGCCCACGAAGAAGGACCCACGGTGATAAATAACAACGAGACGGCGCCGGCCGGGCTGAGCGCCTGAGGGGCAAAACGAATGATGGAAACGGATTTCACACCCGAAGAAACGCTCTACGAGTTGCGTGAAACGCTGCGCCTGTTCGATCAGGACGATCAGCGCACCCTGGTGTCAAAGTCGGCCAGGATCGCCGTCGCCCACGAACTGGCCAGGAACATTCTTGCAGAGATCGACAACGAAGACCGTCCGGTCGAGCAGCGGATCGAGCTCGCAGTTGGGCACCTTCAAAGTCTCCGCGGTGCTTATGAAGCCTACGAGGCCCAGACAGGCGAGCGGGTGACTCGCGCGATCCGGATCGTCAATATCGATGTCACGCTCGAGACCTTCGCAGGGATCGCGCCTCCCGACGATGAGCCCAAAGACCCTGCTGAAATCGACTGGGCCCCCGCGCCGGGCTGATCTCCACCGCGTCGGTCAGTACGACAGAAAGCGGGTTTCCTCGTCGGCGCTGGGCGCCTCGCTGAAGTCCTCCTCATCGGGGATGCGGCCAAAGGCGATCTTCGCGCCGATGTAGCCACCGGGAACGTCCTCACGAGGCCCCAGGGAAATCGCCTTGGAGCCGTGCGCCTGGCGCAGGTGGTCCATCAGGTCGCTGACCTTCTCCCATTTCGCGCGGGAGGCGTCGTCATCTCCCGAGGCGTCGGCCGCCCCGCCAAAAAGCTCGCCGGTTATCGCGTGGTCCTCTACCAGGCCGTGGATCATGATACTGACTGAGCGCGGCGAGAAACGCATGTCGGCTCGCGACTTCGCCAGTCCCTTGGACAACGATTGCAGGAACGTGTGGTCGTCCCGGGCGGGCGGAAAGGCTCCCTCCCACCCCCAGTCGAGGGCGTCCCTACGCGTCCCGTCGGGTGCTCGATGACCGCCGCCTCGGAAGCTCAGCGTCAGCCGCGTTGCTCGGAGGCCCTCTCTCCGCAATCGCCGGGATGCGCTCAGCGTGAGCTGGCGCGCGCAGCTGGCCACCTTCTCAGGGGTACGCCAATCCCACGGCAGCATGCGACTGTGGCCGAACATGCTCTTCTTCGGGTCCGGCCTCTCGGTGTGGTACCCGTGTATGCCGTTCCAGAAACGCTCGCCCTCGACGCTCCCCCAGATCGCGCGCGCCTGCTTCGGCGCAAGACGCCACAGCGCCGCGAAATCATGGACGCCTACCGCCGCGAGGCGCGCATGCATCCCTTTCGAGATGCCTGGCAGGTCACCGAGCGGGATGTCGGACAGCGCGCCGGGAAGGTCGTCCGCACGAATGAGCTTGAAGCCGTCGGGCTTGTTCATCTCCGCGGCGATCTTCGCGAGCAGTTCGGTGGGCGCCATCCCGATGGAGCAGGTCAACGTCTCGCTGAAGGACTCCGCGAGGGCAGACTTCAGGCGCAGGGCCAGGGCGGCGCCTTCCCGCCCCTCGTGCGGGAGAAGGTTGCAGACCACCTCGTCGATGGATCGCACCTTAGCGACCGGAACGACGGTGTCGATGACCCCGAGGATGCGCTTGTGAAGCCGGACGTAGACGTCGTGGCGCGCAATCACGAAGACCATGTCGGGGATGATCTCGCGTGCATCCCGGATGGAGGCCCCGGATTTCACGCCCCGGGCCTTGGCCTCGCGGCTGACCGCAATGCAGCTCGTATGCGGGGAATCCAGGGGAACGACACCAATTGGCCGGCCACGCAGCGCTGCGTTGAAGTGCTGCTCGGCCGAGGCGAAGAAGCTGTCGAAGTCGAGGTAGAGCCGCTCGATGCCCCTGGCCTGACCAGCTGAGTTAGCCATGTGCGACCTCGGAACTCGAAACAACTTCAAGCTACATAGGTCCGCTGACCAATCCCAGCAACTGAGCCTCATCCGAGGCGGGCGTGCCGGCACTCAGCATCTACCCGAGGCAGAGAAACCTGCAAGTAGCTGAATAATACGGGAGATCCCGCAGGTGCGCTGGCCGCGAGGTATGGGTATCCCGACCGTGGGGATGAACAAGCGAAGCAGGGGGCAGCAATGGCACTCGACTACGACACGACCTGGATGGAAGCAGCGCTCGAGGACTTCATCGAGTTTTCCAAAGCAAACGGCCTGCCCGCAACCGCAGAGGCGATCCGCGCTGCTTTGACGACGGCCCGGCGCGAGCGCAAGGAGGTGGCTGCCGCGAACCCGTACTTCGCCGATCTCACTTCCCTGCCGGCCCTGGGGACGGCCTGAACCGTCGCAGTCTGATGACTCCCGTTCTATGGGCCCTACGTCCGCGGTCACATGCGGTTGTGATGCCCTGAGCTGAGCCAACCGCTTCGGTGTACACAGTAGCGAGGAGGCATCTCATGCTCTTTCACGAAGACAACGGTGGCAACGGCAAGCGCGCGAAAAAGCTGAAGGCGGTCGTCGAGGTCATGTACACGTCAGCAGACTTTCTCGCCTCCATCGCGTTCCTAGTCGGCTCCATCTTTTTCCTGTACGAGCACCTCCACACGGCCGGGACCTGGTTGTTCATCATCGGCTCCGTGCTCTTTGCTTCGAAGCCAACCATGAGCTTCTTCAGGGAGGTCAAGCTCGCGGCAATGGGTGACGACGAAGACCTCGCTGAGCGGAAGTCCGCACCGTAGCCATTCGACACCGATTTCTGACTCGCCGCCTCTTTGCCGCCGCTCTAAACGCCCGCCCAGGCGGCCGCGGCAAGACTGCGTTTCCGGCGCAGCGCCCAGTCCTAAAGCTAATTGTCGCGGCCGTTCTCAGCTTTCTTAACTTCGGGGCCACCCGGCAGGAGTTCGCATGCTGGCCGGCATCGCGGAGTTTGCGAGCCGCAGCCTCGCGGGCTTTCTCGTATGTGTCCCGTCGCAAAGATACGACCGCGGGACCGCCGGGGAGCGTTTGTCGTCGCAGTACCCCTCGCTGATTTTCAGAGTTTCCAGCCACGCGGTGCATCTCGTTGACCTCCTTCTCTGAACGGGAGGTAGTCAGCCCTCCTGAAAGCGGAAGCCCCGCCGCGGCTGAACCGGACGGGGCTTCTTGTCGATCTGGATGCCGGCTCAGTCGGCCTGGGTTCCCGCGGAGCTGGTGGCGACCGGGGTGGCGGTGCCATCGTGGTTCTGCTGGGTCAGGACGACCTCGAGCGGCTTGTCGGGGGCGCTGAGGGCGCTGACTAGGCCCCAGATCCAGGCGATCAACATGACCGGGCCGCCGATGATGAGGCCGAAGCCAAGGGTGAAGACGGTGAAGATGAGGCCGAGCATGTACATGACGAGCTGGATGAGGCCGACGCCGACGTTACCCATGATGAGGGTACCGACACCGGGGAGGAAGAAATTGGCGACGAAGACGAGAGCTTTCATGTAGGACTGTTCCTCTGCTTGATGTCATCATTCTTGCGCAGCGCAAAGGAGAGCGCGAGAGAAAATATGAATTGTGACAACATTTCTTTTTTGGGGCGGCGGAGCATTCAATAACCGCTCCGCCGCCGGCATCACTTGATCAGGCCCAGGACTGCCTCGTGATCCTCGAGAATGACGCGCAGCGTATCCACCTTCTCTCCAGGTTGAAACGTTGTGATCTTGCCCCGGTATTGGTGAGGCGTGCGCGCCTCCCAAGTGTGGCACGCCCCGGGAGCAACGCCTTCTTTCATGTCCGGAGGGATCACGGTCTTTCCGTCCTTGTCCCAGAAAAGCAGAGTCTCCATGCCGCCATGTATCGCGGAAAAGCATCCACTGCCCTGCATGCGCTCATCGTTCAGAACGCGTCGAACTTCGACGGGTCGGATCTGTTCCCCCGAAGGATACGTCCTCAGACCGGTCAGGAGTGAAATCTGCCCTTCCGCAAACTCGGAACCGACCGTTTGCGCCACTTGCAGGAGGACGGTGTCCTTGTAGCCGTTCGTCGTCCGCTGGGCAGCAACCCCCAGCAACTGCACATTGCGCCTGTCGCTGCCCGTCTCTTCAAGGGCCAGGGTGACATATTCCTCGAGGCTCAGGTTATCCGTCAAATCCAAAATTGCCGGCTCGTCCTTCAACGGCCCGCCCATGAAGGAATTCTGAAAGAACCTGTACCCTTCGGATTTCAGCCGGGAGACAGCTTCGCCGGCATTCATCCCGAGCTCGTAGCCGAAAACGGCGGGCAACACACCGCCCTCTGCAGACATGAACTCTGGCACCTCCGAAGGGGTGGGCGTAGGCGTTCGATCCTCTGCTGTTTGCTCTTCCGCCCTCGTGATGGGCTCCGGGCCCCCTGAATGCCCACGCGACAGCGCTGCCTGCGCCGTCTGCTCCTCTTCCAGACCGTCACCCTGGGCCCATTCGTATGCCTTTCGCAGCGCCTCGTAGAGCGTCGCGTGATCCATGAATTTGACGGCTATCCCCGACACCACTCCTTCAGGCGAGTGCGCAACTTCGATCAGATTGGTGTATCCGGTGTCCCGATACTGCCGAGCCATCGATCCGCAGCCGGGCTGGGGCGCTTCATCGAGACCAATACGGTCGCCGAGATTGTTGGATGCGGAGAAGAAAATGGTGCCCGTTCGACGCTCCTCGAGGGTACAAGCCTTTTCGAAGGTCCGCTGCACCCATGCCCTTACGTCATCTTCCGTCACGTCCAGGTTGGTCTCGGAGAGGTCAAAATACGAGGAGACCTCGAAGACGCGACTGGATTCGATGCCGATGCCCCCTGACGGATCGACTTCGGACCCTACGACGAACGTGCCCAGGACCCCGTTGTCGAACTTGGACTTGGCGGTGAAAGAAGTTTGCAAAGCGGGCGCACGCTTGGCCGGACTTTTCAGAACTTTCTCGGCCACCGCCTGTGCTGTGCGCTTGTAGCCCGGGTGCAGGGCAACATCGAGAGAGCTGTCCTCGAACTTGGGGTGGCCACGGATCTTACCATCCCGGGTGAAGAAGGATGCGTTGTTGTCCCGGAGCAAGGACACCGCTTCGCGCCGTGTCATGGGAATCTTGAACCCCTCGTGGGGAACCGGAAACTTGGTGGTGAGCAGGCCATCAAGCAGCTCGGCGGCAGCCTCACCGCGGGGGTCGCGAGACAGAATCTCGTTGATCGGGTCCTCTCCTGGTGCAAGCTCTACGGCCGCATGGGTTGCAGGGGCCGCCTCGTCCTCTGAGGGAACTTCGATCCCCATCGCCGCGGCGTGAATTCGTGCGCTCAGGTTGTTCGCCTGCACGGTCTCCATGACGAAAGCGCGTCCCGCTTCGTCCTGACCGAAAGCCACGGCGACCGTGGACGCTCTCTCATCGCCCTCGAAGACTTCGTGGACACTCGCCTCCTGCATCGGATCGAGGCCATTCAGAACGGTGGAGCAATCGGCATCCGCGATCAGGGAGCCGCCCACGCCGTAGTGGAACACGAACCCGATCTCGGGGTCCTGGCAGCTGATGACCTCCCCGTACTTCGCCGTCAGAGCCGCTTCCGCCTGTTCGAGTTCGCTCGGGTCCTGGTAGCGCAGGGCCGCGGTGCCAGCAGACCCACCGTCGGCTGCAGTGTCGACGATAACGATCTCATCCCCGCCGGCCCGCTCGAACATGGTGCGGCTGCCGAGAACGGTCCCATCCTCGAGTGTCAGCTCCATGCTTCCGAGAGCGTCGTATCCTGGCAGTGATGCTCGAACGTCTGCCAGCGTCATTCCGGTGGTGATGTCTGCCACCACCCGGGGCGCGGCGCCAAACTGGTATGCGTCATCGCCGGCGATTGCAGACGTTCCAAGGGCAATCAGGCAGCTTACCGAAAGAAGCTTTCGGCTACCGTACGTGCAATTTCCAGAGGTCATTCCAAATCCTGAGTGGTTTCTTGGGCGGCATATACGACAACGATTCTGTCATTTTTGTGGGCCTTCCCGTACGAAACCGGCTTTGCCACCGACGCGCTCTGCGGACACCTCTCCACAGCCAAACCCGAAGATCATGCGTGGTACACTTTGTGGACTATCCGGGTCTGCCACACAGGAGGATGCTGGGTGCGTTGTCACATGCTCCGGGAGGTCGAAATGGCCGCAGTTACTGAAATCGAAGAGGGCCGGGATACCCGGTCGACGATGATACAGAGAGCAGCCACCTTAGCGGAGCGGATCGCAACGAACGCCACGCAAGCCGACGCCGACGACCAGTTCGTCGCCGAGAACTACGCCTTGATCCGGAAGGCCGGCATTCTCGAGGCCGGTGTCCCCGTGGAGCTGGGTGGTTCGGGAGCGGAGGTCAGGGAACTGGCCGAGATGCTACGGATCATCGCGCGCAGCTGCGGGTCAACAGCGCTGGCGCTTTCCATGCACACGCACCAGGTCGCCGTGCCGGCCTGGCGATGGCGCCACCAGAACCTCGAGGCCATGGAGCCCCTCCTCCGGAAGGTCGCCTCCGAGCGCATCGTTCTTCTCTCGAGCGGCGGCTCCGACTGGCTCGACGGAACAGGTACCGCCGAGCGCGTGGATGGGGGCTACCGGATCACGGCGCGGAAGGTGTTCAGCTCGGGAGCTCCAGCCGGCAACCTCCTCCTGACGGGGGCCGTATGCGAAGAGAATGGCGAGAAGCACGTCGTCCATTTCGCCGTGCCGATGAATGCTCCCGAAGTCCGCATCGAGGACACCTGGCACACCCTCGGCATGAGGGGGACCGGGTCTCATGACATCGTCATCGACGGCCTGTTTATCCCCGACAGCGCGGTACCTCTGAAGCGCGTTGCCGGCGAATGGCATCAGCTCTTCCGGATCATCGCGACGATTGCCTTTCCTCTGATCTATTCGGTCTACTTGGGGGTCGCCGAGAGCGCGCGGGACATTGCCCTCGATCTCGCGCAGAAACGGAAGACAAACTTGCATTCGCTCCAGCTTGCCGGGCAGATGGAAACCGCACTTCGGGCGGCTCAGATCGCGAGCGACTACATGATCTCGGTGGCGGAGAGAAATGCCCCTTCGGAAACGACGATCAACGACGTGATGATCGGGAAATCCATTGTTGCTGAGAACTCTCTGAAAACGGTCGAGCTTGCGATGGAGCTGGCCGGCGGCGCTGGCTTCTTCCGTAGCACCGGCCTTGAGCGCAGGTTCCGGGACATTCAAGGGGCGCGGTACCACCCCCTGCAGCGGGGACCGCAATCCCAGTACGCGGGCGCCATGGCCATGGGCTTGGATGTCTCGAAGATTTTCTGAACGACGTTGGACCCGGCGCTGAGCCGGGCCCGGCCCCTCAGTGGCAGTGGTATGGCTGGGAGCCCGCATGGCAGCATTGGCCCGGCGGCGAGCTCTTCCGGCAGCCACCACCGTGCTCGGCGACATCAGCCACGGAGCTGACCGCAGGGCGTGCGGTTTCAGACGCCCAGCCTGGAGCGGCAACGGTCATCAAGGCCGCAGCGGCCACGGCAAAAATCGTTCGCATCAATCTTCCTCCATCAATTCGGCCCGAAGGCCGGCGTGATTTAACGTCGGTGCGACGGCCCTTTGCAACCGGATTTCCCCTTTTCCGAGGGATCGGACACGATGCAGGGCAAAATACCCTGCCTGCAACCTGTCGTGCGTTTCCGTCAAGTTGCCCCAACATACCTGCAAGTCGGCTTAGGTTCTGCGCAAGTCAGCGCAGGTTGCCTAAATGCGATACTTAACTTGACAAACGCGATACCTTCCTTGTTTCTTGCGATACTCAACCTGACATTTTTCTTACTCGTTTTCAAAATTCTTGCCTAAAGACACCCTCGAAGCGGGGTTTCTCGCACTCTGAAATCTGGAAATCGATGCAGGACCTGTCGAGACGCGTTGCCCGGTACGCCGGCTCGAGGTCTGCCCGCCGGGATCACCGTGAACGCGCGTGCCGGGCTGCCGTAACAGAGTGGTCATCATCCAGGGAAGTTCGGTGCAGATCACTGCAGGAACTCGTATCCATTGGTGCCACTGCGATGGCTGCCCAGGCGCGCCTACGCTGGCCTGAGGTGCCTTCCCCGGGCAGATCAAACCGGCTGGCCAAAGCCCCTGAAAACAAGTGCCCTTGCGAAATCGAGTAAGATTTTTCGAGAACTTCGTACGAAAAATGTTGAGTTTGCCCACGCCGGCCGGGCGGCCTCGTGGACCCCGAACTCTCTTTCAATATTTTTCTTACGTTTTTACCCAAACGCGATACTTGTTTAAGAAGTAATGGGGAGAGACCTCACAGAATAGCTTCAGGAAGCCCTTCCGCGAACCCTCAAGGTTTCCTTCGCCCAAAGACGGGCGACCGTGCATCGCACGCCCCTTTTCATGACAGAAGTCATTCCAAACGCTGAAACGATTTCAAGCCCCAGAGGAGCTCAGACGATGTCTGATCACCAGGATAGAAACAGGCACCCTTCGGGCCGTCCCGAGGACGACACCGATCCCGGCCAGGCCGGCAGCAGGCATCCCCGCCCCCAGGGGCAGGAAACACCCCGTGGCCGGGGCCACAAGGCACCCTCCGATGGCCAGGGCCATCAAGGCACCCGTCCTGCTGCGCAGCAAGGCACCCCACGCCCCCGGCTCGGGGGACTTACCCTCAAGAGGGCTTCCCCTGCCTCCGGCACGCCGTCCTCCGCTCCCTCCGGGACCGGCGCCCCAACATCTACCAATGTTGACACCCCACGCCCCGCTGACGCCGGGCACCCCACCGGCTCCGCCAATGTTGACACCACCCGGGCTTCGCCCCGAAAGTCCCCCTTCCGCGCCAATATTGACACGGACACCCCTGCCCGCTGCGCGCAAGGCTCCCCCTCCTCCAATGTTGACACCGGGCGCCCTGCACCCAGGTCGGACGCCCCCAATGTTGACACGGGAGACACCTCTCCCCGCGCCCGGCCGAAGCCCATTCTGAAAAACCTCCAGTTCCCTGGCAGCGAGGCCAAGGGAGATCGTGCCACCCCGCGGGTGGATCCCTCGAAGCCGCCGGGCCCGGACCCCGAGATCCTGAAAAGGGTGAAGGCCGCGAAGAAGAAGCTTGAGACGGCCAACCGTCACCTCGACCAGAATGCCGGTGCCTCGCCATCGATGAAGTCGCCCAGCGCGTTCGCACGCGAGAACACCACCGTGTCGAAAAACACGTCGTCCCAGTACCTCAACCGCGGGCGCATGCTCATCAACCGCTACAAGCGCGAACAGGGCATTCCGCAGGACTACGACGACTTCTCGGCCGTCGAGTTCGTCGCCTGGCTGATCTCCACGAAGCCCGACCTGAAGTCGGCGACCTGGCGGGTCTACAGACAGGCGGCTTACCACACGCTGAGGGGCAAGCCTGACAGTGACATCGACGTCGCGCTCGACATGCTGGACAACGACATCGTCGAAGGAGACGAGACCGCGGGCCGGAAATCATGGCGCCAGGATCGCCTCGCTCGCAAGACGTCGTCCATGAAAGAGAGGAAGTTCCCGAAGGCGGAGCTCGACATGGTCTACGCGTATCTGCAGTACAAGTCGCGCTCGAAGGTGGCGCCGATCCTGAGGGACTGGCTGGAAGCCTCCGTACACACGTGCTGTGACCCCCGGTTTTCCCTCCATCTGATGATAGAGTCCGGCCCAAACGAGAGGACCGGAAGATGAAGAGATCGAAGTTCAGCGAAGAGCAGATCATCGCGATCCTGCGGGAACAGGAA
>NZ_JBTLRM010000055.1:0-10691 GCF_054482755.1 Roseivivax sp. CAU 1761
CGCGGACCGCGGCGCGGCGCTGCCGCCGCCGCTGCGCGGCGGCGCGACGCGCAACGCCACGCGGTTCATGAACCCGGCCGCATCGCCCTCGGCCAGGGCCGCCGCGCCGTCCGAGACGCCGCGCAGCACGTCGTCGAGCCAGTCCTGCTCGGCCTTGGCGAAATCGTGCAGCACGTAGCCCGAGACCAGCTCCTTGCGGCCGGGATGGCCGATCCCCATGCGCACCCGCTGATAGGCCTCGCCCAGATGCTGGTGGATCGAGCGCAGGCCGTTATGGCCGGCATGGCCGCCCCCCGACTTCACCTTGATCCGCCCCGGCGCCAAGTCGAGCTCGTCGTGGAAGACGCAGACATCCTCGGGCGCGATCTTGAAGAACCGCGCCGCCTCGCCCACCGCCTGGCCGGAGCGGTTCATGTAGGTGCCGGGCTTCAGCAGCAGCACCTTGGCGCCGCCCAGCCGACCCTCGGCGACCTGGCCCTGGAACCGCGCCCGCCACGGCCCGAGCGCATGATCGGCGACGATCCGGTCGACCGCCATGAAGCCGATATTGTGCCGGTTCATCGCGTATTGGCCGCCGGGATTGCCGAGCCCCACGAAGAGTTTCATGCCGCGCCTCCTGTCCTTGCCCTCCAGATAGGCCGCCCGGCCCGGCCCCGCAAATGCAAACGGCCCCGCCATAGCGGGGCCGCCATCGTCGCACCGGGCCGGCCGGACGGGATCAGGCCTCGTCGGCCTCGCCCTCGACGGTCTCGGCGTTCTGTTCGATGACCTCGGTCTCCGGGGTCTCCTCCTCGTCCTCGGACGCGGCGAGGCCCGACGGCGCGGAGATGTTGCAGATCACGAAGTCGCGGTCGATGGTCGGCTTGGCGCCCTCGGGCAGGGTCACGGCCGAGATCGTCACGGTGTCGCCGATCTCCAGACCCTCGAGGTCGGCCACGACCTTCTCAGGGATGTCACCGGCGGTCACCACGAGCTCCACCTCGGGGCGGATCACCGTCATCACGCCGCCCTTCTTGAGGCCCGGGCACTTGTCCTCGTTGAGGAATTCGACCGGGATGAAGAGGTTGATCTTCGAGGTCCGGCGCAGCCGCATGAAGTCGACATGGGTCGGCAGGTCTTTGACCACGTCGCGCTGCACGTCGCGGCAGATCACCCGCACGTCCTCCTGGCCCTCGACCTTCAGGTTGAAGAGCGTGGACTTGAAGCGGCCGGCCTTCAGCCGCTTGATCAGGTCGTTATAGGGCAGGTTGATTGGCAGCGGATCCTTCTCGCCGCCGAACACGATGCCAGGAACCAGGTTGGCGCGGCGCGCCGCACGAGCGGCGCCCTTGCCCGTCCCCGTGCGTTCCTGGGCGTGAAGATCCGGAATCTCTCCAGCCATGTGATATCTCCTAGATGGGGCGGGGTGCCTCCAAGGCTGTCACCCCGCGGGAGCCCGCGCGGTACACCGCCCGCCCGGTCTTGGCAAGCCCCCGGGGGCGCCGCGGCTCAGCGGTTGCCGCGCGGCGCCTCCCAGCGGCCGGAGAAATCCTCGGGCACCATCAGGATGTCGCGGTCGACGTCGCGGATGTGGCGCCGCCCCGACAGCGCCATCGAGATGTCGAGCTCGTGGCGGATGATCTCCAGCGCCCGGGTCACCCCGGCCTCGCCCATGGCGCCCAGCCCGTAGATGTAGGCGCGGCCGATATGCACCCCCTTGGCGCCCATCGCCACCGCCTTCAGCACGTCCTGGCCCGAGCGGATGCCGCTGTCGAGATGCACCTCGACCTTGTCGCCCACCGCCTCGAGGATCGGGTCGAGCGCCCGGATCGAGGACAGCGCGCCGTCGAGCTGCCTTCCGCCATGGTTCGACACGATGATCGCGTCGGCGCCGACCTTCACCGCCTCGCGGGCGTCGCGCGGATCCATGATGCCCTTGATGATCAGCGGCCCGTCCCACATGTTGCGGAAGGTGCGGATGCGGTCCCAGTCGAGCGACTGGTCGAACTTCGCCGCGGTCCAGGCCATCAGCGAGGACGGATCGTCGATGCCGTCGACATGGCCGACGATGTTGCCGAAGAAGCGCCGCTTGGTGCCCAGCATCTCGCGGCCCCAGCCCCACTTGGTCGACAGGTTCAGCAGGTTGCGCAGGGTGGGCTTCGGCGGCGCTGAGAGGCCGTTCTTGTGGTCCTTGTGGCGCTGACCGAGAAGCTGCAGGTCGACGGTGATCACCGCCGCCGAGCATTTCGCCGCCTTGGCGCGGTCGAAGAGGCGCTGCATGTAGGCGTCGTCGGTCAGGGTGTAGACCTGCAGCCAGAACGGCTTCGTGGTCGCCGCGGCGACGTCCTCGATGGAGCAGATCGACATGGTCGAGAGCGTGTAGGGCACGCCGAAGGCCTCGGCGGCGCGCGCCGCCTTGATCTCGCCGTCGGCGTTCTGCATGCCGGTCATGCCGACCGGGGCCAGCGCCACCGGCATCGCCACGTCCTCGCCGATCATGGTGCTGGCGGTGGAGCGGTTGGCCATGTCCACCGCCACCCGCTGGCGGAAATACAGGCGGTCGAAATCCGAGGAATTCTCCCGGAAGGTCTGCTCCGACCAGCTGCCCGATTCGCAGTAATCGTAGAACATCTTCGGGACCCGCCGCTTGTAGAGCCTGCGCAGATCCTCGATTTCGGTGATGACGGCCATCCTGCCCTCCCCTGCCCGCGTGGCGCGACGCTAGCAAGCGCCGGCCCTGCCTTCAACGCGCCGCGGACCGCGTGCCCCGGTCCGCGCTCCCCCGTCGCCGCTTCTTTTGAGCAAAAATATCCCGGGGTGAATGCGCGCCCCGGCCCGCCAGGGCCGCGGCGCCAGACCTGCCGCCGCGCAGCGGCGTCCGCCGGATCGCGCCCGCCCGGCCCGCGCCCGACGCGGCTCAGGCCGAATGCGCGCCGCGGGCCAGGCCGCGGACGAAATCGAGGATCTCGGCCACCGGCTTGCCGGCGGCGATCTCGGCGACGATCGCCGAGCCCACGACGCAGCCATCGGCCACCCCGGCGATCTCGCGCGCCGCCTCGGGCGTGCGGATGCCGAAGCCCACGATCACCGGCAGGTCGCTCACCGCCTTGATGCGCGCCACTTCCGGCGCCACGTCGGCGGCCTCGGCGGCGGCGGCGCCGGTGATCCCGGTGATCGAGACGTAATAGACGAAGCCCGAAGTGTTCTGCATCACCCGCGGCAGCCGGCGGTCGTCGGTGGTGGGCGTCGCCAGGCGGATGAAGTCGATGCCGGCGGCCTGCGCCGGCAGGCAGAGCTCCTCGTCCTCCTCGGGCGGCAGGTCGACGACGATCAGCCCGTCGATCCCGGCCGCGCGCGCCTCGTCGAGAAAGCGCGCCACGCCGCGCGAATGGATCGGGTTGTAATAGCCCATCAGCACGATCGGCGTGGTCGAGTCCTCGGCCCGGAAGCGGCGCACCATGTCGAGCGTGCCGGACAGCGTCATGCCGCCCGCCAGCGCCCGCTGCCCGGCGGTCTGGATCGTCGGGCCGTCGGCCATCGGATCGGTGAAGGGCAAGCCCAGCTCGATCACGTCGACGCCGGCTTCGGGCAGGCCGCGCATCACCTCGAAGGAGCGCTCCGCATCCGGGTCGCCCGCCATCAGATAGGCCACGAAGGCCTTGCGGCCCTCGGTCTTCAGCGTCTCGAACTTCGCCTCGATGCGGCTCATCGCGTCCCTCCCGTCAGGTCGCCGTCTCCCCTGCCCGAGCCGCGGCGGAAAAGCAAGGCGGGCGCCGCGGCCGCCGGGCTGCGGGCACTGGCATCCGCCGCCGCGCCGGCTATGCTGCGCGCCATGACGCCCCGCCAGACCGATTTCCTGCGCCGCGCCGGCGACCGCGCGATCCTCTGGATCGACCCCCGGAGCGTGGCCCGCGACACCGGCACCAAGTGGCCGGTGATGAAGCCGCGCATGAAGCGCAGCGACTGGCTGCCGGTGCCGCTGCGGCCGCTCTGGCACCGGGTCCTGAAGAACCGCGAACCGGCGCTGATCCCCGCCGCCAGCTTTCCCAAGGGCATCCCGCTGGCGCGCGAGCCGCGCTACCTGAAGGTCGCCGACTACCTGCGCCACCGCGACCGCCCCGAGGACTCGGCCTGGTACCGCGAGCTCTCCGACGCACTGGCGCGGCGCGGCGAGGCGCGCCACAAGACCATCCGGATGCGCAGCGAGGCCGAGATCCGCGGCTTCTTCGCAAGCTATGTCGAGCCGCTGGTGGCGAGCCTCGAGGCCGGCGGCTTCTCGCCCGATCACGGCGGCTTCGAGGCCGGCGCGGTGATCGATGCCGAGGGCCGCATCTGCAAGGCCGGGTCGGGCAATCACCGCTTCCATATCTGCCGGGCCCTCGGGCAGGACCGCTTCCCGCTGCGCATCTTCGGCATGCACGAGGATTGGGCGCGCCGCCGCCTCGGCACCGCGGCCGAGGATCTCGACGCCCTGATCGCGACGCTGCCCGCAATCGAGGCGGCGCACCGCTGAACCTTCCCCCCCGGCCCCGCGCCGCGCCGCCCGCCCCCCGGCCGGACCCTCCGGCCTCGGGTGCGACGGCGAAGCGCCGCCGTCGCGTCTCCGGGGTCGGAACGCGGGCGGCGACAACGCGTTGGATGTCGTAAACCACGTTTTCTGAATCAGCTTTGGCCGGCTTCCCGGCCGGCGCAGGGGCAACGCGGAGGCCGTGACGCATGGGCGCGAAGCAGGTGACGGGCGATGACAGCCTGGTGCGGAACGCGGATGCCGCCACCGCCTATCTGAAGACCCTGGGCCACCGGGGCCGGCTGCTGATCCTGTGCCATCTGCGCAGCGGCGAGAAGAGCGTCAGCGAACTCGAGGCGTTGCTCGACATCCGCCAGGCCGCGGTCAGCCAGCTGCTGGCGCGGCTGCGCGACGAGGGCATGGTCAGCTATCGCCGCGAGGGCAAGGTGGTCTATTACCGGCTGGTGCACCGCCCCACCGCCGACCTGCTGGGTCAGCTCTCCGCGATCTTCCGCGAAGAGACCGCCTGACAGCGACCGCCAGAAAGCGACCGCCAGAAAGCGACCGCCTGCGCGCCCCCGGGGCCTCCGGACCTGTCACCACCCGCGCCGCGCTGCCGCCGCACTCCGTCACAGTCGCTCGGCCGCGACGGTGACAGAGCTCAGCCCCCGCCCCGGCCCCAGGGCGGCCAGGCGCGTCAGGCGGCGTCTTCCTCCGCCTCGGCCCAGTCCCAGGGCCGGGTGAAGCCGCCCAGGATCTTGCCGACATGGTCCGGATCGGCGCCGCGCGCCGCGACCTGCGCCACCAGGCCGCGCTTGCGGTCGTCGATCACCGCGACCACCCGCGCCGGGCAGCCCGCCGCCTCCAGCGCCTGGTTGTAGACCCGGGTGATGGCGCGCTTGCGCAGGTCGGGCTTGAACACCTTGCCGACCGCGGTCTTGGGCAATTCCTTCAGGATCGTCACCTGCTTGGGCTGGGCGGCGCGTTCGTGCACATGGGTGCGGCAATGGCCGAGCAGTTCCTCCTCGCTGACCTCGGCGCCGTCGCAGAGCTCGACGAAGGCGCAGGGCAGTTCGCCGGAATGCGCGTCGGGCTGGCCGATGGCGCCGGCAAAGGCCACCGCCGGATGGGTCAGCAGCGCCTCCTCGATCTCCGCCGGGTCGATGTTGTGGCCGCCGCGGATGATCAGGTCCTTGGCCCGGCCGGTGATCCAGAGATAACCGTCGGCGTCGATCCGGCCGAGATCGCCGGTGCGCAGGTACAGCCCCTCGTGGAACAGGTCGCGGTTCTTGTCGGCCTCGGTATAGGTCGAGCCGGCATAGACGCCGGGGCTGGAGATGCAGATCTCGCCGATCTCGTCGGTGGCGCATTCCTCCGGCCCGTTGCCGGCGCGCTTGACGATCTTGACCCGGGTATAGGGGAACGGAATGCCCACCGAGCCGACCTTCTTCCGGCCCGCCGGCGGGTTGCAGGAGACCAGGCAGGTCGCCTCGGTCAGGCCGTAGCCCTCGACCACGGTGACGCCCGACGCCGCCTCGAAGCGCTTGAACAGCTCGAGCGGCATCGGCGCCGAGCCCGAGAAGGCGGTCTTGACGCTGGAGACGTCGGCATCGACCGGGCGCTGCATCAGCGCCGAGACCGCGGTCGGCACGGTGATGATGAAGGTGATCTTCCAGCGCTCGACCAGCTTCCAGAAATTGTCGAACACGCCCTCGCCGCGATAGCCCTGCGGCGTCGGGAAGACCACGTGCGCCCCCGAGGCCAGCGCCGCCATCAGGATGACGTGGCAGGCGAAGACGTGGAACAGCGGCAGCGGGCAGATGATGTTGTCGTCTTCGTTGAACATCAGCCGGTTGCCGATCCAGCCGTTGTAGATCATCCCGGAATAGAGGTGCTGGGCGACCTTGGGCATGCCGGTGGTGCCGCCGGTGTGGAAATAGGCGGCGACCCGGTCCTCGCGGGCATCCTCGAAGCTCAGGGTCTTGGGCTGCCTGGCCAGCTCGCGGCCGAAATCGCGCAGGTCGGCATGGCGCGCGCCGGTGACCTTGGGCCGGATCAGCGGCACGATCCAGGATTTCGGCGGCGTCAGGTAGCGGTTGAGATCGACCTCGAGCACCGTCTGCACCGCCGGCGCATGGCGCACCGCCTCGGCGACCTTCTGGGCCACGTCGGTCTTCGGGAAGGGCTTCAGCGTCACCACCACCTTGGCGCCGGTCTCGCGCAGGATGGCGGCGATCTGCTCGGGCTCGAGCAGCGGATTGATCGGGTTGGCGATGCCCGCGACCATGGCGCCGAGCAGCGTCACCGTGGTCTCGTGGCAGTTCGGCAGCACGTAGGCCACGACGTCCGTCTCGCCCACCCCGAGCCCGCGGAACAGGTTGGCGGCCTGGTTGACGCGGTCGCGCAGCTCCGACCAGGTCAGCGTCTCGGCCTTGTCCTTGGGGCCGGACAGGATCTGGTAGGAGACCGCCGGACGATCCGGATAGCGCTCGGCGCTGCGGCCCAGCAGGCCGTGGATCGTCTTCGGCAGGTCGCGCGCCTCCCAGGGCATTTCCGCTTCGATGGCGTCGCGATCCGCGAACGAGGCAAAGCTCATTGAATTCCTCCCGATCTCTCCCGCCCGCAGTCTGAGAAGGAACGCGCGCCGCTGCAAGCGGTCGCAACGCTACGGCAGAGCCGCCGTGACGCAACGTCCCCAGCCGCCCACGGCGGCGGCGCGCACCGAAGCTGTGCGCCGGAAGGGAATGGACCCGGCGCCGCGGTCGCGGCACAGAGCCGCCATCGCGCCGGTCCGCTCCCGAACCGGCCCCCTATCGCATCGGATTCCGAAAGGAGACTTCACCATGGACGCCCTGTCGCGCTTCGCGCCGCAACTTCTGTCGATCTTCCGCATCATGGCGGCGCTGCTGCTGCTGCAGCACGGCACCACCAAGGTGCTGAACTTTCCGACCTCGCAGATGAACGACGTGCCGCTGACCTCGATGGGCGGCATCGCCGGGATCTTCGAACTGGTCGGCGGCCTGCTGCTTTTGGTCGGCCTGTTCAGCCGCATCACCGCCTTCATCCTGTCCGGCCTGATGGCGGCGGCCTATTTCATCGCCCATGCCCCGCAGGGCTTCTACCCGATGCTGAACGGCGGCGAACTCGCGGCGCTCTACTGCTTCGCCTTCCTCTACCTCGCCGCCGCCGGCCCCGGCCCCTGGTCGGTCGATGGTGCACGCCGGGCACGCTGACCCGCGTCGCGTCCCAGAGCGGATTGTCGCGCCGGCCGGAGCCGCCTAGCCTCCGGCCGCAACACCGCGCGGCAGGCGGCGCGGCAGGGACGGGGGACGGCGATGGGCGAGAACGGGCGGGCAACGGGTCGCAGAACGGCGCTGGCAGGCGGCGGAACGCGGGGGAGAGCGGCATGAAATGTGCCGTCATCACCCCGATCGGCCCCGGCCACGAGGACATCTTCGAAACCGGCTGCCGCGCCTCGGTGGCGCAGGCCCGGGCCTTCGACCAGGGCCCCTTCACCGAGATCCTGCACTACGCCATGGACGACACGGCGGGACGGCACGGCCGCTCCGACCGGCGCAACGCGGCGCTGGCCCGGGCCGCGGAGGAGGGCATCGACTGGGTGTTCTTCCTCGACGCCGACGACGTCATGACGCCGAACGCCTTCGAGGCGTTCGGCCGCCTCCTCGCCGCCGAGCCCGATCTCGATGCGGTCTGGGGCCTGATCTGCGAATTCGACGCCGAGGGCGAGCCGCAGCTCCGCCCGGGCCAGCCGGAGCGCCTGGACAGCCGCGCAGAGCTGCTCGCCGTGCCGCCCTTCCTGTCGCTGCAGATCGGCGCCTTCATCCGCGCCCCGCTCGCCGCCCGCATCGGCTTCGACACCGAGATGGATGCCGGCGAGGATTTCAAGTTCTACTACCGGCTCTGGGCCGAGGCGCGCTGCGCCAAGCGCCCCGAGATCTTCTTCGTCAACCGCCGAGGCCAGCACAGCCACGGGCCGCGCGCCGCCACCGGCGCCGACTGGTCGGCCGCGGTGACCGATCTGTGGCGCGTCGAGCTGGCGGCGCTGCCGGTCCACGTGCCGATCCGCGACGGCGGCATCGAGGCGCGGATGCGCCTGACCAACCCCACCGACCTGATTCAGGCCACCCATCTGCGCGGCGAGTTCTTCGAATCGGCCTCGCTGGCCAAGCTGCGCGGGCTGGTCCGGGCCGAGACCCCGGCGATCCTCGAGGTCGGCGCCAATATCGGCAACCACGTGGTCTGGTATGCCCAGCATCTCGGCGCGGCGCGCATCTACCCGGTGGAGCCCAACCCCGCGGCGCTCGACCTGCTCGACCAGAACATCGCCGTCAACGGCCTCGGCGACCGCATCGACCGGCGCGGCTTCGGCAAGGGCGCGGGGGCAGCGCGGGCGCGTTTCGACGCGGTCACCGACCAGGCCGACAATCTCGGCGCGACGCGGCTGGTGGCCTCGGACAGCGGCGCCATCGAGGTGCTGCCGCTTGACGAGCTGATGGGGCCGGACCGCGTCGACGTCATCAAGATCGACGCCGAGGGCATGGAGATCGACGTGCTGGCCGGCGCCCGCCAGCTGATCGCCCGCGACCGCCCGGTGATCTGGGTCGAGGTGCTGCGTGAGAACATCCTGCCCTTCGCCCGCACCTGGTGCCGCGAGGCCGGCTACCGGATCGTCGCCAGCACGCCCTATGTCCACACCATGGACTATTTCGCCGTCCCCGCCGACTGACGGTCCGCCGGCGGTGGACGCCGCCGGCCCGAGCGCCTAGGTTGACGCCGCCTTCCACGGAGTCCCGCGCGCATGTCCGACAGCCCGGCCTATCAGGTGCTCGCCCGCAAGTACCGCCCCGAGACCTTCGCCGATCTCGTGGGCCAGGACGCCATGGTGCGGACCCTGAAGAACGCCTTCGCCGCCGACCGCATCGCGCAGGCCTTCATCATGACCGGCATCCGCGGCACCGGGAAGACCACCACGGCGCGGATCATCGCCAAGGGCATGAACTGCATCGGCCCCGACGGCGAGGGCGGCCCCACCACCGAGCCCTGCGGCGTCTGCGAACATTGCCGGGCGATCATCGAGGGCCGCCATGTCGACGTGCTGGAGATGGACGCGGCGTCCAATACCGGCGTCGGCGACATCCGCGAGATCATCGACAGCGTGCATTACCGGGCGGCCTCGGCGCGCTACAAGATCTATATCATCGACGAAGTGCACATGCTGTCGGTGAACGCTTTCAACGCGCTGCTGAAGACGCTGGAGGAGCCGCCGGCGCATGTGAAGTTCATCTTCGCCACCACCGAGATCCGCAAGGTGCCGGTCACCGTGCTGTCGCGCTGCCAGCGCTTCGACCTGCGCCGCATCGAGCCCGAGACCATGCTCGCCCTGCTGCGCCGCATCGCCGAGCGCGAGGGCGCCGAGATCTCCGACGAGGCGTTGATGCTGATCACCCGCGCCGCTGAGGGCTCGGCGCGCGACGCCACCTCGCTGCTCGACCAGGCGATCAGCCACGGCGCCGGCGAGACCACCGCCGAGGCGGTGCGCGCCATGCTGGGGCTCGCCGATCGCGGCCGGGTGCTCGACCTCTTCGACCTGGTGATGCGCGGCGACGCCGCCGGCGCGCTGACCGAGCTCTCGGCGCAATATGCCGACGGCGCCGACCCGCTGGCAGTGCTGCGCGACCTGGCCGAGGTCACGCACTGGATTTCGGTGGTCAAGATCACCCCGGACGCCGCCGAGGACCCGACCGTGTCGCCCGAGGAACGCTCGCGCGGGCTGGCCATGGCGCAGGCCCTCGGGATGCGGCCGCTGACCCGCATGTGGCAGATGCTGCTGAAAGCCCTGGAGGAGGTCTCGGCCGCGCCCAACGCCATGATGGCCGCCGAGATGGCGGTCATCCGGCTGACCCATGTGGCCGAGTTGCCGAGCCCCGAGGACCTGCTGCGCCGGCTGCAATCCGAGGCCCCGCCGCCACCGCCGCAGCCCGGCCCCGGCGGCCCGCCGGCGGGCGGGCCCAACGGCGGCGGCGGCGCGCACCGAAGCTGTGCGCCGGAAGGGAATGGACCCTGCGCCGCGGTCGCGGCACAGAGCCGCCATCGCGCCGGTCCGCTCCCGAACCGGCCCCCTATCGCATCGGATTCCGAAAGGAGACTTCACCATGGACGCCCTGTCGCGCTTCGCGCCGCAACT
>NZ_JBTLRM010000056.1:0-10493 GCF_054482755.1 Roseivivax sp. CAU 1761
TGGGCGATCCGCTCCGCGCGCCGAAAACGCTGCGCGGATCGCCCATTGCACCACCGGCGCACCCGCGCCAATCTGACCGCCGGGCTCCGGCTTCGGGTGGATGAAGAATGGGGGTCACAGCACTTGAATGCTCGTTTTGTTTGGATGGAAGGGTAGCAACCGGTCAAATGCGGTGGGGACGGTCCTGCTTGAGCGCGTACTCCGCAGCCATGGCGTCCCCATTGGGGGAGTGCTTCTCACTAAAGGCGACCTTCCATGCCCGCCCGCGGGTGGCCTTCGCTCCTCGCCGGAATTGTGGGCCCGGAGGCGGGCACCGACATTGTAGGTCCAGCCTACGTCGGAGCGCCGGCGCCCGATCCCGTCGACACAAGGAGAAAGACGAAACCGGGCCGCTCCGGGGCCGTCTGCTGGGTCACATCATGCGAACTGGCGGTGATCATGCCAAACCCTCGCGGTTTCTTCGCCGGTGATCAGGCTGGTGTCGAACTGAACGTCGCGTTGGGTGTCGGCTTGCATCATTGTGTCACTATGCGCAGCCCATGCCAAGCTGGAAGGAATTCAGCGAGCGCTGATCGAGGCGGTTATCCGGGAGGACGACCTGGTCACCGGGTCCCGCGAGTGGCGGCTGTTCCGTTTTCCGGTGCCGCTAGGATCTCGGGCGCCGATTTGCCGGGGCGGACCTTCGCGGCTGAAATCTCGCTTTCCAAAGGTGGACGATTTGAGAAGGGTTTTCCTGCCGGAGCGTACCCACGGTGACCGCGCCCGGCTTTAGCCCTGAAGCCGTGGATCCAGCGCGAAGCGTTCCTGATCGACGTCTCGCAGCAGTTCGTCCAGTGCGTCCGCTTCGAAGATCAGGTTCCAGCTATGCCGAGTAACTGCGGACGGGATGAGAACAACCCCATTGGAGCGCAGCAACTCTGCGCCGAATACCTGCTGATTGCGCCCCGAAGTGATCGGCATCAGCCAGTTCGGGTTTGGTACCTCATCGGGAGGGACCACGTGGATGCGCTCGGGATCGGTGATGACGGCGGAGGTCAGCACATGGTGCAGTGTGTCGAGGACGCGGAAGCGTTTGTGCAAGGCGACCTCGAGAGCCGCCGTGGCGGGGTCGAGGGAGGCGCAAACGGCACGCACGCCCGGGGGATTCCATCGACCTCCGACGCGAAAGGCCCCTTCACCAGTTTGCCAGGTAGACGCGTGGCGCTTCAGATCGATCCTCCAAAGACGGAATTCGCCGCTTGCCAGGGGCGGCGCTAGGGGCGTCAAGTATAGACCCCGTACTCCAGCCGCGTCAGATACTCGCTGACCGCTTCCACGCCTGCGGACGTCGCCAGCGGCTCAAGCGGCTTACGGTTCTCGAGGCCGATGGCCGGCTGGGTCAGCCACTCCTCTGCCGCCCCCTCCGAGCCGAGGACCTCGGTCGCATGCGCAAAGAGTTCGGCAAACCGCCAGGCACGGCTACTTTGCTCCACGCTCAGCAGCTGGCGGGCGTTCCCCGACTTGTAGCGCTGCAACGTACGGATACTTAGGCCGATGGCATTCTGCAAAGCGTCCCCTCGTTCCAGGAACGAGAGCGACGACACAAGGTGCAACAGGGCATCGGCCGGAAGCCCCTTGAGCAGCAGCTCGTGCACATCCAGCGAGTTCCGGACTCGCGCGTGGATGGCGCTCTCGCCGCCGAGAAGTCCAATCGCGCTGCTGACGTCGCTTGCACCGATCACCGCTTCCATCTCGAGTCCCGTATGCGACAACTGACGCAAAATATCCGCCTGATGGCGGCGCTCGTCAAGCTGGGGCCGCGAATGCAGCAGTCTTTGGTCTTCCGAAAGGCCCGGAAGCCTCGGCCAAGCGACTTTCTCGGAACGAAGAAAGCCTACCAATGCCGAGGAGGCTTCCTCTGCTGAACAATATTGCCGAGAGGTCTGGTCAGACGTCTAGCGAGGCTTCCGCGGGCGCGTCCTCCTTGTCGACGGCGAGGCGACGCTGCCCAAGGATCTCTGCGATAAAGAGCGCCGGTCGTACCAGAAAACGCGCATGTTATTGCCCCGTTAGCCGCCGGGGAGGTGGATCCGCGAAGAACGGTCTTATCCTACGGAATGCCAACCGTCAGCCCGGCCAGGACGAATTTTCCCAACAAGTGATCCGCGGGCTGAGCAGTTCGTCGAAGGTCTTGGGGAAGCGCATCGCAGACCGCTGCGTGGACTCGGACGAGGTCTACATCCGCGTGGCGCTAAGCCATTTCTTTCGGCGCGGCCCGGGTAGCGCGTTTCACATGTTCATGGTCGACGCCCGAGGCGCTTTCCTAGCAGGCCGTCATGGATGCGGACCGAGCGACCTCGTCTTAAGGTCGTAACTTCCGGTCCGTTGAAACCGGCAGCCGAGATCGGCAATTTGTTACAACGCAATCCGGCAAGTGCTATACAGACAAGGGAAATATCTTGTCAGGCGAGCGGCAAAATCCCCCGGGAAACTTCGGTGCGGATCGAACCTTGTGGTATTGACGGAAGCGTCCTGATCGAGTTGACGAACCTGGTTCTGGAAACTCGCTCCGAGGCCCTCGGTCGTCGGTTGAATCAGGAGAGTGCGATTGAGCTACGCAGGATGACCCCTGTTTTGAACGCGTATTACTTGAACCTCATCAAGGGCCATAACAAGCGCCCCGCGGCATCGAGGCCGCTCTCGCGGGGAGGCTGGACCATGTTGAGAACCGCCTCTTGGCCGAGGAAGCTGCCGCTGAAGTCTAAGTTCAGGAATGGATCAACGACACTCATTCAAAGGGTAAGCTCCGCGCGCCCACTTCGGTGGGCTTCATTCGTGGGATTCACCGTCGCTTCTACGAGGCGATGCCCCCGGAGCATCTCTTCGTAGAGCACGCAGGCTGACCGGGATACCGGACCTACTGAGACTCCTCACCGGGACGCGCCGTGCGTCCCGGGCGCCCCTTCCTCGAACGGCGAAGGTCTGGTAAAACTCCATTAACTTTCGAATATTAGATCACTGAAGAGCCGACGAAAGGGCGCCAAGTGACCAATACGGAGGGCGTCGTGCAGACGTCCGCCTCATTCTTCATCGACATCGACATCGAAGCCAGTTCGCTCGTTCATAGCAGCTGGCCCATTGAAATCGGGGTGGCGCGCATCGAGGAAGGCGTCATCGTTAGTGAAGGACGCCGGATTTGGACATACGCATCGGGTCCATAGAGTTCTGGCTTCCGGAGAGTGAAGCGATCCACGGGATCGGCCGCGATGACCTGGACGCGGAAGGCAGCTCGACCGACGAGGTCCTCGACTGGTTTCGGGGAGTGAACAACGGCATCGCGATCAGCGACGCGCCGGAATTCGATGCCCGATGGCTCGGCCGACTTCTCTCGCTGACAGAGGAGCCGCCGCAGGTCCAGATGCTGGACTTCTTCTCCTACGCGGCAATGGTGCTGCCTACCACCGGAGCGTTCCAGAGGACCGTGGACCACATGAAGCAGACTGACGTGCCGCACCGGGCAGAGCCGGATGCAAGGCGAATGGCGCAGGCCGTGCTGGAAGGAATGAAGGCCTAAGCGATCTCGCGCTCGCGCTTACGGGCGCGGGATAGGATCACTTCGCAGCCAACTCCTCAAGCTCGCGAAAGGCAACGCCGGGTTTGTCGCCGGTGAGTTCACGTTTGCGTTTGACCTTGATCGCGTGAACCGTAACCCTCGTTGAGGTCGGGGGAGAGTTTGAACGTGTCGCAACAAAAAATCTCAAGCGATACTTGTAATCTGTCGGGTTTTCTGGCCGCAAACTCGCTGGCGGATTACGACGCGCTGCTGCAGAAATCAGATCAGGACCCAAACTGGTTCTGGAATGCAGTTGTCAGACACTTCGCTCCGGTCTTCCGCATGGCGCCAACTGCCATGGCAACACCGGGCGACATCTCGAACGGCAAGGAATGGCTGCCCGGGGCGGTGATGAACATCGCGGACACCTGCCTGCGGATCGATGGGGACCGGTTCCCTGCGACCGATCCAGCAATCGCCTGGGAGTCTGAGGATGGCGATGTCACAATCTGGAACAGGCAAAGGCTGCGCGACGAAGTCGGACAGGCCGCTCAAGGTCTTTCTGCGCGCGGCGTGGGGAAAGGCGACCGGGTTGGCATTCTGATGCCCATGCTGCCGGAGACCATCGCGGCATATCTTGCGGTGGCAAGTCTCGGCGCGGTTGCCGTGCCTCTCTTCTCGGGCTACGGCGCCGATGCGGTCGTCCAGCGTTTGTCCGATGCGGAAGCGAAAGCCTTGATCACCGTCGAAAGCACGCGAAGACGGGGACGCGACATCGCGATTATCGATGTCGCCCAAGCTGCACTTGCGCGCGTGCCGACGCTGTCGACCCTGGTCGTCGTCCTACAAGCAGGGTCGCAGTACAAACCAGAGGGTGATCAGACGATCTCATGGCGCGCGCTGACCTCGCAGGGCAGCCTGGCGGCGCAGCCCTGCGACGCCGAGACACTCCTGATGGTGGCATACACGTCTGGCACATCGGGCAAACCGAAGGGCACGGTTCACGCCCATGGTGGCTTCCTTCTGAAGGTGCTTTGCGACCTGGGTCTGCTGCTCGACATCCGCTCCGGCGACCGCGTCATGTGGATGGGAGACTTCGGATGGCTCACCGGGCCCATTTTGGCGGTGGGCGTTTTGTCCGTCGGCGGCTGCCTCGTGCTTGCCGAGGGCGCGCCGGACTATCCATCCGAAGATCGCGTCTACCAACTTCTCGAAAAGCACCGGGTCTCCGTCTTCAGCCTCTCGCCGACGTTGGTGCGCTCCCTCATGGTCCGGGAACTCACGCCGGAACCTGAGACCGATCTGTCATCCCTCCGGGTGATCGCGTCGACCGGGGAGGCATGGAGAGGCAGCGCGTGGGCCTGGTGCGCCGAACATTTTGGGCGGAACGGTGCACGGATCCTGAACTACACCGGCGGCACGGAAATCGGCGGGACGATCCTCTCGGGAAACCTGCTCCTCGAGGACGTTCCCGGCAGTGTTGGCAAACCGGCGCCCGGCATGGGCGCCATGTCACTGTGCGAAGACGGGACACCGGCCCCGATTGGGGAAGTCGGCGAATTGGTCCTTGGTCACAGTTCCCCTGGGCTCTCCCGAGGTCTGTGGAAAGCTGAGGAAGTCTTCCGGGAGACTTACTGCAAGCGGCACCCCGGCCGCTGGTCCCATGGCGACCTGGTGGAGCGAGACGCGGCTGGATACTGGCACATGAAGGGCCGCCGCGATGACGTGATGAAGGTCGCCGGCAAGCGGATCGCGGCCGCCGAGGTTGAGGCTGTGGCCGCGGCCGTGCCCGGGATCAGCGAGGTCGCAGTCGTGTCGGCCCCGGATGACGTCAAGGGCGAGCGCATCGTACTCTTTTGTATTCGCACCTCCGGACAGCAGGTGGCGCCTGCTGAACTGTCGGAGGCGGTGGCGAACAGTTTCGGCACCGCGTTCCGGCCCTCCGAGATCCACTTCGTCCCTGATTTTCCGCGCACCCGCACGAACAAGGTGATGCGTAACATCCTGAAAAGGATTGCTGCAGGAGAGGAGTTCGATGCGTCGCATGTCGCCAACGCCGACGCGCTCGACGCAATTCAGACTGCTCTCGCCGACCAACGACGCTCTGCCGACGATCCGTCGCGGCACTTCGCATAAACACCAAAGGGAGGAAATCTTGGTGAAATACGTAGCCCTCTCCGCGCTTGCCGCGGCCCTCGTTGCCAGTCAGGCTGGCGCCGAAACACGGTTGCAGCTGGGTCATTCGCTGTCTCAGAATTCGCATTACCAGGCCGGCGCGCAGGTATTTGCGGACCAGGTCGAGGAGAAGACCGAAGGCCGTTACGTGGTCGAGATCGTGCCCGCCGGCGGTCTGGGAAGCGAACGGGAAATGGTTGAAGGTGTCCAGCTCGGCACCATCGACCTCGTCCTGACCTCGCTCGGTACCGTGGGCAGCTTCGTGCCGGAGACCGGTGTGCTCGACCTGCCGTTCTTGTTCGAAGACCTCGAGCATGCGCGCAAGGTGATCGATGGCCCCGTCGGCGAACAGCTCATCAAGGCAGTCGGACAAAAGGGCTTCAAGCCGCTGGCATGGGCCGAAAACGGCATTCCCGGCTTCATCACCAAGGGAAACCATGGCCGCGCCGCTCGTAATCTTGATGTGTGGCCTCCTGCTCGTCGGTGTGCCGATTGCTGTGGCCGTCGGAATGGCCAGCGTACTCACCGTCACTTTGTTGAGCAGCCTGCCGCCGGTCCTGATCGGCCAGCAATTCTACGTGGCCATCGACAAGTTTTCGCTGGTCGCGATCCCGTTCTTCATCCTCGCGGGCAACATCATGGAAGCCGGCGGGATATCGCAGCGGCTGATTGATTTCGCCAAGGCCATCGTCGGCAATATCAGAGGGAGCCTCGGGGTCACCTGCGTGTTGTCATGCATGATCTTTGCCTCGGTTTCCGGGTCCGGAACCGCCACGACCTTTGCCATCGGGTCAATTATGATCCCGGCTCTGCGCAAACATGGCTATCCGGCTCCATGGGCGGCCAGCCTGCAGGCGACTTCCGCCGAGCTCGGGGTGATCATCCCTCCGTCAATTCCCCTCATCCTCTTCGGGGTGGCGGCCGACGTATCCATCGGCGAGCTCTTCGTCGCGAGTATCGTGCCCGGCCTGATCGTCGGCGGCATCCTGATGACCTTCGTGCTGATCTGGGTCCGTGTTTTCGGGAAGGATGTGGACGAGGACGTTGAGCGGCTGTCGCTGGCGCGTGCGGGGCGTCGAGCCACCTTCGCGCTACTGATGCCCGTGATCATCCTCGGCGGTATCTATGGCGGGATCTTTACGCCGACCGAAGCCTCCATCGTAGCGGTCTTCTATGCCCTGTTCGTAGCGGTCGTGGTCTACCGGGAACTGAGTGTCGGAGACCTTTGGAAGGTATTGCGACGTACGGTGATCGGGTCGACCGTCATCATGTTCATCATCGCAGCGGCCGGATTGTTCGGCTTTCTCGTCAACCGCTCCGGCGCCCCGGCAATGGTCACCGGGTGGCTGATCGAAATGTTGGACGGGCCGGTTGCGTTTCTGATCGGAGTGAACCTATTCCTCCTCGTCATAGGCATGTTCATCGAGGGCGCCGCCGCGATCATCGTGCTGGCGCCGATCCTGACCCCCGTGGCGGTGGCCTTCGGAATCGACCCGGTACATTTCGGGATCATCATGGTGATCAACCTCGCTCTGGGTTTCATCTCGCCGCCCTTCGGCGTCAATCTCTTCGCGGCCAGCAACGTCGCCGGCATATCGGTCGACAGCATCTACCGCGCCGTCCTACCGTTCATCATGGTGATGCTGGTTGCGCTCGTGACGATCACCTTCGCACCGCAGCTGACCCTCGGCATGCGAGACCTCATCTACCGATGACGCTAGGCGCGCAGTCCGATTTCAAGAGCCTGTGCGCCGGATTCAGAGCATCCACGGGTTGTCGAGAATCACACGTATCTCGATGTGCCGGTTTTCCTTGTCCGAGAACGGTATCCTGTGCAGGTTGATCGGCCGGGTGTCACCGATCTCCGGGACAATCGCCACCTCCGAGCCCCTTGATCACGCAATCACCCTCGATGCGGGCGAGGTGTGGAGAGCTTTTCCATGACAGGAAGAAGCTCGCACTCGACCGCAATGATCCTGAAGTCTTCTGGCGAATGGAGTTCTGTAACCCCTCCCATGGCCCGTACTCGCTCCACACTTTCGAAAAGATGTGAAAATTTCTGCCCATACCCGTCGCGAAATGGCTCACTGGGAAATCCTTCCCGCATGATGGGCTCGACCCAACTGTTCACCGCTACGAAGTAGTAGGTCAGCGTTTCCTCGGAGCAGGGCGCTTCAGAGGCTAATTCGACGACTTGTCGCTGGATAGCCTCGAGAATCCCGGGCCGGATACCCTGGCTTCTCAAGCAGCCACAGCGCCTTCAGTGCGGCCAGGCACGCGTCGTTTTCTGCGTCCGCCTGGAGAGCTTCGACTTCATCGCGCGGCTTGTCGCAGCTGACCACGCAGTGGGGCCAGATCTCGGCCGCTTCGTCCTCGCATCGAAGATCTACGACACTGACCCCGAAGTCGAGGTCGGTCTCGCTGATGACGACCAGCCCATTGCCATTGGGGAGTCTGGTTGTCACCACGTCTCCCGGCGCGCCTTTGCGTTCCGCGTCGGCGCGGTGCATCGCCTCGACATGCGTGTCGGTGACGATAATGCTTAGCTTCCCGACCTCGGACAGGCCGGCACGGGCCATCTGTTCCAGATTGTCTGACGTCACCAGGACCTGGTCATCGAAGTAGCCCGGCGCTCCGAACGTCAGTCGGTCGATTGGCCGGCTGGTGGAGCCGAAGCCGCCACCATCATCGAGTGCGAAGTAGATCGGGATGAGGGTGGTCGGTGTCGTCTTCGTCATGTCTGGCTCCCTGGTTCTCAAAGACCAGATGCCACGTGGCCTGCAACACACGGGTTCAGAGCGTGATGCTCGCCCAGCGATCTCCGTCTTCGGCGACGATCTCGGCGCCCGCGTTCTGTGCAAGCCGCAGCATCGGCCGGTTATCATGCGAAAACGATGCCTCGATCCGGTGGACACCCATTTTCCGGGCGTGCTCGATAA
This sequence comes from Roseivivax sp. CAU 1761, assembly GCF_054482755.1. Taxonomy (NCBI): domain Bacteria; kingdom Pseudomonadati; phylum Pseudomonadota; class Alphaproteobacteria; order Rhodobacterales; family Roseobacteraceae; genus Roseivivax; species Roseivivax sp. CAU 1761. Next base: position 8,647 of record NZ_JBTLRM010000056.1, read on the forward strand.
CAGCAGCAAAGAGCTCGCGCCCAAAGCCGCGGCTCTGGTAGGCATCCTCTACCGAGAGCGCCACCTCGGCGTCCACCGCGGTCGTCTTGTAGAGCTCCGCTACTGCCCGGGTCTCTCCGTCGGCCTCGACCCCCAGCAAGAGGTCCGGGCTCGCCGAACGGGAGCGTTCGCGCAGCCAATCGTCGCCCACGCCGCCGTGGAAGCGTCCGACCCGAGAGCGCAGGCTCAGCCGTTCCCAGTGCTGGAGTAGGGTGGTGGCGGCCCGCTTCAGGGGTCCCTGTGCGAGGACCTTCGGGCTCTGAATTCCTGCTGACGCCATGACGGCACCTCGTTTCTGCAATGCAGAAATATGCAGGAGGCGGCGGGCTCGATAGGGCAGTGTGGGGCACCTGCCATGCGGCAGGTGCATGCTTTCCTCACGGACCGGCAGGGCCGTCCAACTCGTCGTCCGGGACGATGAGATCGAAAAGGCTCCCCATCACATCGCGGGTGATCTCGGACTGGATGGAGGGGGCATCGAATTTCTGCGCGCGGCGATACAGGATCGAGTGCGCCTCGGGCATGTCCGCGAACTCCACCTCTTCTTCTTCGGCCAGGGAGCCCACATCCCGGGAGGCAAAGGAAACGTACGCGCCCGGGATCATCTCCAGGTCCACCTGCAGCTGCTGAATGGCGGACGAATCCATGTGCCGCGCCATCATCGCCACGGCACGGGCCCACTGGCGCGTGGAGCGCTCGATCTCGAATTCGTCCTCGTTCATCATGGTGAGCATCTGCCCGTGGTCGAGCTCCCAGCTGCCGTGGACCTCGTCGCCCGGGATACCGTAAGTCCTCGTCTTGCGGCGGCGGTCCTGGAGATTGACCTCGAAGTTCCCGGGGGTCGTGCGCATCACGACCCCATTCCCATTGGGCAGCTTCTGGCAGACGGCCCCGTCCTCGAGGATGGAGGCGACAGTCTCGGCCTCCTCGACGGTATCCAGAAGCCAGATGTCGATGGCGCCTTGCTCATCGAGACCATTGGCTTGCAGCTTCAGAAGGTTGTCGCTGTTGACGTAGACGTAGCCGTCCAGGATGCGCGGCTTCACGACCGTGACATCGGGGCCACCGTGCGTCCGACCCCGGTAGTAGAGCGGGACGACGGTGTGGGTGATGGGAACTGTCATTCGGGGCTCCTGGACTCTAAAAATGACTCTGAAATCGGCGCGGCCGACTTACATCCGCATTTCCATGCCGGCCTGCTCGAGGTCGTGCTCGAAGCTCATCTCCTCGGCCACGTCGCGCAGCTCCATCTGCGCTTCCACCCCGACTTCCTTGGCCATGTCACCCAGACGACGCGCGAACCTGTTCATCTGGGCCTCAATCTCGTCGTCAGACATCGAGAACCCGTAGTAGCGCTCTTCGGTGAGGTGCCAGCTGCACCGGACCTCGTCTTCCACCGCGCCGATCTCGTGGGCCGGCTTCCGGCGATCATTCAGGGTGATCTGGTGCTTCAGCGTGGGATCGCAGGACAGAACGAGGCCGTAACCAAAGGGGTTCTGGTAGCACTCGATCTGCTTGTGGGGACGCTCGCTCAGGCCCACGGCCAGGGCACGCGCCTCAGCCAGCGTATCCATGAGGTAGATGTCGATCTTGCCCACCTCCGCGAGACCCGCGTCACGGAGTCCGCGCAGGTTGTCGCGCGTCACCGGCAGCGACGACCGAGAGTCTCCCTCGTCCAGGGTAACGCTGCTGTGACCCCCATTCTTCATCCACCCGAAGCCGGAGCCCGGCGGTCAGATTGGCGCGGGTGCGCCGGTGGTGCAATGGGCGATCCGCGCAGCGTTTTCGGCGCGCGGAGCGGATCGCCC
>NZ_JBTLRM010000057.1:0-10373 GCF_054482755.1 Roseivivax sp. CAU 1761
GCAACGCCGGTGATCACCTCAATGCGGGTGGGTCTGTCGTTGGGCATAAGCATGTCCCCAAGCACAGGCTTGAGCCTTCCATGGTCATGCCAGGCTGTCCGGTCGAAATGGGGGGCAGTTCAGGGTGGGGGCAGTTGTCCCCAAGTAGCCCGCTTCCGACCTTGAAGCAGAGCGAAGCGAAGGTCGGCTCTCCTCCCTCCCGCCCGCGCGGCTTTGCAGACGCAGCGCAAACCGATCAGGTGCGACGAACGGCAGAAAGGTCCGCAGGACGGTTCGTCCTGGTTGCGCTCTCGCTGCACCAAGCTCGAATGTCCGGAGACTTAGCGGCAGCGCCGCAGGGTTTTTGCTGTATCTCTGTAGATTTCTGCTGCGAGCGCACGCAGCGAGAGACTGGCACTTCCGCAACGGGGCTCTCCAGTAGCCTCCGCTGCGCCCTGTGCCTACGGCCGCGCAGGACCGAAACCGTCTCAAGGTTCAACCGCCCGCAGTTCATCCTTTTTGCGCGGCGGCCGAGGAGACGGAACCTGGCACTAGTTCGATGTAAGCCAATGCCTGTCCCCCGCAACCAAATCCGACACACCAGCGCCGCAGCCCAAAAGGCCCGCGGCGCTTTTCCTGTGCCCACAGCCCTGCACGGCCCCGACAAGGCGGCCCGAGCCGGCCCGCCCACGCCAGCAACACTGCATCGCGCAGGCGGACCGCGAGGCTAGGGCGCCAGGCTGGTCGGGAGCGAGGCGATGGCATCAGCGCGGCTGGCCATCGCGGGAAGACGGGGGACCCTGTCAGAATGGCGGAGGCCGCAGCGCGGTCCGGCCGGCTTCTAACCCGACGCCGCTGCGGCGGTTGGTGGGGTCTGTCCCTCGTTGAGGACGTCGAGCAGGGGGCAGTCGGGCGTGGCGGCACCGGAGCAGCGGGCGACCGTCTCGGCCAGGACGCGTTCGATTTCCTGCAGGTCGCGGATCTTGGCGCGCACCGCGGCGAGATGGTGGCGCCCCATCCGCGCGACCTCGGCGCAGGTGTGGCTGCCGCGGTCGACGAGGGACAGCAGGCCGCGGGTTTCCTCGAGGGTGAAGCCGAGATGCCGGGCGCGCATCACGAAGGCCAGGCGGTCCACATGGGCCGGGCCGTAGCGGCGGTGCCCGGACGCGGTGCGCGGCGGGTCGGGCATCAGGCCGACGCTCTCGTAATAGCGGATGGTTTCGAGATTGCAGCCGGTGAGCCGGGCCAGCTCGGCGCGCCTCAGGCCGCTTGCGCGGGCGTGACCGGACGGCATGGCATTTCTCCTTGATCCTGTAGCCCCTACAGACCCTAGCTTGACGGTCATCGGGCGCCAACGGGAGGTCACGATGAAAGCCGGGGGGATTGGGACAAGACGCGGCACGCGGGAGGGGTGCGCGGCCGGCCGGAGCCGGATGGCGCGGCGCGCGGGCCCTTGTCTCCCGCCACGGCGTGCCGCGGCTATGGGATCCGCGCGGCGGTCGGGGTGCGGGTCGTGAGGCGCCCCGGGACGCCCTCCGACAGGCACGGCCGCCTTCTGGCATACGGGCTCATCGGCACCGTCGTCCTGGCGCTCTGCTGCTTCACCCCGATCCTGGTCATCCTGCTGGGCGCGGTCGGGCTCTCTGCCCTGCTGGGCTGGCTCGACCTCGTGCTCCTGCCGGCGCTGGCGGGGGCCCTCGGCCTTACCCTCTACGCGCTCTGGCGCCGGCGCGGGATCTGAAAGGGAGACGGAGATGGCGGAATGCTGCACCCCCGCGGGGGCCTGCGACCTCGCCGTGATCGGCGCCGGCTCGGCCGGGTTCTCGGCTGCGATCACCGCCGCCGAGGCCGGGGCGCGGGTCGCGCTGATCGGCGACGGGACGCTCGGCGGGACCTGCGTGAACGTGGGCTGCGTGCCCTCCAAGGCGCTGATCCGCGCCGTGGAGGGCCTGCATCAGGCCCGCGCGGCGACGCGCTTCGACGGGATCGAGGCCGCGGGCCGCATCGCCGACTGGGCCGCGACGATGGCGCAGAAGCGGGCGCTGGTGGAGACAATGCGGGCGGCGAAATATGCCGACGTGCTGCGCCGGCACGCCAATATCGCCTATGTCGCGGGCCGCGCCCGGTTCGACGATGCGGGCCGGCTGACCGTCAACGGCGCCGCCTTTCCGGCGGCGAGGATCGTCATCGCCACCGGGTCCCGCCCGCAGGTGCCGGCGATTCCCGGCCTCGCGGCGGTCGACGCGCTCGACAGCGCCGCGGCGCTGGAGCTGGCGGACCTGCCTGCCTCCCTGCTGGTGCTCGGCGCGGGCTATGTCGGCGTGGAGCTGGCGCAGCTCTTCGCCCGGGCCGGGGTCGCGGTGACGCTGGTCAGCCGCCGCGGCGTGCTGCCGGCGGCCGAGCCCGAGATCTCCGCGGCGCTGGCGCGCGGCCTCGCCGAAGAGGGTATCCGACTGGCGCGCGTCCCGGGCTACGAACGCGTGGCGCGGGACAACGATACCGTGCGTCTGACCGCCACTGACGGAAATGTCTTCGGCGCCGAGCGGCTGCTGCTCGCCACCGGACGGGTGCCGAACAGCGACGCCCTGAATCTCGGCGCTGCGGGGATCGCAACCGATGCGCGGGGCGGGATCGTCGTCGACGACCATATGCGCACCGCCAATCCGAAGGTCTGGGCCGCGGGCGACGTCACCGGGCGCGACCAGTTTGTCTACATGGCGGCCTACGGCGCCAAGCTCGCCGCGCGGAACGCGGTGGCGGGCGAGGCGCGCGCCTACGCCAACGCCACGATGCCCTGGGTGGTCTTCTCCGACCCGCAGGTCGCGGGCGTGGGGTTGAGCGCGGCGCAGGCCCGGGCTGCCGGGCATGCGGTGCGGACCTCCGTCCTGCCGCTCGACGCGGTGCCCCGCGCGCTGGCCGCCCGCGACACCCGCGGGCTGATCAAGCTGGTGGCGGAGGCGGGGAGCAAGCGCCTTCTGGGCGCGCAGATCCTCGCCCCCGAGGGCGCCGACAGCATCCAGACGGCAGCGATGGCGCTGCGGGCGGGCATGACCTACGAAGAGCTCGGCGACACGATCATGCCCTATCTCACCAATGTGGAGGGGCTGAAGCTCGCCGCGCAGACCTTCGAGAAGGACGTGGCCGCGCTCAGCTGCTGCGCGGGGTAGCGCCCATGATTGCAACCGGAGACCGACCGCCCCATGCCGACCCTAGCCGCCTATATCGGCGCCGCCCTCGCCGAGATCGCCGGATGCTTTGCCTTCTGGGCCTGGCTGCGGCTCGACAGGACGATCTGGTGGCTCGGGCCCGGCATGGCCTGCCTCGCGCTCTTCGCCTACCTGCTGACGCTGTCGGGCAGCGTCGCGGCCGGACGGGCCTACGCCGCCTATGGCGGCATCTACATCGCGGCCTCGCTGGTCTGGCTCTGGGCCGTGGAAGGGGTCCGGCCGGACCGGTGGGACCTGATCGGCGTCAGCCTCTGCCTCCTGGGCGCCGGCATCATCATCGCCGGGCCCCGGGCGCCGCTCTGAGGCGGGCGGTCTCACCTTCGGACAGGAGCCTCCTTTATGCATGACCTGATCGTCATCGGCGCCGGCATGGCCGGCATCAGCGCCGCCAAGAAATGCAGCCAGGCCGGCTGGTCCACTTCCATCGTCGACGCGCTGCCCTATGGCGGCACCTGCGCGCTCAGGGGCTGCGATCCGAAGAAGATGCTGCGCGCCGGGGCCGAGGCGGTGGAGGCCGCGCGGCGGCTCGCCGGCAAGGGCGTGGCGGGCGAGACCCGGATCGACTGGCCGGCGCTGATGCAGCACAAGGAGAGCTTGACCGACCCGATGCCGGAGAGCATCGAGAACGGCCTGCGGGAGGCCGGGGTACGGACCCTGCACGGTCGCGCACGCTTCACCGGTGAGGACCGGATCGCGGTCGAGGGCCATGGCGAGATCGTCTTCCGCCACGCGCTGATCGCCACGGGTGCGGCGCCCCGGCCGCTGGAGTTTCCCGGCGCCGAGCGGCTGATCGACAGCACCGGCTTCCTGAACCTCGCCGCGCTGCCGCGTCGGATCGTCTTCGTCGGCGGCGGCTACATCTCCTTCGAATTCGCCCATATCGCGGCGCGGGCGGGGGCGCAGGTGACGATCCTCGATCGCGGCGCGCGGCCGCTGAAGAGCTTCGACCCCGACCTCGTCGACATGCTGCTGGAGCGCAGCCGCGCCGCCGGGATCGAGATCGTCGCCGAGGCCGCGATCGAGCGGGTCGAGGACAAGGAGGGAGCGCACCGCGTGGTCTACCGGAAGGCGGGCGCACGCCATGCCATCGAGGCCGATCTCGTCGTGCATGGCGCCGGGCGGGTGCCCGCCATCGAGCGCCTCGACCTCGCCGCCGCGGGAATCGAGACCGAGAACGGCGGCGTGAAGGTCATGCCGTGGCTGCAATCGCCGTCCAACTCCCGCGTGTATGCCGCCGGCGACGCCGCCGCCTCGCCCGGCAGGCCGCTGACCCCGGTGGCGGTCTTCGAGGGCAAGATCGCTGCCTCGAACATGCTCAAGGGCCAGCGCACCGCGCCCGATTACACCGGGGTGCCGAGCGTGGTCTTCACCCTTCCCGAACTCGCCCGCGTCGGCCTGCTCGAGGCGGAGGCGCGCGAGGCGGGCGAGGTCGAGGTGAGCTTCACCGACACCTCGGGCTGGTTCTCGCAGAGGCGCCTGGGCGAGAGCCATGCCGGAGCGAAGATCATCGCGGGCAGGGACGGCAAGATCCTCGGCGCCCACATGTTCGGCCCGGATTATGCCGAGCTGATCAATGTCTTCTCCCTGGCGATCAAGCTGGGCCTGACGGTGGCCCAGGTGAAGGCGATACCCGCGGCCTACCCGACGGGCGCGTCCGACATTGGGTCGATGCTGTGACCGGGGATCGGCCCGGCTCTGCACGGCCGCCTGCGAGAGCCCGGCCCGCGTAAGGGTTGAAGGCCGTGCCGGCCGGGGCGGACCCCTCCGCGGCCGGTCGGCCCAGCCGCGGCGCTGGCCCATGCGCGGCCGGTCGGCCCGGCCGCGGCGCTGCCCATGCGCGGCGCGCGCGCGGCGGGGCTCCGAAGACTTTCGCAGATCGCCCCGGGCGCACGGGCGGACGCTGGCCAGGCAGGGGCCCGCCTCGACCGGACGTCGGCCCGCCGACCTTCCGGCCGGCCTATGTCAACATCGCGCCCGAGTTTCAGCATCGCGCCCGCGCACGAGACGGTCCTGGTTGAAACCCACCTTGGGGAGCGTGCAGCTCTTCGAAATGCTCAAGCCGTCACCTTGCCGCCAATGCCGGACATCGAAACCTGCGATCGCGTCGCCGAGGCCGGGTGGTGGACAGCTTCGCATCGCTGATGGGGACCTTCCGGCGTCAAGAAGAACGGCGGCGACCGGGTCGAGGACTGCTCCGACAAGACAGAGACGCTAAAGATGCGCAAGCGCGCCGAGGCTTTCCTTGAGCTTCGGGGCCGTGTCCGAGAGTATCAGTCCCGCCTCGGCGCTCGCATCGACTGCGAGACGTAGTGAACCGCGCCACGGCCCTCGTCGAAAGCGGGCGTTACCAGCGCCCGTTCCGGCATATGCCTGCCGACGCGTTCCAAGATATTCCCACCGGGCGGGCGCAACTGATCCAGGCACTCAACCGCCAGCATTCCGATGCCTAAGTGCTTGCCGGCGCAACTCAGCCGGGTCGGCGCGCATTTCTGCTCCGCACGCTTCGTTCGTGCGTCAGTCTGCCAAAGCACATCTGGCCAATCACCGCATGAGACGCCCCCGCAAAAGTCAAAGGCATCCCGATCGGCGCGCAAACTTGCAGGCAAATCGTTCAAGCTTACGGGCATCGCGCACGATCACACGCGATCCTACACGCCTTCAGAAATCCAGGTTCTCCACCGACAGGGCGTTCTGCTGGATGAATTCGCGGCGTGGTTCGACGACGTCGCCCATCAGCTTGGTGAACAGGTCGTCGGCTTCGGCCATGTCGTCGATCTCGACGCGCAGCAGGGTGCGGGCCTCGGGGTCGAGGGTGGTTTCCCAGAGCTGGTCGGGGTTCATCTCGCCCAGGCCCTTGTAGCGCTGCAGCTGGTTGCCCTTCTCGCCCTCCTCGAGGATCGCCCGCAGCAGGTCGAGCGGGCCGTGGATCACCTGGCGGCGGTCCTTGCGCTGCAGGAAGGCGGGGCTGTCATAGACCGCCTGCAGCGCCTGGGTGAAGGAGCCCGTCTTGCGCGCCTCGCCCGAGCGCAGCATGGTGCCGTCGAGCGTCCGCACCTCCTCGACCCCGCGCAGGATGCGGGCGAGCCGGATGCCGCGATCTTGGGTGATGCGGCCCGACCAGCCTTTCTCGTATTCCAGCGCGATCAGGTCGAGCCGGGCCGCGACCTTGTCGGCCACGCCCTGCAGGTCGGCCTCCACCGCGCCGGGCACGAAGGCCCCGGCGATCGCCGCCTGTTCGAGGATGTGGCGCGGGTAATGCGTCGGGAAGGCGTCGAGCACGCGCTTCAGGCTGCGCGCCTCCTCGACCACCCGCACCAGATCCTGGCCGGTGATCTCCTCGCCGTTGCCCTGCACCAGCAGCGCCCCCTCGGTGCCCTGCTGGATCAGGTAATCCTCGAGCGCGCCCTGGTCCTTCAGGTAGACCTCGGAGCGGTTGCGCGTCACCTTGTAGAGCGGTGGTTGGGCGATATAGAGATAGCCGCCCTCGATCAGCTCGGGCATCTGGCGGTAGAAGAAGGTCAGCAGCAGGGTGCGGATATGCGCGCCGTCGACATCCGCGTCCGTCATGATGACGATCTTGTGGTAGCGCAGCTTCTCGATGTTGAACTCGTCGCGGCCGATCCCGGTGCCGAGCGCCATCACCAGGTTGCCGATTTCCTGGCTCGACAGCATGCGGTCGAAGCGGGCGCGCTCGACGTTGAGGATCTTGCCGCGCAAGGGCAGCACCGCCTGGGTGCCGCGGTCGCGGCCGGTCTGCGCCGAGCCGCCGGCGCTGTCGCCCTCGACCAGGAACAGCTCGGTTTTCGACGGATCCTTCTCCGAACAGTCCTTGAGCTTGCCGGCGAGGTAGTTGACGTCCATCGCGGTCTTGCGCCGGGTCAGCTCGCGGGCCTTGCGCGCGGCCTCGCGGGCCAGCGCCGCCTCGACGATCTTGCCGACGATCATCTTGGCCTCGTTGGGGTTCTCGTCGAACCACTCGGTGAGCTTCTCGTTCATCAGCCCCTCGACCGCCGGGCGGACCTCGGAGGAGACCAGCTTGTCCTTGGTCTGGGACGAGAATTTCGGATCCGGCACCTTCACCGACAGGACGCAGGTCAGACCTTCGCGGGCATCGTCGCCGGTGAAGGCGATCTTCTCCTTTTTGGCGATGCCGGAATCCTGGGCGTAGCGCGTGAGCGTCCGGGTCAGGGCGCCGCGGAACCCCGCCATGTGGGTGCCGCCGTCGCGCTGCGGAATGTTGTTGGTGAAGGGCAGCACGGTCTCGTGGTAGCTGTCGTTCCACCACATCGCGACCTCGACGCCGATGCCGTCGCGCTCGCCGGTCATGTAGATCGGCTCGGACATCAGCGGATGCTTCGAGCGGTCGAGATACTTGACGAATTCGCGCACGCCGCCGTCGTAATAGAGTTCGAGCGACAGCGGCTCGGCCGGGCGCTCGTCCTCGAGCAGGATGCGGACGCCGGAATTCAGGAAGGCGAGCTCGCGCAGGCGCTTCTCCAGCACGTGGAAATCGAAGTCGAGGTTGGAGAAGGTGGTGGTCGAGGCGAGGAAGCGCACCTCGGTGCCCTTGCGGCCCTCGGCCTCGCCAGTGACGCGCAGATGCTCCACCGTCTCGCCGCGCTCGAAGCGGGCGTAATGCTCCTTGCCGCCGCGCCAGATCCGCAGCTCGAGCCAGTCCGACAGCGCGTTGACCACCGAGACGCCGACGCCGTGCAGACCGCCCGAGACCTTGTAGGAGTTCTGGTCGAATTTGCCCCCGGCATGCAGCTGGGTCATGATGACCTCGGCGGCCGAGACGCCCTCCTCCTCGTGGATGTCGGTGGGGATGCCGCGGCCGTTGTCGGAGACCGAGACGCTGCTGTCGGCATGGATCTTGACGGTGACGCGGGTGGCGTGGCCGGCCAGCGCCTCGTCGATGCCGTTGTCGACGACCTCGTAGACCATGTGATGCAGGCCGGAGCCGTCATCGGTGTCGCCGATATACATGCCGGGACGTTTGCGCACGGCCTCCAGGCCCTTGAGAACCTTGATGGAATCGGCGCCGTACTCGTCGGCTTTGCGGGCTTCTTCGGCCATGGACATCCCGTCTCTCTAATGGTGCGCGGACAATATCGCCGGCGGGGGGGAATGTCACGCCGGACCCCCAATATTTTGGGGGTCGGGCAGGGTCCTGCCGCCGCATCCGGAGGTCGCGCCGCTCCGGCTCACCCGGGCAGGGGGCCGAGCGGGCAGCGCGCGACGAGGTGGAAGCGTCCGTCCGCCGCCTCGCCCAGCAGGCAGAGGCTGCGGATCGGGTAGGGCCGGGGCAACAGCGGCGCCAGAGCCGCCTCCAGCCGCGGTTCCAGGCGGTCGCGGGCGGCGCGGTCGAGCCGCCCGGTCAGGGTCATGTGGAAGCGGAATTCCTCCATCACGTACGGGTAGCCCCAGCGCACCAGCAGCGCCTCCTGGGCCGGGCTGAGCCGGGCGCCGCGGCGCCGCGCCAGTTCGGCGGGCTCCGGCGGCGCGCGGAATGGGTCGAGCCCGGCCACCGCCGCGCCGGCCAGCGCCGCGAGCTCCGGCGGCGCCCGCTCCGGCACCAGCGCCAGGAAGCGCCCCAGCGCGGCGAGGCGCAGCCCCGGCAGCGCGACCGGCGCCTGGCCGGCGCAGAACGCCCGGAACGCGGCGCGCAGCGCCGCGGGCTCGGTCCCCGCCGCCAGCCGGAAGGGCGGCTTGATGGTGGCGTGGAAGCCGTAGCGCTGCGGCGTGGCGACCGCCGCCCGGCGCTCGGCCTCGGGGAGCGCCGGTTCCGGCGGGGGCGGCGCCTCGGTGCCCCGCGCCGCGTCCCAGCCCAGCCAGCCGGCACCGAAGGCGGCCAGCGGCCCGGGATCGGGCAGGTGATAGATCGCGTAGCGCGCAAAGCCCGTCATGGCCCGCCTCTCCCCTTGTCCTCGGCCCGCCACCTGCGCCACCTTCGGCGGGAGTTGAACCAGCCGGCGGGCGAAAGGACAAGATGACCGAGACCGTGCTGACCGATGCGCGCCTCGTGCTCGAGACCGGCATCCTCCGCGGCCATCTCTGCCTGCGCGACGGCCGCATCGCCGATCTCGGCGCGGGGCCGAGCCGCGTGCCGGGCGCGGTCTGCTGCGGCGGCGACTGGGTGATCCCCGGCCTTGTGGAGCTGCACACCGACAATCTCGAGCGCCACCTGCATCCGCGCCCCGGGGTCGACTGGCCGCATGCGGCGGCGATCCTGGCGCATGACGGCGAACTTGCCGCCGCCGGCATCACCACGGTCTTCGACGCGATGCGCGCCGGCAGCGTCGCCGCCGCCGGGGCCGCGTCGAGCCGGCGCTATGCCCGCGCGGTGTCGCGCGCGCTCTTCGCGCTGCGCGACGCCGAGGCGCTCAGGATCAGCCATTTCCTGCATCTGCGCGCCGAGCTCTGTTCCGAGAGCCTGCTCGAGGAGCTCGCCGAGTTCGGCCCCGAGGACCGCGTCGGCATCGTCTCGATCATGGATCACACGCCGGGCCAGCGGCAGTTCCGCGACATGGACCGGCTGCGCGCCTATCTCTGCGGCAAGCACGGCCTCGACGCCGCGGGCTTCGACGATCACGTGGCGGTGCTCGCGCGGCTCCGGGACCGGCTCGGCGCCCGGCACGAGGCCGGCGCGGTCGCCGCCGCCATGCGCCTCGGCGCGGTGCTGGCGAGCCACGACGACACCACCGAGGATCAGGTCGCGGCGAGCGCCGGGCACGGCGTCGCGCTGGCCGAGTTCCCGACCACGGAGGCCGCGGCGCGGGCCTGCCGGGGGCGCGGCATCCCGGTGATGATGGGCGCGCCGAACCTGATCCGCGGCGGCTCGCATTCCGGCAACGTGGCGGCCGAGACGCTGGCGCGCGCCGATTGCCTCGACATCCTGTCCTCCGATTACGTCCCCGCGGCGCTGCTCCTCGGCGCCTTCCGGCTCGGCGCGCTGTGGGACGACCTGCCGCGCGGCATCGCCACGGTGACGGCACGGCCGGCGGCGGCGGCGGGGCTCGGCGATCGCGGCCGGCTCGCCGTGGGCCTGCGCGGCGATCTCGTCCGGGTGGCCGAGATCGCCGGAACGCCGGTGGTCCGGGCGGTCTGGGCGCGCGGCGCCCGCGTCGCCTGAGGCGCCCGCCGCCCCCGTGGTGCGCGCCCCGGCGC
>NZ_JBTLRM010000058.1:0-8705 GCF_054482755.1 Roseivivax sp. CAU 1761
AACAGCTGCGCCGGAGCCTCCTGCCTGCCCATCATCTCGAAATCCCCCCATCCCCTCAGGATTGAGTGAATCGAAGGACTTGCCGCGCTGCAACACAGACTTTTTCAACAGCATCGGCGGAGAACTGCCGTTCGCCGCAGAGCGCCCGAACGGCAGCAGCGAGCTCAGCTTGCGTCCTTGAATTCGGCGTATTCGCCGCGCACTCGGACCGTCACGGTGACGTCTGAGCTGTCCCGGTTGCGCCAGAACCAGCCGTGCTCGCCATCGAACTCGGCGACGATCTCCCCCTCGGAGCCGGTCGAGCCGCGGCCCTTCTCGTAGGTCACGGAATTGCCGTTGCCGTGGCCATGCAGGTCGAAGTTGACCCGGCCGCCCTCGACGAGCACGCGGTATTCCGCCGTCTGGCCCTCTTCCATAACGAGCTTCCACTCTGCGGAGTCGCCCGGGGCCAGGGTGAAGGTGGTCTCGTCGCGCCATTCCTCGGGAGCCTCGGCCGCGCCGGCCTCCTGGGCGTAGGCGGCGCCCACGAAGAGGCCGAGCAAGCCGTTCAGGAGGCTCGACTGCTCCTCGATGGCCATGTCCATCCGGCGGTCGGCCTCGGCCTCCTCGGCGAGCTGGGTCTTGATCTCGCCCATCTCGGCGAGCCCGATCGCACGGCCGACGCCGGTGGGGTCGATGCCGTATTCGGCCGGCAGCACCACGGTAACGAGGATCGCCACGGCCGAGGCGCCCGCGATCAGCGTCGAGCGGAGGAGCTGCTTCGAGCTCGGGAGCTGGTCGAGGCTGGGTTTCTCTGCGTTGAACATGTTTCTGTCTCCGGTCGGGTCAGGCGGCCAGGAAGAGGCCGGTGAGCTGGTAGCCCACGAGGATGAAGCCGGCCGCCATCATGACGACGTTGGCGGTGTAGGCCTGGGCGAAGAAGCGCGGCGAGCGCCGCCAGTAGCCCATGACGATGAGGATGACGGCGAGGGCCATGAGCTGGCCCAGCTCGACGCCGACATTGAAGGCCAGGAGATTGGCCAAGAGCCCGTCAGAGGCGATGTCGTAGTCGAGAATCTTGGTGGCGAGGCCGGTGCCGTGGAAGAAGCCGAAGATCAGCGTCGCGATCTTGGTGTTCGGCTGCATTCCGAACCAGCGCTGGTAGGCGCCGAGGTTGTCGAGCGCCTTGTAGACCACCGAGAGGCCGATGATGGCGTCGATGACATAGGCGTTGACGCCCCAGCCGAACCAAACGCCGAGCAGCATCGTGGTCGAATGCCCGAGGGCGAAGAGGCTGACATAGATGCCGACCTCGCGCATCCGGTAGAGGAAGAAGACGACGCCGAGCAGGAACAGGATGTGGTCGTAGCCGGTCACCATGTGCTTGGCGCCGAGATACATGAAGGGGATGATGTTCACCCCCCAGATCTCCTGGATGTAGCCGGCATCGCCCTCGGTGACGTTGTGGGCCGCGGCATCACCCGCGCTGAGCGCCAGCGCCGCGAGGGCAAGAAGATACGGCAGGGCCGCCCGGGCCGCGCCGGGTGCCACCGATCCCGGTGGGATGTGGTCATGGAATGGTCTCCGTTGTAGGTGTCCGATCGTGGGGCGCGCCGTGCGGCGCGCAGCGATCAGACGCGCGGAGGTCGCTCGATCCGGTGCACCGGCCAGGGCCCGGCATCGGCCCTTTCGGGGCGCCGGATGTCCCAGTATCCCGCGAAGGGCTGGGCGATCCGGCCCGCCACCAGGATGGCCTGGCTGTGATCGTGATCGGCGGCGTCGTGGCCATGGCCGTGCAGCGCCCGGGCGAGCTCCTCCTCGAGCCCGTGCGCATGACCGTGGTCGGCGATCATCGCGGCATGGTCCTGGATGGTCTCGAAGATCACCGGTGCATGGAACACGGCCGGCATCAGCGACCAGACCACGAGGGCCAGGCAGAGGAACGCCGCGAACAGGCTCCGTGCTGTGCCCCCTGCCGTCGTCATCGATGCCGCCGTCCGCTCGCCTTTCCTGCGGCCCCTGTCGGGCCGTCTTGTCCAATCCCCCCAGGGGGGATAGCCTCAACCTATGATACGCGCACCCGCCCATGCAAGCCACGCCAAGATCGCAGCCCGGCTGAAACGCGCCGAGGGCCACCTCCGCTCGGTCATCGCGATGATCGAGGATGGCAAGCCCTGTGTCGATGTTGCCCAACAATTGCAGGCCGTGGAGAGCGCCATCGCCAATGCGAAGCGTGCCCTGATCCACGATCACATGGACCATTGCCTCGATTCCGATGGGTCCGAGGCCGACCGGGCCGAGCTCAAGGTCCTCACCCGCTATCTCTGAGAGGCGCCCATGCTGTCCGTGCTCGCCGACCGCAGCTACCGCCACCTGTTCCTCGCCCAGGTGGCTGCCCTGCTCGGCACCGGGCTCGCCACCGTGGCGCTGGGGCTGCTGGCCTTCGACCTGGCCGGCGAGCGGGCCGGGCTGGTGCTGGGCACGATCTTCACCATCAAGATGCTGGCCTATGTGGGCGTGGCCCCGATCGCCGGCGCCTTGGCCGACCGGGTGCCGCGCCGCGCCATGCTGGTGGCGCTCGATCTGGTGCGCGCGGGGGTGGCGCTGGCGCTGCCCTTCGTGACCGAGGCCTGGCAGGTCTACGGGCTGATATTCCTGCTGCAATCCGCGTCGGCCGCCTTCACGCCGACCTTCCAGGCGACGATCCCCGACGTGCTGCCCGAGGAGGAGCGCTACACCCGCGCGCTGTCGTTGTCGCGGCTGGCCTACGACCTCGAGACCATCGCCAGCCCGCTGCTGGCGGCGCTGCTGCTGGCGGTGCTGTCCTACGACGCGCTGTTTCTCGGCACCGTGGCCGGTTTCCTCGCTTCGGCGGCGCTGGTCGTGTCGGTGGTGCTGCCGCGCCCGGCGCCCTCCGCGGCGCGCGGCCTGCCGAACCGCTGGTCCCGCGGCCTCCGTATCTACCTCGCGACGCCGCGCCTGCGCGGTCTCCTGGCGCTGAACCTCGCCGCGGCCGCGGCGGGCGCGATGGTGCTGGTGAACACGGTGGTGCTGGTGCGCGGCGCGCTGGGCCTGCCCGAAAGTGCGCTGGCCTGGACCCTGGGCGCCTTCGGGACCGGCTCCATGCTGGCGGCGCTCGCCTTGCCGAGGCTGCTCGACCGGGTGCCGGACCGCCCGGTCATGCTGGCCGGGGCCTCGGCGCTCACCGCCACGCTGGCGCTGCTCGCCGGCGCCATCCTCGCCGTCGGCCTGTCCTGGCCGCTGCTGCTCGGGGCATGGCTCATGGCCGGGGCGGGCTACTCGGCGGTGCTGACCCCGTCGGGGC
Organism: Roseivivax sp. CAU 1761; assembly: GCF_054482755.1. Taxonomy (NCBI): domain Bacteria; kingdom Pseudomonadati; phylum Pseudomonadota; class Alphaproteobacteria; order Rhodobacterales; family Roseobacteraceae; genus Roseivivax; species Roseivivax sp. CAU 1761. The sequence goes on from NZ_JBTLRM010000058.1 coordinate 3,305, forward strand.
GGCTGCTGCGGCGCTCGGCGCATCCCGAGGACCGCCCGGCGGTCTTCGCCGCGCAATTCGCGCTCAGCCATGCCTGCTGGCTCGTCGCCTATCCGCTGGCGGGCCTGCTGATGACCGTGAGCGCGGCACCGACGACGCTGCTCGGCCTCGCCCTGCTGGCCGCTTGCGGGATCGGCGCCGCCGTCCGGTTCTGGCCCGCCGACGCCCCGGAAACGCCGGAACATCGGCACGACAGCCTGCCGGCCGACCATCCGCATCTTGCCGAGCATGGCGGCGCACGCCTGCATGCCCATCCGCTGGTGATCGACCGGCTGCACCCGCACTGGCCGGCCTGAGGCTCAGCCGGCGAAGCGCCAGAGCGCGCCGGCCAGCGCCGCGGCCAGCAGGACCGGCAGCACCCCGGCCCGGAACCGGAACAGCGCGATGGCCGCCGCCAGCGCGATGAGCGCGGCCACCGGCTGGAGGCTCGCCGGCACCGGCAGGTCGAGGTCGAGCGGGCCGGCTGTCAGCGCGGCCTGGCGGGCGAACAGCGAATGCACGCCGAACCAGACCGCGAGGTTCAGGATCACGCCCACGATCGCCGCGGTGATCGCCGAGAGAGCGCCCGACAGCGCCGCATTGCCGCGCAGCCGCTCGATATGCGGCGCCCCGAGGAAGATCCACAGGAAGGACGGCACGAAGGTCACCCAGGTCACCAGGATCGAGGCCAGCACCGCTGCCAGCCACGGATCGAGCGCGCCGGGGTCGCGGAACGCGGCGAGAAAGCCCACGAACTGCACGACCTGGATCAGCGGGCCCGGCGTGGTCTCGGCCATGCCGAGCCCGTCGAGCATCTCGGCGGGGCTGAGCCAGCCGAAGGTCTCGACCGCGGCCTGGGCGACATAGGCCAGCACCGCGTAGGCGCCGCCGAAGGTCACCACCGCCATCTGGCTGAAGAACAGCGCCATCCGCGCGAAGGTGTCGTCGGCGCCCAGCAGCGCCAGCAGCGCGGCCACCGGCACCAGCCACAGCGCCAGGCAGACCAGCGCCGGGCGGAGGGTCGCCGCGCCGCGCCGCGCATGGGCCGGGATCTCGGTGCCGAGCCACGACTCCGCGTCGCTGAGCCCGTCCTTGGCGCCGCCATGGCCGCCAGCCGCGAAGGGCGCGTGGCCGCGCCGCGCGGCGAGCCAGCCGGTCAGCCCGGCCGCGACCACGATCACCGGGAACGGCACCGCGAAGACGTGGATGGCGAGAAACGCCGCGGCCGCGAGCAGCAGCGCCGCGCGGCTGCGCAGCGCGCGGCCGCCGATCCGCCAGACCGCCTGCACCACCACCGCGAGGACCGCGGCCTTCAGCCCGAGAAACGCCCCCTCGATCGCCGGCACCGCGCCCCAGCGCACATAGACGAGGCTGAGCGCGAGGATGGCGAGGAAGCCCGGCAGCACGAAGAGCGCCCCGGCCACGACGCCGCCCTTGGTGCGGTGCAGCAGCCAGCCGAGATAGATCGCGAGCTGCTGGGCCTCGGGGCCCGGCAGCAGCATGCAGAAGTTCAGGGCGCTCAGGAACCGCCCCTCGCCGACCCAGCGCTTCTCGTCGACGATTATGCGGTGCATGACGGCGATCTGCCCGGCCGGCCCGCCGAAGGACAGCGCGGCGACCCGCGCCCAGGCGCGCACCGCCTCGGCGAAGGGGATCTCGGACCGGCTCATGACCGGGCTCTGTTCGTCGGCCAATTGTGCGTCTCGTCGGTGGCGTCGCGGCACCAGCGGTAGAAGGCGTCGTAGAGCAGCAGGCCGGCCTCCATCTGTGCATTGTCGTCGGCATACATCCGCGACAGCCCGAGCGAGGCGGCGAGCAGGCCCGGCGCCTCCGGCGCAAGCTCCGGCCGGGCGGTATCCGCGCCGCGCACGATCTGCGCGGTGACGCCGAGAGACCGGAGCATCGCCGCGCAGCCCTCGCTGAGTGCATGCCCTTCCGCGCAGATGACGACGGCCGGCCGGTCACCCAGGCGGGGGATCCAGTCCGCGACCGCTTCGAGCGGCCTGCGGACCGCGCCGGGGACGAGGCGGGGATCGGCGGAGAAATCCTCCTCTATGCGAAAGTCGATCAGATGCGGCGTGTCGGCTCGCCCGATCAGGCGAAACAGCTTGTCGGGGGAGATGGAAGTAGGGTTCGGCATGGCGCGCGTCCTCAAGCGAGAGTTGGACGCGATGCTCGAGCCGGAGCGCAAGTGGTTACCTCAAGACACCGAACGGAAAACCTCTTTATTTTCGGCAGACTCGGCTCGGAAACAGATGGGATCAACAAAGTTCGACGGGCGCTCGGCATGTCTCGCACGCCTTTCATGAAACAATTTCAATGAACTCGTCATCATGCGCCAGATCTGCAAGGTCATCATCAGGGCCGCGAGGGTTCGAAATCCTTTTCAACTCGCTTTTAAACCGGGCGTTGAGCATCACCGCCCGGCGCGCCGCCTGCAGCGCCTCCTGACGGGCTTGATCTTTCTCTTTCGTGTCGCCATTACGTTTTAGCTCACTAACCTTTTGCCCAAACGCGGCGGCCCGGAGAAACCAGAAATTGGGATCCTCCGTCGCGAGCGTCCCCAGTAGCGAGTCCGATATTTCGATTGCGCGCTTGTAGCCGTCTTCTTTATATAGAAGCCGATTCATTAGCGCTACGGCTTCCGCACTATATATCCTACCCGTTGTAGTAATTGTCTTTGCTTCGGGCACCTGGTCCCCGAGGTCCTTGGCAATATTCAGAACACGGTTTTCAGTATCTTGGGGAAGGCCGTTCCTGAGCTTCCTCTCTTCGTCTGCCATGACTGAAGCAAGCTTGAGGCGGGTTATAAGATACATCGCGAGAAAGCCCGCAGTGAATCCAACTACAAGCAGCAGAGTTCCGACTACCGGAAGAAACGAGGCCCCGCCTCCAGCATGACCGGAAAACATTTGTAAGTAGGCGCTATACTTCGCAAAAAAACCGAATATCTCGGAGGCGTTTATTAGCGCGACGCCCACAATCATGGTTGTAAGCCAATCCGAAATCTTCTCCAGGTTTGAGTTTGTTTGCAGAAGATTTGCGCCCACGTCTTTGCCCGTTGAACGGATTGCATGCGCCGCGTTTTCGCTAGCCACCTCCGGCGACGACAAGATCCTCGGAACCGAGAAAAGAAATCCGAGGAAAACACCCGCGGATACGCCGGTGGCGAAGGATATAAAGCTTACGCCGATTGCGCCCATGGCTCCCTTTTGTAATGCTAGAATGACTGCAAGCGAGAAGACCGCCGCAGTTGATAGGGCGATAACGTTCGGCTGCAAACCCCGCGGCAAGTATGCCCCGACTGGCGTATGAAGCGAGCTTGTTTTTAACATTTGGTCCTCCCAACCTAGGCTCGCACCGGCGTCAGGCTAGCTCACGTTGCGATGCAGGTGGTCTACATTAAGTACTGATACAATGATGATCGGCGCGGCCCGCGGCTGAGGCAGACGACCTGGATATGCTTATTCCTCATTATTGGATACTGGAGCTTCTGCAGTTCCGAGATTTCGCCGTCCTTCAGGAAGGCCGGCGGTTACGGGCCAGCGAGACGCGATTAGTCTTATTCGATCAACTCTCATTAAGTTAACAGAGTTAGACTGGTTTCCGCCCAAAACATGGTAGTAGTTTACATCTTCAGCGAAATAGAAGCCCACGTGCCCCTGCCAGCCATCCTTTTGGCCCCTATAGAACACTAATACGCATCCAAGCTGAGGGTCGCACGGCATTCCGAAATGCCTCCAATTCTTTGCCCCAAGGGGATTGGAGGGTATGGGTTCGTCACCTAGCGCTGTTGCAATGCAATGCCCTACGAACAGTCCGCACCATGGTATGTCATCATCGGCGTAGTCGATGTCGAGGGTGGCCGCCATCGAAAGAATTTCCTTGGCGGATTTTTTCCCGCTATTTCCTTGGTACCAATTAGGCGTTTTGCTTCGTAGAACCACGGAAGGTCATCGAACTTAGGGACGGCGCCAGGCTCGGGGTCACCAAACAACGCAGTTCTTGTTTTCGGGCCTATTATTCCATCCGCAACCAAACCTTTTGAATCTTGAAACCGTTTTATAGCGGAAACAGTTTTACGGCCCCTGTAGCCGTCAATTTCGCCCGGGTTGAAGCCTAGCTTCATCAACCTGAGTTGAACTTTCGCCCAGTAATCAGAATCCATGAGATTCGCCCAATTAGAAAATATTATGTCGGGAGGGTTGGGCGAAATCATCTAGATCGCCCCGTAATAGAATCGGCCCACTTCACCAGTTTATTTGCGAGGGCAGCGAAGTAAATAGAAATTTTTTTGTTACAATATAGTTGTTCGATGGGGCTAGTTAACTCCCGCCCTTCGGTAGGCGCACGCATCACCGAGGGGCGTTACCCGGCTCGAAAGTTGTCGCATCCGCGGGGTTAGAACTCCCCTTGGGCCTTGAAGGGAAGGTCAGGATGGCTTCGGCGAAGCGAGAAAAGGTTCAGAAAAATGACCGGTAATGAAGCAGGTCCTCTAAGTGCCCGGGGAAACCGGTTCTGGAGCCGGAGCAGCATATGCGTTCCGGTCCCACCCCGTCGGACGCCAGTGCGGGAGGAACTCGAATTCGCTGCAGAGGGTTTGCCTCATCTTTAGAGGTCCGCAGTTCCATGGTGACGATCTTGTCGCTTCCGTCGACGGACCGGTGGCGGCCCATCGGCCTATGCGTCGGTCAGTTGTGCATTCCGCTGCCTTTGGGTGCCACGAGGGAGTCGGGTACCGGGCCGGGAACGTGGAGCTTCGCACCCCGAAGCTGCGGACGGGCAGCTACTTCCCATCCCTCCTCGAGCCGCACCGGGCCGTGGAGAAGGCGCTGACGGCGGTCATCCAAGAAGCCTATGTCCATGGCGTCTCGACGCGCGCGATGGACGATCTCGTGCAGGCGATGGGCAGGACCGGCATCTCCAAGGGCCAGATCAGTCGGTTGTGCGAGGAGATCGACGAACGGGTAGACGCCTTACTGAGCCGGCCCATCGAGGGCGAGTGGCCCTATCTCTGGATCGACGCCACCTACCTGAAGGTCCGTTAGGGCGGTCGCATCGTGTCCGTCGCCGCTACCATCGCGGTAGGCGTCAACACCGACGGCCGCCGCGAGGTGCTCGGCATGGCCATCGGTCCCTCCGAGGCGAAACCGTTCTGGACCGAGTTCCTGCGCGGCCTGGTGCGACGCGGCCTGACCGGCGTAAAGCTGGTGATCAGCGACGCGCACGAGGGCATCAAGTGGCCTGCCCCTATCGGGTGGTGAACTGCCCCCCATTTCGACCGGACAGCCTGGCATGACCATGGAAGGCTCAAGCCTGTGCTTGGGGACATGCTTATGCCCAACGACAGACCCACCCGCATTGAGGTGATCACCGGCGTTGC
>NZ_JBTLRM010000059.1:0-792 GCF_054482755.1 Roseivivax sp. CAU 1761
CGCCCCGCCGGCGCGCGCGGCACAGGCGCGCCGCGGCCCTGCGGCGGGGCCGTTTACCGCCCGTTCACGACGGTGGCGCGACTGTGGCGGTCTCGATCCATTCAGGGGGACGACCAGATGACCACCCATGCGCTTCCCGGCGCCGCGGCGCCTGCCGCCGCCACCGCCGCCCGCCCGCTCAACGGCCTGACGATCCTGGTCGTCGACGACAGCCGCTTCGCCTGCGAAGCGGTGCGCCTGCTCTGCCTGCACAGCGGCGCGCGGCTGCGGCGCGCCGACTGCCTGCATTCGGCCCGCCGCCACCTCCAGGTCTACCGTCCCACGGCCCTGGTGGTCGATCTCGGCCTGCCGGACGGCTCCGGGCTCGACCTTCTCGCCGAACAGGCCGCGGCGAGCCCGCGGATACCGGCGCTTCTGGCCACCAGCGGCGATCCCGCAGCCGGGGCCGCGGCGCGGGCCGCCGGGGCGGACGGTTTCGTGCCCAAGCCCTTCCCGAGCGTCGCCGCCTTCCAGGGCGCCATTCTCGAGCTGCTGCCCCGGGAATGGCGGCTGGCGGCGCCGCGGCTCGCCGACACGCGCTCGGTCACGCCGGCGCCCGAGGCGTTCCGGGACGACATGCAGCACGCCGCCGACACCCTGTCGCGGCCCGATGCCGCGGCCCGGCTGGGCTATGCCGCGGCGTTTCTCGAGGGCGTGGCGCGCTGCGCCGGCGACGCGGCGCTCGAACGCGCGGCCCAGGCGGCACGCCGCGGCCGCGGCGATGCCGCGCGGCTGGCGGCGCTGGCAATGGCG
>NZ_JBTLRM010000059.1:802-7940 GCF_054482755.1 Roseivivax sp. CAU 1761
GCCCGAGCCGGCCCGAGCCGGCTCAGCGCCGCAGCGTGCGGTAGACCAGGTGACCGGTGAGGGGGCCGAACCAGTGCCGCGCCGCGAGGATCTCGCCGCCATCGTCCACCGTGAAGGTGGAGATGTGGTCGGGGCCCTCGGGGCTCACGCAATGCACCTCGAGCCGGGTGGCCGGCGCCTGCACGGCGCCCGCGGCATAGGCGGTGCGGCTGCCGGGAAGGACGTTGCAGGTGTAGCGGTAGGTGACGGTCTTGTTCTCGCCGTCGAGGAACCGCATCACGTAGGGCGCGGCGCCGCTCCGGCGGGCCCGCAGCAGGGCCAGCAGGCGATCCTCGTCGGACGACATCAGGTCGCCGCCGAAGCCACGGCCCTGCACCGCCAGCCCGTCGCGGAAGGCGACCGACAGGCCCGCCGGCGTGGCATAGGTCGTGTAGGGACCGTTGCGCTGGATCGCCACGAAGATGCCCTGGCCGCCGCGCTCTTCGACCTCGACGAACTTCACCGGGCCGGGCACCGAGGCGACGGCGGCGGAGATCTCGGCCGGGCTCAGCGGCTCCGGACGGCCGCCGCCAAGCCGGTCCGCGAGCTGGCCCAGCACGTCGATCTGGGTGACGCGGTCGGCCTTGTTGGTGCAGGCGGCGGCGAGGCCCAGCGCAGCCAGGAGCAGGACGGGTCGGATGCGGCGCATGATCATCTCCAGAACCGTCCCCAGGTCTCGGCCAGTTCCGGCCGGTGGTCGCCGCGCACGCGGTCGTAGAGCCGGCCGCGGACATAGAGCTGCGCGCCGCCGTCGCGGGTGATCGGGCGGATCGTCACGTCGCTCTTGCGGCGGTTGGCGGTGCCCAGCGCCCAGTTCAGCGGCAGCGTCACCCGGATGCCCTTGTCGAAGGAGCCCTCGCCGAACTCGTCGGCGCTGAGCTCGGTGAAGGTGGCGAAGGCGCCGACGCTCCAGCCGTTGCCGAATTCGCGGTCGAGCGACACCGTGGTGCCCCAGTCGCCGGCAAGGTAGCGCCCGGCGCTGAGCTGGCCGCGAAAGCCGCCGCCGAAATCGTAATAGGCCGTGGCATGGCCGTTGAGGTTCGGGATCTCGCCGCTGATCGTCTGCATGTCCTGCAGCCCGAAGCCCATGTCGAAGTCGCGGCGCTGGATGGCGTTCAGCTCGGCGCCGAGCGCCAGGCGGCTGTCGACCGGCTTCCAGAGGAGTTCGCCCGAGGCGCCGGCATACATCCGCTCGAGATAGCCGAAGGTCAGGCGGCTGTAGAGCGCCTCGGCCGGGCGGCCGTAATGCGCCAGCGTCAGGTAGTCGATCGCGGTGTCGCCCTCGCGGGCGTATTTCGCGTAGGAGGTGCGCACCGCCGGCACGCCCGGACTGGCGGTGTCGGTGTCGGCCTCGGCGATGTTGCCGCCCAGGCGGCGGGTCACGGCGCCGGCCAGCTCCAGCCCCGGCGTCAGCCGCAGGGTGCCGCTCGCGGTGATACCGTAATCGATGCGCAGCGGGTCGTCGGGATCGAAGGTGCTGTAGCGCGCCGTGGGACCCAGCCACCATTCGAAATCCGGGAAGGCCTCGGGCGCCGTCGGCGGCACCAGCCCGGCGGCGTCGACGATTGCGGCGCGGGCCAGGATGGCCTCGGCGGCGTCGAATTCCAACGTCTCGAGATCGCTGCGCTGCACCACGATGGCGGAGGCCGGCACGCCGCCCTCGCTGGGCATGATGACGAATTCCTCGACCGCCGCCGGCAGCACCCGGCTCATCGCGCGCGCGGTGCGCCCGATGGCCTGGGCCGGCACGTTGTAGCGGCGGTTGTCGATGCGGACCACGGCGCGGCGCGGCTCCAGCGCCAGCCCCTCGAGGCCGATGCCCTGCTCGTCGAGCATGCGGCCGAGATCGCCGCGGACCTGGTTGCGCGCGATGCTGTTGTTGCTCCAGCCCAGATCGACGGCGCGGGCACCGCGCGGCCGCACCGGCAGCGGCGCCGCCTCGTTGCCGCCCGGCACCGGCGCGCTCTTCAGGTGGTTGAGCAGGCTGACCTGGAAGCCCACCTCGTTGCCGTAGGCGTGGTAGAGGGACAGCTGCACGTCCTCGCGCAGCCGGTAGTCGAGGCCGAAATTGAACGGCGCGCGGTGGTCGAAATCGGAATTGCGCTCTTCGAGGTCGTAGCTGTCCGAGGAATATTCCACCGCCAGGCGCAGCTTGTCGCTGACCGCCCAGGACAGGCCGCCGAAGACGCCCACATCGCCCTGGAAGAAGCGCGAGTAATCCACCGTGCCGCCGCGGCCGACGACCAGCGGGTCGCGGCTGCCGAGGCTGCCGATCGGCGAATGGCTGGCCAGCCGGCCCCAGCCTAGGCCGCCGGTGAGCTTGACCCCGGGCACCACCTCCTTGGTGGCGACGACGTATTCGCCGCTGTTCAGCCCGGTGCCGATGAAGTCCTGCAGGCCGACCGCCACCGCCGGGCGGTAGGCGCCCTCGGTCAGCAGCTGGAAGCGCAGGTCGAAGCTGCGGTCGTAATAGTCGTCGCGGTTGTCGAGCGTCGAATCGCGCAACCGGGCATAGCGGAAGCTGCCGCTCAGGCGGGGCAGCAGCTGGAAGGTCAGGGTGCCGCGATCCACCGGCCCGAGATTGCCGAAGGTCAGGGCGAGCGTGCCGTCGGGCGCCATCTCGGCCGTCGGCGTGTCGATCAGACCGGGCGCGCCGTAGAGGTTGTAGGACGGAAACTCCACGCTTTGCTGCGCCGCGGCGGTGCCGGTCAGGGCGGTGAGTCCGAGCAGCGCCGCGCGGCGGAGATGGCGGCGGCCGGTGGCCGGGTCGAACCGCATCGGGAGGCTCCTTCTGTGCGTCCTGGCCCGAGTTCTAGCGGCAAGCCGGACGCGAAGTCCACGCGCCTTCGCAGCCGGAGGTTGGCCTGTGGGCTTTCGGCACCGCGGCGCGGCGGCGGGCCGCCGACCGCGCCCCGGCGCCCGGGGCCGCCTTAAAGCTTCGGCAAGCTCTTTGACCTAGTCAGGGGACGGGGTTTTGTGGGAGTGGACCGATGTCAGTCGGTGGAAATGTCGCGCCTGTCATCATCAAGCGCAAGAAGGTCGTCGGCGGCGGCGGCCATCACGGCGGCGCCTGGAAGGTCGCCTATGCCGATTTCGTCACCGCCATGATGGCGTTCTTCATGCTGATGTGGCTGCTCAACGCCACCACCGAAAAGCAGCGCAAGGGCCTGGCCGACTATTTCAGCCCGACGATCTCGATCAGCCGCACCTCCGGCGGCGGCAGCGAGATGCTGGCCGGACCCACCGTGATCGGCGACGACCGGCTGCCGCGCGTCGGCGCCGGCGACCGCCCGGCCGAGATGGCCGCGCAGGGCGACACGGCGAAGTCGGCCGCGGCGCTCGAGGAGGCGCGCCGGGTCCTGCTCGAGAAGGTGATCGAGGCCGCCGAGGGCAACAGCCTGCTGCAGCATGTCCGGGCGCGGATCTCCGACCAGGGGCTGGTGATCGGGCTGCACGACCTGCCCGGCGCGCCGCTGTTCGCGCCGGACAACCGACCCGGCCCGCTGCTCGAGCGGCTGCTCGGGATGGTGGCCTCGCTGGGCGATCTGGTGGTCAACCGGGTGGCGCTCGGCACCCACAGCGCGAGCTATCCGCGCGCCCTTGCCGTTGATCCCGCCTGGGAGGTCAGCGCCGCCCGCGGCGCGGCGCTGCGCGGGGCGCTGGTGGCGGCCGGGCTGCGCGACGCGCGGATCGCCCGCATCGTCGCCCACGGCGACCGCAGCCCGGCCCACGACAACCCGATGAGCCTGTTCAACAACCGCGTCGAGATCGTCTTCCTGCGCTGAGCGCCGCGGCCCGGAATCAAGACGATTTTACCTGTTAGCGGGCCGTTAAACCGGCGCCCCTATCAGAGGCATGGAGCGCATGAGCAATCCTGAAAGGCGTGGCATGACCATCTCCTCCTCCCTGAACGCCGGTGTTGCTGGACTGGCCGCGAATGCCAGCCGCCTGGCCTCGATCTCCGACAACATCGCCAATTCCGCGACCTACGGCTACAAGCGGGTGGAGACCGATTTCCACTCCATGGTCTCCGCCGATACCGGCGTGACCTACAATGCCGGCGGCGTGCGCACCACCTCGCAGCGCCTGATCGACCAGAGCGGGTCGCTGGTCTCGACCACCAACCCGACCGACCTGGCGGTGCGCGGCCGCGGCTTCCTGCCGGTGGCCCGCGGCACCGAGGTCGAGGCCGGCAACGGAGCGCCGCAGATGTTCCTGACCACCACCGGGTCGTTCCGCACCGATGCCGGCGGCTACCTGCGCAGCGAAACCGGGCTCATGCTGCTGGGCTGGCCGGCCGCCGCCGACGGCAGCGTGCCGACCTATCCGCGCGACACCTCGGACGCGCTGGAGCCGGTGCGGATCAACGTTAACCGCTTCTCGGGCGAGCCCACCACCCGGGTCTCGCTCGGCCTCAACCTGCCGGCGACCGAGACCATCCCCGGCGCCGGCGGCGCCACGCTCGACCTGCCAGTGGAGTATTTCGACAATCTCGGCGTCTCCGAGAACCTCAACATCGCCTTCACCCCCACCGTGCCCGGCGCCAGCCCGGCCTCCAACACCTGGACCATGGTGATCGAGGATTCGGTCAATCCCGGCACCACGATCGGCGAATACGACATCGTCTTCGACAGCAGCCAGGCCGCCGGCGGCAGCATCGCCAGCGTCACCACGGTCTCCGGCGGGGCCTATGACGCGGTCAGCGGGTCGTTCATCGTCAACGTCGCCGGCGGCCCGATGGAGATCACCATCGGCCGGCCCGGCGAAAGCGACGGCATCACCCAGCTCTCCGACAGCTTCGCGCCGCTCAACATCTCCAAGGACGGCTCGCCGGTGGGCAACATGACCTCCGTGGAGGTCGATGCCAACGGCTTCGTGCACGCCTTCTTCGACACCGGCATCACCCGCACGGTCTTCCAGGTGCCGCTGGTCGACCTGCCCAATCCCAACGGCATGGTGGCGATGGACAACCAGCTCTACATGCCCTCGCCGGAAAGCGGCAGCTACTTCCTGTGGGACGCGGCGGACGGGCCGACCGGCGACATCGTGGCCTATGCGCGCGAGGAATCGACCACCGACGTGGCCAGCGAGCTGACCAGCATGATCCAGACCCAGCGCGCCTATTCGTCGAACGCCAAGGTCATCCAGACGGTCGCATTGTCCTTGGCCGAGGCCACGGCCTTGCCGGTGGCGACCTCGTTCTGGGTCGATTGCAGACCCGAATTGATCGACTTCAGCGTTTGCAGCGCGACCATCGCGCCGTTGTTCGTCAGAATGCTTGACATGCTATTTGGACCCTATGGTTCTGTCGCCAATCCAGCGACGATGCGTGGCCGCCCGAAGGCGTAGCTCCAACGTCGTTCTGACACCAACGGGGTCGCCTTCCGGCCGGTCCCGCGCCATCCGATCGGATGCCGGGGCACTGTCGCCCGGAGCCGTTAAACCTTCCCTAATCCCGGCCCCGGATTAGCCGCAATTGTCTGAAAACAGGTCACTTCCCGCCTCCCGCGGCTCAGGCCCGGCGTTCCAGGCGTTGCCGCCGCGGCGCCGCGAGGGTCTGCCGGGCGCCGCCATCGTCATAGGTCTCGGCGCCCTCGCGCAGGCGGCGCAGCGCCGCCAGCCGGTCGCCGACGCTGCGCAGCCCGGCCAGGGCCTGTTCGAAGAGGTCGCGGTTGCGCCGCAGCCTGGCCTGCAGCGGGGCGAGCGCCCCGGCCTCCGCGGGCGGCGCGGCGGCCAGCGCCGCGACGAGGCGCTCCCTCTCCGCCGCCAGGCGCTCGATGGTGTCGAAATCGCCGTCGAGGAGGGCGTCGCGTTCGCGGTCGAGCAGCGCCCCGAGCGCCGCGATGCGGTCTTCGGTCACGGCCTCGGCCCCGGGCTCCCTGCCGGTCTCAGCCATCGGAGCGCTCCGCGACGGCGTGGAACAGCATCTCGGCCAGCCCGATGCCGCCCGCCGCGACCATCTTCTCGGCATAGGCGTCGCGCAGGAAGGAGGCGAACTGCGCTTCGCCGGCGCCGCCGCCGCCGAAGCCCTGCAGCGGCTCGCCGACCTTGGCCGCGGCCAGCATCTGCGACAGGAAGCGCGCCTCGAACCCGGCCGCGGCGCGCATCAGCGCCGGCTGCCGGACCGGCGGGAGCCGTGCGGGCGCGCCCGCCAATGAAACTTCCTGCGCCATGCGGTTCGCTCCGGTGCTGTGAAACTTTTCGCAAGCTGAGCGTGCGGCGGTAAAGATTCGGTAAGGCCCCGGTGCGATTGTCTCCGCGATCCAGACCAGCGTGTGGCCCATGACAGTGATTCCCGAAATCTCCCAGGGCCGCGCCGCCGCCGCCAGCGCCCTTGTGGCGGCCCCGGGCGACCCGCGCGCGGCAACCCGGACCGGCCCCATGCCCGGGGGCCAGGGCACCGCGCGCGGGACAAGCTTCGAGGACATTCTTGCCGCCCACGGGACGGGCCCGCGCGCCGATGCGGAGCCCGCGGACGGCGGCTCCGACCCCGCGCCGTCCGCGGCCGCACCACTGGCCGCGGGCGCCGAGAAGCGGGGCGAAGCCGGGCCGGAGGGTCCCGGCCCCGCGGCGGAGGCCGCCACGGCGCGCGACGCCGCGCCCGGCCCGCCCGGGCCGACGCATCCGGACCCACCCGCCAATGCGGAACGCCGCGCCGAAACCGAAACGCCCCCCGACCCGCCTTTGCCGATCCCCGCCATCGGCGCTGCCGGCCGACGCGGCGGCGCGCCTGCGCCGGACGCCCGAAAGCCAACGACGGCTGGCCCGCCACCCCGGGACCGCACCGCAGCGCCGGTCGCTGCCGGGCCGGCGCGCGGCGCGGCCGCGGCCCTGCCACCGGCAGCTCCCGCCGATGGGACGGCCGGGCGGCCGCCTGTCGCCGCGCCCGGCGCGGCCCCCGCGCCACCCGGGGCATCGCCCGAAACTTCCTTAGAGGCCCCGAGGACCCGTCCGGAGGCGGCCGCTCGCGCCGACCCGAATGCGGCGCCGGGGGCGCCCGATCCGCACACGTCCCGGACCGGTCCGGAGACATCCCTGGCGCCGCCCGCGTTCCGGCCCGGGCCAGGACAGGGTGCCGCGCCCGAAGGGGCGGCAGCGC
>NZ_JBTLRM010000060.1:0-6812 GCF_054482755.1 Roseivivax sp. CAU 1761
TCATCCCGACAGCCTCGATAGCTGGTCCCGCAGCTCCAATCGTGCCGCGGAGATGACCTCGGCCGCGGCCTCGATGGCCTCCTGCACCGTCGCCAAGTGATCCTCGGCCAAGTCGCCGGATTTCGCGGCCGTATTCAGTGCTCGGACAGCTTGGTTTGCGTTTCCGGAAACGCCCGACAGCTGGCGCAGGATACCGCCAAGGATGTCGCGATCAGGCAGGCGGTCAGCAACGTCCGGTCCCAGCATCACGAGGCGCACGAGATCAGCCGTTGGCATCCGATGCTGATGGGCCAGCTCCTGGAGCTGCTCGAGTTCGGAGGCGCTCATGCGGGCTTTGAACTGGCGGTCTCTCGTCATTGGTCGTCTCCTGGCGGCGGGGGGATCAAACGGGGGCGGAACGCCCCCTTTGCAAGCTTGGATGTGTCCCGCAGGGGCACATCCATACGGCTTGCTGATCCCGACTTCGGTCAGGGTAGACGTTGCCGGTTTCATGAAATTTAAAAGCCGGCGGCCGGCTTCATGTCGGAAAAGACACGAAGGATACCTCCATGACTTGGGAAGCCAGCGATATCGCGCTTGTCATCACAACTGCAACCACAGCGCTAACAGCAGTATCGTCAGTGATAATGCCGTTCCTGACACGCGCGAAGGACGAGAAGGATCGGCAGAAGAACGCCAAATACGAACGTATCTCTTCGTCGGTTCTATTTGTTGTGGCGAACGTCGACCAAGTTGTGGACATAACCAGAAAGAGGAACCTTAGCTCAACGTTGCGTAACGCACAAAAATTTGGAATAACTTTGTCGGATGAAGAGCTCAAACTTGAGTGTGATTTCCAAAGCCATCTACGTATGTCAAACCTTTTGGCTCGCGAAATAGGGGTCGAAAAGGCAGACCTAAGCGTGTGGGTCTCAATAGCTCGACTGAATTGCCCAGCCTATAGGATTGATGGCTCCGAGGCGGTCCCGACAAGTGATGTTACCGAGAAAATTAGGCAACAAAGGGAGGCGCTGGACAACCTTGTCGAAAGCGCTGAACGCATTCTTCGGCAAGCTCGAGAAACCCTCAAAATCGAGTAGTCTTTGTGACCTTATGCCTGGGGCTCTGCCCCAGACCCCGGGATATTCCCGGCGCAAAGATGGTCAAGGTTGCATCCCGCTCCGCGTTCGACATGTGACCTGATGTCGGTGCGCGGGGACGCCACCATCGATGCGCGAAGATGACGGCCGGATCATCCATGGATCGATCCGGCCGCTTTTTTTCAACCCGGCGATTTCCGCGACGTGAGAGGTGGACACACCTCCTGGTCATGCAGAACCTCCTCACCCTCACCCGCCTCGCCCTCCTCGTCACCATTCTCCTGGCCATCGTAGGTCCGACTACGTTCGAACGCCTCGCACAAGCATCGAGAGCCCAGCTGAAAGCACCGATCCATGCCCCCTCCCCCACCGGAAGCGGGCATGGTACCCTGCCCATGTGACAGCCCATGTGACAGGACCACCTGATGCTCAGCCCCAATGAGGCGGCCGCCCGCGCTGGGGTCAGCCGCCGCACCATCATGCGCGCCCTTAAAAACGCCCAGCTTAAAGGGTACCAGGACAACAAAGATCTTTGGCAGATCCACCCTGAATCTTTTGAGGCCTGGGCGTCCGCCCGTAGGACCGCCCAGGTGACAACGCCCACCCCGCCCACGCCTGATGCCCAGGCCGAATTGCGTGCCGAAATCAAGCTGCTGCAGGGGACTGTTGAACTACGGGACGCACGCATCTCAGAACTCGAAGCGGAGTTGCACCGGGAGCGAACGCGGGCTGAGGCAGAGTTGGATCGAGAACGGGAACGGTCTGAGAAAGCCCTCAATGACATTCGCCAAGAGAGGGAGTCTTGGAGAAGGCATGCTGAGGAGCTCGCTACGCGACTGCCCGAAAAGGAAACTACCGCCACCTCAGAGAGGCCCACAGAACCTCGTCGTTTTCGTCTGTGGCCGTTCTGAATAGTCCGCTGCTTCGGAGCCGCCGGTCGCATGAGCGTCGTGGAGGCGCTGTCTGTGGCCCCGCAAGGGGAGTGGGTGCGGCCCGCAGCGCAAAGCGCGAGGACACGGCCCCTTGCGGGGCCACAGTTAGTGGCTCAGCTCATGAATGCGACTGGTGGTGCAGATGCATCGGACTACAGTCCGCTGCTTTGGTGGAGCCTTGAGCCCAACTATGCGCGGGTGGTTTCCGTTTTCAGTTCAGGTATCCGAGAGACTCCACTGCCTTCGTAAACCTTCCATCCAATCTGCTCATGCAGAGAACGGCACATCTCCTGGTACACTGGAAATGGCAATCTCGTATGCGTTCCAACCCGAATGTATCGCGAGCTAATCACGTTGTCTGTGTCAGCCATCAGGGCAATGGCCTGCTCTGCATCCAGAGAAAGATGCAGACCGGACTCTTGGCAGAGCTTTGCCAATGGGCGAACTTTATGCCCATGTTTCTTGCGAAGGTCCTCCAGGTCGTAACCCATACGGACCAGAAGTGATTTCAGGTACAGCTCCACAGCGTGGAAATACAAGAAGTATATGGGGCTGTGAGGATGAGTAGCTTCTGCAGGGTTCTTCTCTAAAGATACTGCCGACTGCGCATATGAATGCGCGTAGTTGAAAAGACCAACCGCTGTTTTGTGAGGTTCTTTCAAGGGACGACCTGCATCATGACGGGTGAGCAAAAAAGGTAGGTACATGAGGCTTAGAACGACGCCCGGAACAAGTCCTTGGGCAGAAGCGCGGGCCTGAAGTGTTGCCGCTCCTAAGCGATGAGGAAGAGGGTAAGCAACATAAGCTCTCTTCTCGGACTCCATCTGAAGACCCTCACAATCGTCCAGAAACAGGTCTCTCGTTGCTTTCTCGGTGGTCCTTGGGGGTGGCATCCCACGAGAGGAGAAACGAACTCAGGGACGTGTATTTCGAGGGCGCCTAGTTTCCCTGGCCCGCGGTTCTCCCCCCAGACCCCCCTCTCTCCGGCGGCTCTGCCGCCTGCGCGGCCTACGGCCTTGCCGATCTTCGATCATAGGCCGCCGCGCGCTTAACGCTCCGAGCTTGCCAGCCTTCTAGGGGGCGCTGCGCTCGGAGCTACGCGCGGCTCATCACCTGGAAACCACCGTTGCGCAGCGCCCCCTCGTAGAAAGGCCTATAGATCGATTCCTGACCCGACAGGTCTCGGGGTACCAAACTGACTTTGTTGGGCCGTACCGAGCCGCATTGTCAGCGGCACAGCCGCTGGCATGATCGGCATTGCTCGCCTCGAGCGCCTCCGGCGTCGGGCTGCGCGAGCCAACGCGGCTCGAAGCCAGACGTCATGTGTCTCACACGGGAACGCCCGCCTACGGCGGGGCTACGCCACCATACACCCGGACAAAAATGTCTAACCGTTGATTTCTCGAGACTTTTTGTAATCGGAGATCCAGCGGCCGATGGTCCTCTGAGTGACCCCCGTGGACCCTGCGATCTGCGCCTGAGTGTAGCCCACAGCGTGCATCTGCAGCGCCTCCATGCGCAGCCGGGCTTTCGCGGTGGCCTTGTCGTCAGAGCATCGTTCGCGCCGCTTCCTCTCACGGTCACGCTCGCGCTTCACGTCGTCATCGACTAGCGCAGTGAGCCCCGCTTCGCGCATCTCCTGCGGGGAGATTTCGAGCCACTCGATGATGGTGTCGGCGCGGAACCGATACCGCGGATCGACTTGTCTCCCCTGCCACTCGATCTTCTCGCCGCGAGCTGCCGCCGCTGCACGGTGGTAGATCGTGGACATTCGGGATTTGGTCTCCCCCTCTGACCAGCCTCCTGCCTCTTGAGCGAGCGCGTAGGTCTCGCGCAGCAAAGGCTGTCCAGCTGGCGTGAGCCAGCTCACCGCGTTGCAGGCCACGAATAGCCAGGCGTCGCGCTGACCGGCCGGAAGATCACCCCACCAACGGTGCTGCCGGAGCCGTTGCAGGTCGGTCAGATACGTCTCCCACAGTGTTCCTGTATCGAGACGTCGTTGCGGCCGGACAGTCTCTCGCTCGGCCCTTCGTTTGGCTCGCTCAGCACGAAGGGAAACGAGCTCGCCTCGAGTAAGAGGCAGGACTTCGTGGGCAAGGTCATCGAAGTCATATCTCTGAATCTGGGAAAGCGAACACGGCCAGACTGGGCGAACCTCGGACGCGTCGGCTTTGCTGTTCGTTGTCCCTGCGATCCTGAATACGCGCGCCGCATCCAAGGCTTTGTAGTCGGCTCCGAAGCCCTTCAGGGCATGTGCCAAGTGCTTCTGGACTGCCATCCATCGGGGGCACGCCCCCCTCGGGGTCTGTTCGATAAGCCAGACCACAACCAACCCTCTGCCAGTCGCCAGGATGTATGAAGGTGCGGGCATGTCTGCGGCATCGAGTGCCCGGAGGACAGCTTGCGCTATTTGCTCAGAGGACCAGCTCGCCCAGGTCGTGTTGTAGACGTCGAGATCGACGTAGGCCGCTCCAAGGTTCGCCAGGGACGAAACACGGCGCCATCCATAGAAAGACTGCTGTGAGACGTAGACGTCTGCGAGGCCGCGCAGCGACTGGACGTACCTGGGCAGATCCTCAAGCGGAACGGCATTCTCCTTCCAGGCAGCATCGCGGCGAGCGACGGTCGCGATCTGCCGCTGTCGGATTTCTGGATGAAGGACTCGAACGTGATCTTCTGGCAAAAGCCAGGATTCACGAGGCGTTGGAGCCCACTGCAGGCCCGCATCAGGAAGTCGGTTTGGGTTCGGATTGTGGTTGTCGTCTGCGACGACGGACGCTAGATTCATGCCTGTACCTATACGACGGCGACCGTTTTTGTTTGGCGACAGGCGGTCGTCGTCTTTATTTGTGCTCCCGAAAATGTCTGACGTGACGCTGCAAAAAGCAAGCTCAGATACCGTGCGTGGCCTTGTAGGAGCGCGCCCACGCGGCAAGAGCTCGTTGAGCCCAAGTCGGATCGTCAGGATCGAGCGGTGGTGTCGGCTCCGGAGATGGATTGATGCCTTCGATTGCAGCTGCAGCGCTCGGCGCTGCCCGCTTCGCGGCGCGATCCAGATGACGCGTCGCTACGCGTCCTCGAGCTGCGCGAAGATGGCCTTGAAGGCCTCGATGTCCTCGCGATTCCGGCGCACTTCGTCCAACGTCGCCGTCTGCAGCTGCACGATCTGCTCGAGTAGTCCCTGGATCGTCTCGAGAGGATGATCCTCCGTCTTCTCGTCCTCGGTCTGCGGCTGGAGAAGCTCGAGCACTCTCCGCGTGTTCTCGTGGGTGCTGGCCAGCACTCTCCTCGACTCTGCCGCTGGTGATGGTGAAGCGGTCTTCTTCGTCGATGACATTGTCGAAATTCCTCTGGTCTGAAATCTGCTCCCGCGCGGCTCGTAGCCGATCCTGAAAATCGCGCGTGTTGCGGCCTGCGGAGGCTCGCTCGAGGCGCTGCCTGGGCGATGGCTCTGCAGTCGTCTGTCGGGCGCTCATGATGCGCGCGCGGATATCCCGGGTGCCGTGCCCTGCAGTCGCTCGAGCCAACCTCTGAGACGTGCTCAGACTGCGTCGCGCACGTGTTGAAGCGTCAGCTTCATCTCGGCGATCTGCTCGCCCTGCGACTTCTGCGTTTCGGCTATCTCGAGCAGCAGATTCAGGGCTTCGCGTACCGTCGTGAGAAGCTCGTCCTCGCCGCTGCCCTCTGGATCCTTGTCCATCAGGTAGGATCGAATTTCCTGGGTCGTCCCGTCGACCCGCTCGAGCGTGCCGCTCTCGCTGCTTTCCTCGCTCTCTGGTTCGGCCGGGACCGGTGTCGGCTGGTCCTCGTTCGGGTCCGGCGGCAGCAGGTCCTCCGGGTCCGGGATATCCTCGGTCATGAAAATCTCCGTTCTTCAAATTCAGGATCGCATCGACGTCAGACGCAGCGATGCCGAGTGCTTTATTGCTGTTGGATATCGTGTCGTCTCCGCTGCGCAGGAGGACGACAGAGCGTCGGTCGCCGCGCACGAAAGAGATGTTGTGCTCTTCCTCGAGGCGCTTCATCGCGGCAGCTCTCTGCTCCAGCGGCTCGCCCTTCACAGTCTCGAGCTGCTGGCTGATTGCCGCGAGGTCGACGCCGAGACGGCCGGCTTTCGCCAATGCTTTCGATGAGAAAGAGGCAAGCGCCGGCCGGCCTTCCGTCAGCGGCCGCACGGCATCCGCGACGATGGTATTTCCCTCGCGTTCGAGCGCTTGGTGCACCGCGCGATTGTGCCGTCCCTTCGTCAGAGAGTGTCGAAATTCGACTTCTGCTTTTCTCGCTAACTTCTCATTCCGACTGTACATGGCATGCGCGTCGATGACGTGGCCTGTCTCCGGATCCGTCGAGTCCCACAGCGCGTGGTAGTGAGGCACCTTCGAGCTGTCGGCACGCTCTTTCACATGCTCGACGAGAAGCCTTGGACGTTCCGGAAATCCCCACTCCTGGGCGATCTCGGCCAGCATCCAGTTGAGCTGTTCAGGCGATATCTCCTCGTCAGGACTGATCGCAAAATGGCGCAGGCCATACTTGTGCCCCGCCATCTCGGCAGTCATCTCAGCATCCAACACCGCGTCAGGCGAGCCCTCGAGCACGGTCACGCGCTCGTTCTCTTCCTTAGAAAGATGCGCTGTGGCAGTGCGGCCGCCGCCCACTGCGATCCTGGTCTGCTTCAGGTTCATCCCGACAGCCTCGATAGCTGGTCCCGCAGCTCCAATCGTGCCGCGGAGATGACCTCGGCCGCGGCCTCGATGGCCTCCTGCACCGTCGCCAAGTGATCCTCGGCCAAGTCGCCGGATTT
>NZ_JBTLRM010000061.1:0-5618 GCF_054482755.1 Roseivivax sp. CAU 1761
CCACCTGGCTCAACGACTACAACACCGTCCATCCACATTCCGCGCTGGCAATGCGCTCGCCCGTCGAGTTCAGATCAGCGCTCAACTCCAGCCAGGCTGTCCGGTGAAATGGGGGGCACTCCATTCCTGCCAAGCAGCGACGATGGCTATGATCGTCGGCGAGAACAGGATGGTCAGCATGACCGGGCTTCGAATGGCGAAGGGCAGCTTCGAGAGCGCCAGGGCCTCGGCATCCTCGAAGCGTTCGAACCAGCGATCCAGCTTGCCGGCGATCCTGGCTGCGAGCCAGCTCAAAGAGGCGAAGACCACGCATAGGAGGACGAAGTCGCCGACAGAGCTGCCTTGGGCCGCGGACCCGATAATGGCGGCGACGGGAATGAAGAAGGCGCAGGCCGTCAGGATGGCGGGGATCGGGCGGTAAAGGAATTGTCCGAGCAGGACCCCGATCAGAATGAGGTAGCCGGACAGGACCATGGCCGTAAGGCCCATGGCCATTCCCGAAAACTGATCCATGTCGCGATCGGATTGACGGTCGCCGAGCGCCGCCTTCATTTTCCACTGCGCATCCTGACGGGCCGATGCCTCGTCGCGGCCGTAGCCGGTGACCTCGATCTTGTCGCTCATCGCGTCCTCTCGTTCTTCCGCTGTTGGTGGTGTGACCCCACGAATGTGGCCTCCGAAGGGCGCCGCAGAAAAACCGGCAGTCGCGCCGGGCGCGTCCCCCCGCATCGGGTTTCGACACTTCGGGTGGTCTGATGTATGATCGAGGAAGGCTGTTCTTCAGACGGACGATGCCGAATAGCGCCGAAATCAGTTCAGACCGACGGGGCTCACTTGGCCCGGGAGGGTCGGTTCGGCTTCGCGTGCGGCTTTTCGGCCCCGTAGAGGTGATCATGGACGGCCAGCCTCTGCGCGCGTTCCAATCGCCGCGATTGCAGCGGCTCCTGGCGCTGATCGTGCTTCGCACAGAGGCGCAGAACCGGTCGCGGCTGGCGTTCGAGCTTTGGCCTTCCTCAACCGAAGCTCAGGCGCGGACAAACCTCCGCAAGCTGTTGCATGAGTTCCGGCGGGCTCTTCCGCAGGTGGAGCGATTCGCCGAAATCGGACCCGACAGCGTGCGATGGCGCGCCACCGATGCGAGCTGGGTCGACGCCCTGCGGTTCCGCGACGCCATTGCATCCGGCGATCTCGAATGCGCCGCGCGGATCTACCGGGGCGACCTGCTTCCGGCCTGCTACGACGACTGGGTGCTGGCGGAACGTGAGGGATTTCGAGCCGAAGCGCTTGCCCTTCATCGCCAACTTGCCGAGGCGGCGGCCGTGCGCGGAGATCACAGCGCCGCGATCGGATATGCCAGGGCGGTCGGTGCGCTGGACTTTGCCGACGAGGCCGCCGTTCGGCTCGAGGTGGAAGCGCATCTTGCACAGGGCGACCGGACATCGGCCCTGCGGGCCTATCGGACCTTCGCCGAGGCGCTCCGCCGCGAGCTCGCCGTTGATCCCTCGGCGGAAATCGCGGCGCTGCAGGGGCAAATCGACGCCGCGTTTTCGGAGAGGCAGTGCACTCCCACAGCACGGGGCGAAGCCGCCAGCGCTTCAAACCTGGTGGGCCGGGCACCGGAATGGCGCGCGCTGGCCAAGGCGTGGACGTCGGTGAAAGCGGGGCGCGCGCACTTGCTGGTGTTGACCGGGGAACCGGGGATCGGAAAATCGCGGCTCGCGCAGGAATTCGGCTCACATCTTCACGGCGAGGGGCACGCGCTGGCAACGGCGCGGGCCTACGAAGCGGCTGGAAGGCTTCCCTGGGGGCCGGTCATCGACCTTCTCCGGTCGGCCAGCATCGCACCCCGCCTGCGCGACCTGGACCCGATCTGGCGCTCGGAGCTGGCCAGGCTCGTGCCGGAGCTGGGTGATCTCGAACCACCGGCTCGAGAGCCCGTCGCCAGACGCCACCTGCTCTTCGATGCCGTATCCGCCGCGATCGCGGCCAATGAAGAGCCGAAGCTTGTGATCCTCGACGATCTTCAGTGGTGCGACGTCGAGACAATCGAGTTCATCGGTTACCTCCTGTCTTCGCGTCCCCGGGACCCGCTCCTGATCGTCGGGACCGCGCGATGGGAGGAGCTTCCCGATGGCCACCCACTGCCGAGAATGATCGACGCCCTGCAGGCCGACGGGGCCGCGACGGTCGTGGCGCTGCACCCGCTCGACAAGGCATCGACCGCCGCCCTCGCGGCGGGGCTGCGGGAGGGGGACGCGATCGATCCGGAAGCGGCGACGCGCTTGTGGGAGGAGACCGAAGGCAATCCCCTGTTCATCGTCGAAGCCGTGAAGTGCGGGATACCGGTGGAGGGCGGGCGGGCGATCCTGACCCCGACGATGCGCTCGGTGCTCCGGGCGAGGCTCGACCAGCTGACCGAAGGAGCACGAAAGCTGGCGGAGATGGCCGCGATCTTCGGCCGATCCTTCTCGGCGCGCGCACTGCAGAGTGTAATGGGCGCCGAAGCGGATTTGACCGATCGGCTCGACGAGTTGTGGCGCCGAGGGATCATCGGCGGCCATGGCCAAAGCTACGATTTCAGCCACGACAAGCTCCGGGACGTGACGCTCGAGATGATCGCTCCGGCGCGTCGGCGCAAGCTGCATCGGATGGTTGCCGAGGCTCTGGCGCAGGACCACGCGACGGACCCGGCCACCAGCGCGCAACTCGCCGCGCACTACGACCAGGCCGGAATGGTCATTCAGGCGATCGAGGCATATCGCGTCGCGGCGGCGCGGGCGGTTGCGATGTCGGGGTTCGACGAGGCCGTGGCTCTGTTCCGTCGTGCCCTGGAGTTGCTGGAGGAACTCCCGGCCAGACCGGAACGCGATGCTCTCGAACTCGACATCCGCATCGCGCTCGGCTCGCCTCTCGTGGCCCTCGAGGGCTACGGCTCGGCCGTATCACATCGGCTTTATGAACGCGCCCTGTCGCTATGCTGCAAACTCGACCGACCCGTCGCCCCGCCGGTTCTCCGGGGACTGGGCTTGGCCCGCCTGCAAGGCTGCCGGTTTGACCAAAGCACGAAACTGGCACGGGCGCTGATAGATCACGAAAGCGGTGATCACGTCGCCGCGACCGAGGGCCGTTACCTGATGGGTGTCAGTGCGTTCTGGCAGGGCGACCTGAAGACGTCGCTGCGCTACCTCGAGGCCGCAATCGCGCACTACGATCCGGCGCGCAGCGAAGAGCATTTGGCGCGCTACGCGCAGGATCCCAAGGCTGTCTGCCTGGTGCGGCTCGGGCTTGCTCGGCTCTGGTCCGGCGATCCAGAGTCGGCCATGTCGGCCGCCCGGACGGCCGCCGAACACGCAGAGCGTATCGACCATCTGATGACGTCGGCCTACGTGGTCACCTACTCGGCGATATTGGCCTCTGAAGCCGAGGACTACAGCTCCCTTGCCGCGCGTCTCGAAGAGGCGGACTGCATCTGGTCACGTTTCTCCGACCGCTACCTGAACATCGCTCTGAGCGCGCTGAGGGGCTGGCTGGAGGTGCAAGAAGGGCGCATGGCCGGCATCGACAAGATCCTCTGTGCGACCGTGCCTTCGCGGGTCGATGGCGAAACCCTGCACCTGAGCTTGATCCTGTATCTGCTCGCTCAGGCGCGCGTGCAGCGCGGCGAGTGGCGCGAAGCCTCGGCCGCAGCGCGCGAAGCGCTCGCGTGGTCAGAGCAGTGCAACCAGGGCTACTTGGTCCCCGAGCTGCTGCGCCTTCAGGGCGAAATTGCCTTCGAGTTGGGGGAGAGAGACACCGCCTGCGCCGCGCTGCACCGCGCCGTGAATGTCGCAAGCGCCCAAGGCGCCCGGTGGCTCACTCTCAAGGCGCTGCATTCGCGCGTCGGTCGGTTTCCCGATGCGGACCTGCGGCGACAGCTGGCCGCGCTCGCGGACGACATCCCGTCGGGACACGATCTGCCAGCGTTCCGCGCGGCAAGACGGTTCCTGCGCAATGCTGGCTAGGCCGGAACGGTTTCGGAACGCCAGACTGTGTAGCCTTCGGACACCAGGAGGAGGAACACGCCATGAGCACCGTCATCGACACGCTGGCGCAGAGGGTCAGGGGCCCGATTACCGCCGCCGGTGATCCTGGCTACGACGCGGCCCGCGCCGTCTACAACGCGATGCACGACCGCAGACCAACGGCGGTCGTCGGTTGCGTGGACGCCGCCGACGTTATGGCGTCGATCGCCGCGGCCCGAGAGGCCGGCCTTGACCTTGCCGTCCGCGGCGGCGGGCACAGCGTGCCCGGCTTCGGCACGGTCGATGGCGGGTTGGTCGTGGACCTGTCGCGGATGAACGACGTGCGCGTCGACCCCGAGACGCGGACCGCCCGGGTCGGCGGAGGCGCGACACTCGGCGACGTCGACCGTGCCACCCATCCGTTCGGCCTCGCGCTTCCGGGCGGCATCATCTCGACCACCGGCGTCGCCGGGCTGACGCTCGGGGGCGGGCTCGGATACCTGACGCGCCGCGCCGGGTTCACCATCGACAACCTGCTGGCGGCCGATGTCGTTCTGGCCGACGGCCGGCAGGTTACCGCGAGTCACTCCCAAAACGAGGACCTGTTCTGGGCCCTGCGCGGCGGCGGCGGCAACTTCGGCGTGGTCACCAGCTTCGAGTTCCGGCTGCACGAGGTCGGCGACGTGGTCGGCGGGCCGCTGTTCTACGAGTTCGACGATGCCGCGGCGGTCCTGCAGGGCTATCGCGACTACATCGAGATCGCCCCCGAGGCGCTGGGATGCTTCTTCGGCTGGCAGATCGCACCGCCCTTGCCCTTCATTCCCGAAGACCGGGTCGGCGACCTGTTCTGCGTGCTCGTCCCGTGCTGGACCGGACCGCGCAAGGACACCGAGCGGGTCCTGAAACCGCTCCGGGACGTCGCCGAGGTCAAGGCCGAGCACTGCACGGCGATGCCGTTTCCAGCCCTCAACAGCCTCTTTGACGACGCCGTTCCGAAGGGCATGCAGCACTACTGGAAGGCCGACTACATCACCGAGCTCACGGACGAGGCGATCGCCGCGCACATCGCGCACGGACGGCACACGCCGACGGTCAGCTCGTCGATGCACCTGCACCCGATCAATGGTGCCGCGCAGCGGGTCGGCGCCGACGAGACCGCCTTCGGTCACCGCGACAAGACCTTCTCGCCGGTGATCGCCGGCATCTGGAGCGACCCAGCCGACAACAAAGCCAACATCGAATGGGTCAGGAATTACTACGACGCCATCCACCCGTTCTCCGGAGGCGAAGGCGGATACGTCAACTTCATGTCCGAGGATGACGGCTTCCGGTCTGCGGCCAACTACGGGGCGAACTATGCGCGGTTGGCGTCGGTCAAGGCCAAGTATGACCCCTGCAATGTCTTCCACATCAATCAGAACATCGAACCGGCGCGGCAGCGTGTAGCGACTTGAGGCAAGACTTCGCTTCGGCGTCCGCCACGTTCCATCAGGGTGTGGAGTGCCCCCCATTTCACCGGACAGCCTGGCTGGAGTTGAGCGCTGATCTGAACTCGACGGGCGAGCGCATTGCCAGCGCGGAATGTGGATGGACGGTGTTGTAGTCGTTGAGCCAGGT
>NZ_JBTLRM010000062.1:0-4876 GCF_054482755.1 Roseivivax sp. CAU 1761
GGGTCGGGTGCGGTGTCCGGATGGCGGTGTGGGGCGGGCGTTGGCGCGCCGCGCCCGGGCGCGGCCTCCGGAGCATTCGGGCCTGCAAGACGCCGCCGGGCCGTCCGTTTCTCCCGCAGGAACGCGCGCCGGTCAGCCGCCGCAGATCGCCTGCAGCCGCACCCAATCGGCATCGGACAGCACCGGGCGGCTGCCCTCGCCGGCGCGCGGATCGGCCTCGATCAGCCGCAGCGTGCGCTCGCCGCTGATGTCGCGGGCATAGGCATAGGGGCTGGAGCGCAGCTCCGCCTTGGCGAAGGCCGCGAGCAGCACGTCCGGCGCCACCGGCGGGGTCTCGCGCTCGGCCACCAGATGCTCGGCGTAACGGTCGAGCGCCGCGTCGGGCAGCGCCCCGGTGGTGAGCAGCTTCAGGCTCGCCACCAGCCCGACATGGTTGAGCAGCTCCTCGAGCGGGTCGCGGCTGGCGGCGCGCACCGCCTCGGCCAGGATGTAGCCCGCCGGCACGTCCGGATCCTCGGCCAGCTCGATCAGCGAGCGGTTGATCAGGATGCGCCCGCCGGGCAGGTGCGCGGTGTCGCGCAGCCCCTCGGGCAGCACCACCAGCGCGTCGCGGCGGCGGTCGCCCAGAAGCCGCGCGGCCAGGCGGCGCAGCGGCTCGCGCGCCTCCTCGGCGCTGCAGGGCTGGCCCGAGACGCGGGTGATCCGGTCGAGCAGCGCGCTGCCGATCTCGGTGCGCTTGGCCGGCGGCACCACCCGGGTGGAATAGTCGAGCAGCGCGCCCGGCAGCCAGAAGACCAGCAGGCCCAGCACCGCCGCCCCGGCCAGGGCGGTCAGCACGTGGCGCAGCTTGCCGGGGCGCGGCCGCGACTGGTCGAGCGCCCGCAGGATGCGGTCCAGCGCGGCGATCATCTCCTTCTCGCTGGCCGCCAGTTCCAGCGTCTCGCCGGGATCGCCGTCGGGCGAGTAGATCGCCGGGTCCTGGGCCCGCGGCCCGCGCCGCTCCAGCGCCGCCAGCGACCAATGCGCCAGCACCCGGTCGCTGAAATCCTTGATCGTCAGCGTCGCGTCGCCCAGCGAGACCACGACCTCGCGGCGCTGGACACCCGGCTCCGGGCGCCAGAGGCCGGTCGCCTCGAGCCGTTGGTATTCGTTGAGCGCGGTCATCCGGGGGCTGCTCTGCCTCTCGTGCGGGCGGACGTTAGCAGGGGCCGCAACAGGGGGCAACGCGCCGTCGGATGCGGGGCAGGGCGGTTCAGGATTGGTCTCGCAGGTAATCCATCACCGCCGGCCGGGCGCTGCGGTCGCCGCGGGCGCAGGCGGCGTCGATCACCGCGCGCACCTCGTCGAGCCGGGTCCGCAGCAGCAGGTGCTTGACCGGCCCGATCGACGGCGCCCGCATCGACAGCGAGCGCAGGCCGATGGCGGCGAGGCAGAGCGCCTCGATCGGCCGGCCGGCATCCTCGCCGCAGAACGACAGCTGGGTGCCGGATTCGGCGCAGCGGTCGACGATGCGGCAGAGAAACATCAGGAACGAGGTGTCGAGCGTGTCGTAGCGCCGCCGCACGCGTTCGTTCTCGCGGTCGGCGGCAAAGAAGAACTGCTTGAGATCGTTGCCGCCGATGGAGAGGAAATCGACCTCCTCGAAGAAGCAGCGCGGCGCGTAGGCGAGGCTCGGCGTCTCCAGCATGGCGCCGATCTCGAGCTTTTCCGGCAACACATGGCCGAGCCGCTGCTCGCGGGCGATCACCTTGTCCATTTCGGCGCGGGCGGCGCGGAATTCCTCGCGCTGGGCGACGAAGGGGAACATCAGCGACAGCGGCCGGCCGCGGGCGGCGCGCAGCAGCGCCTGCAGCTGCATCCGCAGCACGCCGGGGCGGTCGAGCCCGACGCGGATGGCCCGCCAGCCGAGCGCCGGGTTGGGCTCGTCGTTGGGCTTCATGTAGGGCAGCACCTTGTCGGAGCCGATGTCGAGGGTGCGGAACACCACCCGCTTGCCCTGCGCGGCGTCGAGCACGCGGGCATAGAGCGCCGCCAGCTCGGTGCGCTTGGGCATCTGGCTGCGGATCAGGAATTGCAACTCGGTGCGGAACAGGCCGACGCCTTCGGCGCCGGAGCCGGCGAGGCTCGGAAGGTCGGCCATCAGCCCGGCATTCATGTTCAGCGCGATGCGCGCGCCGCAGGGGGTGACGCAGTCGCGGTGACGGATCGAGGCATAGCGTTCCTGCGCCTCGGCCTGCATCGCCATCTTGTCGCGGAAGGCGGTGACCACGGTCTCGTCGGGCCGCAGGTGGACGATGCCGTTGTCGCCGTCGATCAGCACATGATCGCCGTTCAGCGCCTCCGTGGTGATGCGCCCGGCATGGATCACCAGCGGGATCGCCAGCGCCCGCGCCACGATCGCCGCGTGGCTGCCGACCGAGCCCTCCTCGAGCACCACGCCCTTCAGCGCCCGGCCGTATTCCAGCAATTCGCCGGGGCCGATATTGCGCGCCACCAGCACCGGATCGGGCGGCAGTTCGGCGCCGGTCTGGGCGCCCTGGCCGGTGAGCAGACGCAGCAGCCGGTTCGACAGGTCGTCGAGATCCTGCAGCCGCTCGCGCAGATAGGCGTCGGTGGCCTGGCTGAGCCGGGCGCGGGCCACCGACTGCTCCTTCTCGACCGCCGCCTCGGCCGACAGGCCGCGGTCGATGTCCTGCGCCATGCGGCGCAGCCAGCCCTTGGAATTGGCGAACATGCGGTAGGCCTCGAGGACCTGCACCTGTTCGGGATCGGAGGCCGAGGCCAAGAGGTCGTCGACGCTGACCCGCAGGCTGTCCACCGCCTCCTGCAGGCGCGCCAGTTCCTTTTCGGGATCGTCGGTGACGAGGTTGGTGACCACGACGCGCGGCTCGTGCAGCCAGACATGGCCCTCGGCGGCGCCCTCCTGCCCGGCAGTGCCGCGGAACATCGCCGGGTCGGTGTGGCGCGCCTTGAGCGCCGCGCCCTCGCCGATGAAGGCGCCGAGCTCGGTCATCTCGGCCAGCACCATCGCCACCACCTCGAGCGCGTAGACCTCGTCGTCGGTGAACTTGCGGGCCTCGCGGGACTGCACCACCAGCACGCCGAGCTTCTCGCCCAGGCGCTGGATCGGCACGCCGAGGAAGCTCGAATAGATCTCCTCGCCGGTCTCGGGCATGTAGCGGAAGCCCGGGGCGGCGGGCGCGTCGGCGGTGTTGACCACCTCGCCGGCGCGCGCCACCCGGCCCACCAGCCCCTCGCCGAGGCGCATCCGGGTCTGGTGCACGGCAGCGGCCTTCAGGCCCTCGGTGGCGCAGAGCTCCAGCGTCTCGGCATCGCGGAACAGGTAGATCGAGCACACTTCGGTGCCCATGGAATCCGCGGTCAGGTGGGTGATCTTGTCGAGCCGGGCCTGGCCCGCAGCCTCTTCGGCCATGGTGTCCCTGAGCCGCCCGAGAAGCTTGCGACTCTCCGATTCCCTGACCTCAGCTGCCATCTCGCCCTTCGCTGCCCCTGGGTCGCGACGTCAGCCTGCCGACTCCAATTCGAAGGCATCATGGAGGGCCTGCACGGCGAGTTCCATGTATTTCCGGTCGATCAACACGGAAATCTTGATCTCGGAAGTTGCAATGACCTTGATGTTGATGCCTTCCTGGGCAAGCGTCTCGAACATCTTGGCGGCGACCCCGGCATGGGAGCGCATGCCGATGCCCACCACCGACACCTTGGCGACCTCGGTCTCGGCCTCGAGCCGGTCATAGACCAGCGTGCCGGCCTCGCGCGCCGCCTCGAGCGCCGCCTGGGCGCGCTTGAGCTGATCGGTCGGGCAGGAGAAGGTCATGTCGGTGACGCCCTCGGCATGGCCCTGGTAGTTCTTCTCCGAGACGTTCTGCACGATCATGTCGACATTGACCCCGGCCTCGGCCAGGGTGCCGAAGATCGCCGCGGCGATGCCGGGCCGGTCCTCGATGGTGACGATGGTGACCTTGGCCTCCTCGCGGGAGAAGGCGACGCCCGATACGACCTTGGATTCCATGATCTGATCCTCTCCGCAGACGAGCGTGCCGGCCTCGTCCGACTGTTCCTCGAAGCTCGACAGCACGCGCAGCTTCACATTGTAGCGCATCGCCAGCTCGACCGAGCGCGTCTGCAGCACCTTGGCCCCCAGCGAGGCCAGTTCCAGCATCTCCTCGAAAGCGATGCGGTCGAGCTTGCGGGCCTTCTGGCAGACCCGGGGATCGGTGGTGTAGACCCCGTCGACATCGGTGTAGATGTCGCAGCGCTCGGCCTCGAAGGCGGCGGCGAAGGCCACCGCGGTGGTGTCCGAGCCGCCGCGCCCCAGCGTGGTGATGCGGCCCTCGGGCGAGAGCCCCTGGAAGCCCGCCACCACGGCGACGCGCATGCCCTCGGCGAATTTCTGGCGGATGTTCTCGGGCGGGATGTCCTCGATGCGCGCCGCGCCATGCGCCGAGGTGGTCAGCAGCGGCACCTGCCAGCCCTGCCAGGAGCGCGCCGGCACGTCCATCTCCTGCAGGGTCAGCGCCATCAGCCCGGCGGTGACGTTCTCCCCCGAGGACACCACGGCGTCGTATTCGCGGGCGTCGTAGAACGGCGAGATCTCGTTGACCCAGCCCACCAGCTCGTTGGTCTTGCCGGCCATCGCCGAGACGATGACGATGACGTCGTAGCCCTTGGCGACCTCGACGCCGACGCGCTTGGCGGCGCGGCGGATGCGGTCGGGCGTGGCGACCGAGGTGCCGCCGAATTTCATAACGAGAATGGGCATGATGACGGGTCCCGGCGCAGAATCGGCGCCGGTTTACGCGGCGGCCCCGGGGCGCGCAAGGCCCGCCCGCGCCGCTCCGCCGCGGGCGCCACG
>NZ_JBTLRM010000063.1:0-4012 GCF_054482755.1 Roseivivax sp. CAU 1761
TGGGCGATCCGCTCCGCGCGCCGAAAACGCTGCGCGGATCGCCCATTGCACCACCGGCGCACCCGCGCCAATCTGACCGCCGGGCTCCGGCTTCGGGTGGATGAAGAATGGGGGTCACAGCAGCTGTGCACTCGGTCTTCAGCGATGTGAAAAACTCTCCATCGCTGAATTGTCCTAGACAGCGCCGGCCCGAGCGGCGAGCGTGCGAACGAGTTTCCGATCACCGAATGCGGCCCAGTAGTCGGTTTCGGGACCGGCTTACACGGAGTGTCCTAAACAACTCCCGCTGCTTCGGTCATAACGTCAATCGAACGGCGTGGCGCACTTCGACACGAAGTATCCAGTTTCCCGGATCGTCGTCGCTTCGTTTCTCGCCTCGATATCCCAGCAACACCGTTTCTTCTGCCGTGTGGGTGCCTCCGTTCGAACTTGTGTCGAACGAAAGGTAGCTGCCGATGAGCAGAGCCGCGGATGCAAGGGCGCGATTTGCGGATGCCTTAGACTTGTAACCTGCCGCGTTCGCCAGACGCATTTCCGACAGGCCCTCATCCTCGGCAAGGGCTAGCGCCGTCAACATCGCACGCTGTGGACGCGAAAGAGTAACTTGGTCCAGCGCTTCGGCGTATTCCTCGGCGCTCGGGACCGACAATCCGGTCTGGGGATCGATCCGGCGATCTTCGATTCTTCGGATTTCCCTCGCGTCGATCACGTCATGGAGAGCTGCGATCGCGGCTTCCTCCGTAGCTCCCTTCGCCTCGGCAATTAGCCCGCGCGCGTTCGTCGCCCGCTTGGGAAAGGCTCTGGCGACGTATTCCCCAGAGAGGCGCCCGGATTTGATCTGATACCGGCCGTGTTCCCCTAGCTGCACCGGGACAGGGGTACCAATCAAGCGTTCGGAGTCCTTTTCCTTTTGTTCTCTGAACAGGTTACGATCTGAATCACTTCGAACTTTCGTCTTGAAACGCGTCATCGTGTTGGCCTCCGAAAGATGATGATAGGCAAATGGGTCCGATCCCTGGTCAGGTCCGCAGCCACTGCGCGTCTGCGAAGGACGCTAGCCGCCCCCTTGGATTCGTCTCATAGAAAAAGGCGCGTGACGCCTAATTTATCCCGCAAGGGTTCCGGTTCGAATTTTCAAGCGCCTCATCGTCACGAAGCACTTCGAGAAGGCGAATGGACCTGGATCCAATTTGGCAGATGGGGCCGTGGGGGTCGCCAGTAATTGTTAGTCAACCAGAGAAGAACCGGCGGAAGATCGTAGTGCGAACTGTCCTTCAGCGCCGCGTCATGAAATTTCTAGTTCGTTTCGATGTTCCAGCTGGCATGCTCGAACTGGTGCTGGACGTAGGAGAACCGCATTCCTGTGCTCGCGGCGCGGAGAAGAGATTCCAGCATTCGTCCCTATCGCGCTGGGCCAGTATCTTCATCTCGACCCCATGAGACCGACTTGCAGCCGGTTCTGCAGGAGAAGCGGCAAACGGGCTCGATACCGAACATGAACTGCGGTTGGTAGACGAGGCGATAGAGTCTGCAGGCAAAAGGTCCCTTCGCGCGATACTCGGCGACCCTCAGGAACGGCATCACCGACCCCGCCTCCGTCGAGTTTTCGGGCAGCGGTGTGGTGGACAGCGTGGGTCTCGCGCCAGTTGGCATCGGGCGTCAACGCAACCACTCCGATTGCGCGGCCTAACCGGTTGCCCAGTCGCTTACTGCGGAAGAACGATCCCTGGCCACAAATCTTCAGGATCATGAACAGGCGCACGAGGAAGGCCGAATTGACCAACGCAAGCAGCGTGTATAGCTCTGCGCTGAAGGAGAGCCATCAAGCCACGCCTCACATACCAACAAAGGGCGCCAGCGTAACGAACAATTCCAGTATGCTGGGTATGGGGTAGGTCCCTCGATACCAACTCAGAACCCGCGACCAGTTTCGCGAACTGTTCGGTTGTTAGGCATCGAGAGATCGCTCACGGTGACCGGGCGCTTCGTGTGAAGCGCCCGCGCGACGGGGTTAGACGAGCACGAGATTGGTCGCGCTTTCGCGGCCATCGCGACCGGTTTCCACATCGAACGTCACTTTCTGGGCGTCCGAAAGGCTGGTGAGACCGGCACGTTCGACCGCCGAGATGTGGACGAAAACGTCCTTGCCGCCCGTATCCGTTTCGATGAAGCCGAAGCCCTTTTGGGTATTGAAAAACTTCAAGGTGCCATGGGCCATATCCGTGGTCTCCTGTTCATGTGCTGCCCACAGGATGTGGCAACCCGGCAAAGTCAAACTGAATCGATCAACTGAAAGCCGGATGAACGGAAGCAGCGGTTCGAAGCGAACAACAATGACCCGAAAGACATGCGCCTTCTGAGATCGACATACAAGGGGCGATGTACCACAATGCGACATTGGTCCACCGGTAGCTGTTGCTCGCTGTATGTCATTGAAACGTACCGCGGCCGACGGAAGCCGGCTTCGGAGGTCGAGCGCAACCTTGTAGCCGCTGACCTGACCCGGCAAACGGTCCAAGCTAAGCACGAATTTGCGGGCATGGTCACTGGCAGCAGAGGAGTGCTCCGATGCCCAAGGACGGTTTACGGAGGAGCAGATCGCGTTTGCAGTGAGGCTGGCACGACGGTCGGCGAGGTCTGTCGCAAGATGGGAGTTGCGGAAGCCACGTTCTACCGCTGGTAGAAAAACTACGCCGGAATGGCGTGGCCGAGATCCGACGGTTGAAACAGCTCGAGGAGGAGAACGGCATAAACCGCGCCGGGTCTGGCCCGGATTGTCGAGGACCATTCGCACTGCACGCTCGCGGACCTCCGGGGAGAACTTGTTCGTTGTCTTGCTCATGATGGCTCCAGTCTACTTAAGAGTTGGAGCCTCCGGCAGACCCGGCGCGGTTCAGTAGCCGCGCTCGGCCCGCCCCTTCAGCGTCAGGCGCGCCTCGAGATCCCGCTCGAGCCTGGGGCGGCACGGGCCAACGAGCCAGCGAGGCAGAAGCGCCTGTTCGAGTTGCCGGATACTCTCGTTGACTGTGTGGAAGTTGTCGAGCAGCTGCCCGATGAGTTGTTCGCCCTGCGAGGCACGAAACACGTTGCGATAGTTTTTGGTGGTCCGGTCCCGAAGCCGCGCCGTTGGGGGTCCGCTTCTGCGGGCCCCCGACCCGTTCATCTGAACGGCGTCGCGCTCCCTCAGTCAGCCGGAATCGCCACCGTGGGATCGCCGCCATACCACCCGAAGAGGTAGGCTGCGATTATGACTATGCCGATGAGAACGGCAGCGATGATGCCCATGCTTTTGCGGGACTGGTTAACGTTCATAATGGTCTCCTGCTTCGGTGTCGAAGCTGCTTGCGGTGTGGGTGCTGCGGTTGCGCCCAGAACCGCGCGTTGCGTGGCATTGATCGGAGCGGGATACGCTCCGTGACGGCAAGAAACCGGCTCAATGCTTTTTCTAAAGTTTCGGCGACGCCACATCGCGGAAGATCCGTACGACACTTGACGGTGCGACCGGCGGGGTCTTCTTCAGTTTTGGTTTCTTCGTTTCTTTTTTGCTTCGCTGCTGTCTCTGGGACATGGCTGCACCTCTCCGTTGTTGATTGACCCGGCGATGAGCAAACGCCGGCGAGTGGATCGGCCCGCATGCACACGAGAATGGCATGCCGCGGGTCCATGTCCAAAAGCCTGTCCGTCACCATCGACTTGGAAGATCGCAGGGTCATCTCGGAACTCTCCCGAACTGCTGGCAGGCGAGGCCTGCGCCAGACGTCAGTCGAGAGCCCTGCCCCCTACCGACTGACAGAAGAACCTTACGACTAAACCCTGGTGGAAGGGCTAATCGATGTTAGCGTTGGCCGAAATCTTGGCCTGCTGCCGGTCCCGTGGACACGACGATAAAATCGTGAACTGCCCCCCATTTCGACCGGACAGCCTGGCATGACCATGGAAGGCTCAAGCCTGTGCTTGGGGACATGCTTATGCCCAACGACAGACCCACCCGCATTGAGGTGATCACCGGCGT
>NZ_JBTLRM010000064.1:0-3850 GCF_054482755.1 Roseivivax sp. CAU 1761
GCGGCCGCGGCCACCGGCGGCGGCCCGGACGGACGCTCGGGCCGGGCGACGGCGCGCGGCACGGTCTCGGGCGCGATGCGCTCCACGCCCTCGGCCCGCGCGGCGTCGCCGGGGCCGCTCTCCGGTGCGCTCTCGGCCAGGTCGGTGGGTGGCGCGCCGCAGAGATGCTGGCGCGACCGCGTCATCCGCGGCACCCAGGTCACGGCGCCGTCGATCCCGGCGCGCACGTATACGCAGCCGCGGCTGTCGACATATTGCCGCCCCTCGTAATCCTCGGGCGGGAGCTCCGCCGGGATGTCCGTTCCCGCTGGCTGCGCCATCGCGGGCGCGGCTCCGAGGCAGAGCAGCGTCGCGGTCAGTAGGATCGTCGCTTTCATGTCCGTCCCCGGCCTGATGTCGCGGTCAGGATGCAACGACCCCTTGCGTGAGTAAAGCGCGCTCCCGCTTCATTTGGTGCCGAACATCCGGTCCCCGGCATCGCCGAGGCCCGGCACGATATAGCCCCGCTCGTCGAGATGGCTATCCAGCGCGGCGGTCACCACCGGCACGTCGGGATGGGCCTCGCGCATCCGCGCCACGCCCTCGGGCGAGGCCAGCAGGCACAGGAAGCGGATGTTGGTGGCGCCGGCCTTCTTCAGCAGGTCGATCGCCGCGACCGAGGAATTGCCGGTGGCCAGCATCGGGTCGACGGCGATCACCAGCCGGTCGCCCAGCCCTTCGGGCACCTTGAAGTAGTACTGCACCGGCTGCAGCGTTTCCTCGTCGCGGTAGAGCCCGACGAAGCCGACCCGCGCCGCCGGCACCAGCTCGAGCACGCCGTCGAGCAGCCCGTTGCCGGCCCGCAGGATCGAGATCAGCGCCAGCTTCTTGCCCTCGACCACCGGCGCCTGCATCTCGCAGAGCGGGGTGTCGATGGTCTCGGTGGTCATCGGCAGCTCGCGGGTGATCTCGTAGGCCAGGAGCTGGCTGATCTCGCGCAGGAGCCGCCGGAACGACGCCGTGGACGTGTCCTTCTTGCGCATGATCGTCAGCTTGTGCTGGATCAGGGGATGATCGACTACGGTCAGGTGCTCGGTCATGGGGCGTCGTCCAGTCGTTTCTTCAGGGCATCTTTGGTGGCGGCGTCGCAGAACGCGGCGTCGAGCGCGGTGCGGTTGAGGTCGCGGAAGACCGACGCGTCCCAGCCGAAGGTCCGCGCGAGGCCGCGGTACTCCGCCGCCATGTCGGTGTGGAAGAAGGGCGGATCGTCGGTCGAGACGGTGACCTTGACCCCGGCCGCGCGCAGCCGGGCGATCGGGTGCCGGGCGAGATCCGGCACCACGCCCAGCGCCACGTTGGAGCCCGGGCAGACCTCGAGCGTCACGCCCTCCTCGGCCAGCCGCTCCAGCAGCGCCGGATCCTCGGCGGCGCGCACGCCGTGGCCCACCCGGCTGACCCGCAGCACGTCGAGTGCCTCGGCCACCTCGGCGGGCCCGCGCCATTCGCCGGCATGGGTGGTCAGCGCCAGCCCGGCCTCGCGCGCGGCGTCGAAGGACCAGGCGAAATCCTTTTGCCGGCCGGCATTCTCGTTGCCGCCCATGCCGAAGCCCACGATCCAGTCGCCGGCGGTCTCGGCAGCGCAGAGCGCCGAGCGCTTGGCGCGGTCGGGGCCGAAATGGCGGATGCAGGTCACCACGCCGCGCAGCACGATGCCGAAATCGCGCTCGGCAGCGTCCGCGGCCTCGCGGATCGCTGCCAGATAGTCGCGCCAGGCCGCCACGTCACCGCCGCCGCAGAATTCCGGCGACAGGAAGCTTTCGCTGTAGATCACGCCGCGCGCCGCGCTTTCCTCGAGCAGCGCGCGGGTCAACCGGGCGAAATCCTCCGGGCTCTGCAGCACGCCGGTCGCCGCCTCGTAGACCTGCAGGAAATGCGCGAAGCCCTCGAAGGCGTAGCTGCCGTCGCGCCGGAAGATGCGGCTCAGATCGACATGCTTCTCGGCCGCCAGGCGGCGGATGAACTCGGGCGGCGCGGCGCCCTCGTGGTGCAGGTGCAGCTCCAGCTTCGGCAGCGCCGCGATCGCCTCGATCGCGTCCTCGTCGAGGGGCTCGTTCTCGTCTCTCACAGGAAGCTCCGTCCGGGGCCTTCGGCCGGCACGCCGAGATGCGCCGCCACCGAGGCCGCCACGTCGGCAAAGGCCAGATGGCCGTAGGCGGCCGCGCCCTGGCCCGCGGTCAAGACCGGCACGCGTTCGCGGGTATGATCGGTGCCGTGCCAGGTCGGGTCGTTGCCGTGATCGGCGGTCAGCACCAGCAGATCGCCCGGCCGCAGCCGCGGCAGCACCTGCGCGCCGATCTCGCGGTCGAACCATTCCAGCGCCCGGGCATAGCCCGAGACGTCGCGGCGATGCCCCCAGAGCGAGTCGAACTCGACGAAATTGGCGAAGACCAGCCCGCCCGCGGGCGCGGTCTCCACCAGCGCGCCGAGATGCGCCATCAGCTCCGCGTCGCTGCCCTTGTGCTGCGCATCGATGCCCTGCATCGAGAAGATGTCGCCGATCTTGCCGACCCCGGTGACCCGGCCGCCGGCCCGCTGCACCCAGTCGGTGAGCACCGGGCGCGGCGGCGCGATGGCGTAGTCGCGGCGGTTGCCGGTGCGGCGGAAATCGCCCGGGGACCCCAGGAAGGGCCGCGCGATCA
Source organism: Roseivivax sp. CAU 1761 (assembly GCF_054482755.1). NCBI lineage: Bacteria > Pseudomonadati > Pseudomonadota > Alphaproteobacteria > Rhodobacterales > Roseobacteraceae > Roseivivax > Roseivivax sp. CAU 1761. The sequence goes on from NZ_JBTLRM010000064.1 coordinate 2,679, forward strand.
CCCGCCCCACGCGCCGTTCGTGCAGCATCGGCGCCAGATCGGCGCAGAGCCGCAGCAGCCGGTCGAGCCCGAACGCCTCCTCGTGGGCGGCGATCTGGAAGACGCTGTCGGCGGAGGTGTAGCAGATCGGCCAGCCGGTCTCGAGATGGGCGGCGCCGAACCGGTCGAGCATCACCGTGCCCGAACCGTGGCAATTGCCGAGGATGTCCTCGGTGCCGGCGAGGCGGCAGACGGCGCGGGTGATGTCCTCGGGAAAGGCCGGGTCGGCCTTGGGGAAATAGTGCCAGTCGAAGGGCACCGGCAGGCCGGCGAGCTCCCAGTGCCCCGACGGCGTGTCCTTGCCGCGCGAGCTTTCGGTGGCCGCGCCCCAGCCGCCCTGGGGCCGGGTGCCGAGACCCGGCGGGCAGGTCCCGCTGGCCAGTTCCGCCGCCCGGCCGAGGCCCAGCGCGTCGAGCACCGGCATCCGGAGCGGCCCGGTGCGGCCATCCTCGGCGCGGCCCTCGGCGCAGGCCCGCGCGATATGGCCCACCGTGTCGGCGCCGGTATCGGGCCGGCCGTCATTGAAGTAGGAAGCGGCGTCCGGCGCGCCGCCGATCCCCACCGAATCCATCACCACGAGGAAGGCGCGGCGGCTCATCGCGCGCCCTGCCCCGCCCGGGGGCCCGGCGCCGGCGCCCGGGACCGGATGCGCGTGCCGGCCTGCGGCGCCGCGGCGGCCCCGTCACGGCCGGCGCGCGCCGCAGGCGGGGCGGCGTCCGGGGCCACCGGGCCGCTCACCGCCGGCGGTCGCGGCGCGAGCTCATCGGCTGGAAGGCCACGCCGACATGCGCCTCGCAATAGGGCTTGCCCTGCTGCACCGGCAGGCCGCAGAACCAGAACTCCTCGGTCGCGGGGTCGCCGACGGGCCATTTGCAGGTCCGCTCGGTCAGCTCCATCAGGCTGAGCTTCTTGGCCTTCTTCTCGATCTCGGAGACCTTGGCGAGCGCCTCGGGGCTGATCTCGTTGGCCGAGGGCTGCGGCGGCAGCGGCTGGCCGGCCGGCACGATGCGCGCCCGCGGCGACGGCGCGGCGGGCCGCGCCTCGGCGGCGGGCTCGGGCGTGGCAGCGGCGGCCGCCGGTTCGGGCTCCGCCGCGGCGCGCGGCTTGGCCTCGGCGCAGCCCGCGGCGGGCGC
>NZ_JBTLRM010000065.1:0-734 GCF_054482755.1 Roseivivax sp. CAU 1761
GCGGCGCGCCGCGGCGCGGTCGGGCGGTTCGGCACCCGGCCCGGTCGCCGCCTCCGCGGCGGGCGCCGCGCCGTCCGCGCGCAAGCCCGCGACCCGCGCGGCGAGCCGCTCCAGCACCGGCGCGCCGAAGATGTCGGCGATGGCCAGATCCGGCACGGCAAGCTCGCTGCGGATGGCGCGATGCGCCTCGATGGCGAGCAGGGAATGGCCGCCCAGATCGAAGAAATTGTCCCGCGCGCCCGGCACCGGAATGCCGAGGATCCGGGCCCAGATCGCCCCGATCCGGGACGCGACCTCGCGCAGGGCGGCCGCATCCGCGGCGCCGCCCGTGCCCGGCCGCGCCGGGAGCGGCGCGGGATCGGCGGCCGCTCCGGCCTCAACCCCCGCCGCCACCTCTTCGGCCGGCGCGGGCAGCGCCCGGCGGTCGAGCTTGCCGTTCGGGGTCAGCGGCATCTCCTCGAGCCGCAGGATGCGCTGCGGCACCATGATCGCGGGCAGCCGCGCCGCCAGCTCGGCCCGGCGCTCGGCCTCGGGCAGGTCGCCGCCGCTGACATAGGCCACCAGCCGCGGATCCCCGGGCCGGTCCTCGCGCAGCAGCACCGCGGCGCGGGTCACTCCGGGCAGGCGCTCCAGCACCGCCTCGATCTCGCCCAGCTCGATGCGGTGGCCGCGCAGCTTGACCTGACCGTCGGCGCGGCCGAGGAAGTCGAGCCCGCCATCGGCGCGGCGCCGCG
>NZ_JBTLRM010000065.1:744-3654 GCF_054482755.1 Roseivivax sp. CAU 1761
CATCGTCACTCCCCCCCCCCAGGTCGCCGCTGCGGTACATCCGCCCGCCGCGGAACGGATCGGCAAGGAAGCGCTCGGCGGTCAGGTCGGGGCGGTTCCAGTAGCCCCGGGCCACCCCGGCGCCGCCGATGAAGAGCTCGCCCGCCACCCCGACCGGCGCCGGGGCGCCGCCCTCGTCGAGCACGTAGAGCGCGGTGTTGGCGATCGGCCGGCCGATCGGCGCGGGGCCGGCACCGGCCGCGCCCTCGGCCGGCGGATGCGCCGGGCCGGTGGCCGACCAGATCGTCGTCTCGGTGGGGCCGTACATGTTGTGCAGCTCCGCGCCGGTGAGCGTGGCAAGCTCCGCCACCAGCGGCCGCGGCAGCGCCTCGCCGCCCAGCATCAGGTGGCGCAGGCCGCTCAGCGCGCCGCGCGCCTCCTCGTCGAGCAGCAGCATCCGCGCCATCGACGGCGTGCATTGCAGATGGGTGACCCGGTGGCGGCGGATCAGCTCCGCCACCGACAGGTCGGACGCCTCCGGCGCCGGGCCGCGGGTCAGCTCTGCCAAGGGGCGCAGCCCGTCCAGCACGGCGTCGGTCGGGATGCCGAAATCGATCAGGCAGGCGATCTCGCCGACGCCCAGGCGGTGCAGGGTCTCGGCCTGCGCGCGGGCATCCGCGACGGTGCCGAAGAGGCCGGATTCGCTGAAATAGCGCTCGAAGGCGAAGTCGAGCACCGCGTCCATCTCGGCCTCCGACAAGGCCCCGAGGTCGAGCTGCGCGGGCTCGGCCACCCCTGCCGGGCGCTTGAAGGCCGGGAAGGCCCAGGCATAGGAGCGGATGAGCCCGGCGGCAGAGCGCAGATAGGCCTTCATCGGCCCGCGCGCCGCCGCACGCGCCGCCTCGCGGCTCTCGGCCAGATAGGTGTGCAGCATCAGCGTCACGGTGAAGGCCTCCGCGTCGTGCCCGGCCTCGGTGAGCGCCGCGCGGTAAAGCGCGATCTTTTCGCCCAGCTCGGCCCCGCTCTGGCCCAGGAGATGGGTCAGCACGTTGGCGCCCATGCGGCCGGCCTGGCGCCAGGTCTCAGGATTGCCGGCGGTGGTGATCCAGAGCGGCAGGTCGGGCGAGACCGGGCGCGGCTGGGTCCGCACCTCGCAGGGCCGCCCGTCGGGGCCCGGGAAGGCCACCGGCTCGCCGCGCCAGAGCCGGCGCAGCGTCTCCACCGCCTCCTGCAGCGCGCGGGCATTGGCCGGCGGCGCGTTTTCGGGGCGCAGCACGAAATCCTCCGGCTGCCAGCCCGCCGCCAGCGCCAGCCCGGCACGGCCGCCGGTGAGGTTGTCGATCACCGCCCATTCCTCGGCGATGCGCGCCGGGTGGTGCAACGGCGCGACGCAGGATCCGGCGCGCACCGCCAGCCGCTCGGTCACCGCGGCCACCGCCGCCCCGGTCACCGAGGGGTTGGGATAGCCGCCGCCGAATTCGTGGAAATGCCGCTCCGGGGTCCAGATCGCGGCAAAGCCGTTGCGGTCGGCAAAGCGCGCGCCCTCGAGCAGCAGGCGGTATTTCTCGCGCCCCGCGCCCTCGTCCCGGCCCCAGTAGAAGAGCGACAGGTCGGGCAGCGGGGACGCGCTCCCGGAGTCCGGGGCCGGAGCCGGCGCCGGCCCGCCGCCGGGCAGCCGCGCGCTCTCCGAAGCCAGGACCACGGTGAAGCCCCGGGCGGTGGCGTAGAACAGCTCCAGCACCGAGATGTCGAAGCTCAACGAGGTCACGGCGAGCCAGGTGCCGCCGGGATCGGGCACCCGCTCGTCCATCCCGGCATAGAAGTTGGCGACGTTGCGGTGCTCGACCATCACCCCCTTGGGCGCCCCGGTCGAGCCCGAGGTGTAGATCAGATAGGCCAGATCCTCCGGCCCCGCCGCCGGCGCCGGCCGGGTCTCGGGCTGGCCCTCCAGTGCGCCGGGCGCGTCGAGGTCGAGCACCCGGGCGGGATGGCGGCCCAGCGCCGGGCGCAGCGCGGCGTTGGTGACGACGACCGGGGCGCCGCTGTCCTCGAGGTAATGCGCCAGGCGCGGCGCCGGATAGGCCGGGTCGAGCGGCAGGTAGGCGCCGCCGGCCTTCAGCACCGCCAGCGCCACGACCATCAGGTCCGGCCCGCGCGGCAGCAGCAGGCCCACCACCACGCCGGGCGCCACGCCGAGCCCGCGCAGCGCATGCGCCGCGGCATTGGCGCGGGCGTCGAGCGCGGCGTAGCTCAGCCGCGTCTCCCCGGCGATCAGCGCCACCGCCCCGGGGCTGCGATCGACCTGGGCCTCGAAGGCGGCGGCCATCGTGACCTCCGGCACCGGGCGCGCGGTGTCGTTCCAGCCGTGCGTCAGGAGCGCCCGTTCGCGCCGGCCGGTCCGCGGCAGGGCGGCGACCGGGCATTCCGCCGGGGCGGCCTCGAGGGCCTCCAGCCGCTCGGCGAGGAGGTCGGCGAAGGCCTCCGGCACGGCGCCGGTATCGTGGTGCAGCCGGGCCCCCTCGGGGCGAAGCTCCAGCGTCAGGAGCGCGCCGGGCACCGGCCCCGCCGCCTCCGACAGCGCGAGGGCCGGCCGCGCCCGCGGGTCAAGCCCGGGCTCGCGCAGCGGCAGGTCAATGGCGAAGCCGCCCTGCCCAACCAGCGCGGCGCGCGCCGCGTCGAACCGCGCCGCGAGATCGGCCTTGCGACCCTCCGCCGCGACCCGCAGCGGCACCCAGCCCGCGGCGTGCCCGGTCTCCGCCGCCGCGGCGATCCCGGCATCGCGCCAGCCGAGATCGACCGACGCCTCCCGGGCGAGGCCGAGCGCCAGGCCCGCCAGCGCCGCCGCCCCGGCCGCCACCGGGCGCGTGCCGACCCGCCCCGAGGGGGGTCCGGACCCCGGCAGCGCGGCGGGCCGCAGCGTGGCCCACGCGG
>NZ_JBTLRM010000066.1:0-3123 GCF_054482755.1 Roseivivax sp. CAU 1761
ACCGGGCCGGTTGCCGAACTGCCCGACCGCGCCGCGGCGCGCCGCGCGGGGATGGCGCGGCGGCGCCAGATGCGCGAAAGGCGGCGGGCATGAGCGCGGTTCCGAACCCCGACCTGCTGGCCCGGCTGGGCGCCCCCGACGGGCCGCTCTGGCCCGAGGGGCTGGGCTGGGGGCAGGCCGATCCCGGCGCCGCGCCGGGGCCGCTCTACGCGGTCGAGGAGGCGGCGGTGATCCGCGCGGTGGCCGGACGGCGGGCCGAGTTCGCCGCCGGCCGGGCGGCGGCGCGCGCCGCGCTGGCGGCGATCGGCGTGGCGCCGCAGGCGATCCCGATGGCCGAGGACCGCGCCCCGGTCTGGCCCGCCGGCACCACCGGCAGCATCAGCCACATTCCCGAGGCCTGCCTCGCCGTGGCGGCGCCCGCCGGCCGCGCCGCCGGGCTCGGCCTCGACCTCGAGGTGCTGGCGCCGCTGGAGCCGGATCTGGCGCGCGAGATCGGCCGGCCCGAGGAACTGGCGGCGCTGGGCGGCGATCCCGGGCTGGCGGCGCGGCGGCTGTTTTCAATGAAGGAGGCGGCCTACAAGGCGCAATACGCGCTGTCGCGGACGCTGTTCGGGTTCCACACCCTGGTCTGGGACGGCGCCGCGGGGGGCCTGCGCTTTGTCCGCCGCGTGCCCCCCTTCGCCGAGGGTGCGCTGCTGCCGGTGCGGCGCTGGGAGGGCGCCGGTCTCTGCCTGTCGCTGGTGCTGCTGCCCGAGGGGGCGGTCTATAGCGGCAGCCGCGCCCGCGCCGGCATCATGGTGCGCCGATGAGCGCGCGGGCCGGGCCGGAAACGTGCTGTTTCCCGGGTCCCGTGCGGGCCGCGTGGCCATCCGGCCGCGGCCGGATTAGCCTGTGCCCCCGCGCCCGGCGCCCCGGGGGGCGCATCACCGCCGCGCAGGCCTTGCGGGAGTTTCCACGATGAACCAGTTCCAGAGCTTCGAAGAGGTGGTGGCGGCGTTCTGGCGCCGGGCCTGGCTGATCGTCGCGGTGGCGCTTCTGGGCTCCGCCGCCTCGGTGTGGCTCGCCCTGAACCAGAAGACGCTCTACCAGGCCACCGCGGTGGTGCAGATCGAGGATGCCCGCATCCCCGAGCGGCTGACCTCCTCGGCCGGGACGGCGGCGCCGGGCGAGGAATCGCGCCGGGTGCGCCTGATCGAGCAGCGCCTGATGGCGCGCGACAACCTCCTGGCGCTGATGGAGCAATACCGGCTCTTCGAGGACGAGGAGACGATCAACGAACGCGTCTACGCGCTGCGCCAGGCGGTGACGCTGGAGGAGATCCGCGGCAACGCCCAGCCCTGGCAGACCGACGTCGCGCCCTCGGGGCTGCGCATCTCGGTGCGGCTCGGCGAGGCCGAGAAGGCCGCCGCGGTGGCCAACGACCTGATGACCGCGGTGATCCGGCAGGCGCGCGAGCGCGGTCTGGCCCGGGCCCGCGACACCTTCGCGTTCTTCGACGACGAGGTGGCGCGGATCACCGCCGAGATCGACGCCGCCGAGACCGCCGTCGCGGAGTTCAAGCAGGCCAATGCCGACACCCTGCCGGCGGGCGCCACGGTGCTGCGCGACCAGATCGCCGGCTACCGCGAGAGCCTCCTGGCGCTCGATCAGGAGGTGGTGCGCCTGCGGGCCGGGGCGGATCGCCTGCGCGAGGAGGATCTGGCGCGCCAGATCGCCCTGATCGAGGAGCAGAAGGCGCTGATCGAGACCCGGCTGGGCGAGCTGCAGACCCTGCTCGGGCGCGCGCCGGGCGTGGAGCGCGCGCTGTCCGGGCTGGAGCGCGAGCTCGACCAGCTGCAGGAGCAATACGCGGTGATCACCCGGCGCAAGGCCGAGGCCGAGATGGGCCAGATCCTGCAGGACCGCGAGGAAGCGGAGCGCTTCGAGGTGCTGGAGACCGCGCTGGTCCCCGAGGTGCCGATCTCGCGCAGCCGCAAGAAGGTGGCCTTTGCCGGCGGCGTGGCGTCGCTGATCGCCGGCGTGCTGCTGGCCCTGGCCCTGGAGATCCTCAACCCGGCGATCCGCAACGCCGCCCAGCTCGAGCGGCGGCTCGGCGTGCAGCCGGTGATCACCGTGCCGCCGATCCGCACCCGCGGCGACCGGGCGCGGCGCCGGCTGCTCTATCTCGGCAGCGTCGCGGCGCTGGCGGCGCTGGGCTTCGCGGCGATGCGGACGCTGGGCGGGGCGGTGTCGGATCTGGGCATCCTCGACCGGCTGCTGCTGCGGCATCCGGGTTCGTGAGGCGGCGCGGCGCTCAGTAGGCGTATTTGCGCGCGCTGCTGCCCTCGGCCTTGTTCAGCACGATGCCGAGCAGCGGCACGTCGCTGCCCAGCCGGTGCTCGACCTCGCGGATCTGCGTCTCGGTGGTGATCCCGCCGCCGATCACCAGCAGCACCGCGTCGAAGGCCGGGCGCAGCGCCAGAACGTCGTCGGAGACCAGCGCCGGCGGCAGGTCGAACAGCATCACGTCGGGCGCCAGCCGCGTCTGGATGTCGTCGAGCACGGCGCGGCTGCGCGGATCCTGCAGAAGCTCCGCGGCGTAGGGCTCGCGGGCCTCGTTGAAGCCGAAGGCGATCTGGCGCCCGGCATGGATGGCGTTGGGGCCGATGCAGCGCAGATGCTCTTCCGGGGCGCGGCCGCCGCGCAGCATGTCGCCGATGCGGCCGGGGGCCGGGACGCCGAAGACCCGGTGCAGGTTCGGGTGGCGCATGTCGAGGTCGAGCACCACCGCGCGCAGCCCCTCGCGCCGGGCCAGCGAAATGCCGAGATTGGCGGCGGTGAAGGTCTTGCCGCAGCCCTTGGTAGGCGAGGTCACGGCGATCCGCGTCCAGCCGCGCTCGGCCAGGGCGTGCAGGGTGCGGGTGCGCAGCAGGTCGAAGGCGACATGCGCCGGGTCGTGGCGGCTGGCGGTGATGATGCGGTTGCGGTCGAGATGCCCCTCGTCGAGCGGGAAGCTGCCGAGGCTGGCCCAGAGGCCGGCGATCCGCGCCGCCGCCGGATCCGCGGCCTGCGGCAGTTGCGCCGGCGGCGGCGCAAGGGGCCCCCCCGGGATAGCCGGCGCGGCCGGGCGCGCGGTGGTGGCTG
>NZ_JBTLRM010000067.1:0-2818 GCF_054482755.1 Roseivivax sp. CAU 1761
AATACCGACAATACGCTGGGCGTATCGCTGGTCTACGGCTTCTGAAACGCAAGGTCGGGGCGGCCCTGCCGCCCCGCACATCGGGTGTATCCATTAAGAGACTGGTAGCGCGAAGGCGATGCGTCGGCCGGCTTCGTCCAGTGGGGCGCCGCGAACAGCCGGGGTCGACCATGAAGAGCTGCAAGATCCAATAGACACTGAGGATGTGTTCGGTGCCCTGCGTTCGGCCATCACAGCCGAGAACCGCGCGGCGCTCGTCGCGGTGCTGTCTCCGCGCGCGACCTACGACGCCCTACGCGAACTCCTCCACCTCGGTAACGAAGAACTCGATTCCGCGCTCGCACAGATGCCGCGTGGGCTGGCTGCGGAGCTGATCGAGGAAGCGCCGAGCGAGTTCGGCGCGGAACTGAAGGAGCGCATGGCGTCCCGAAAGGCCGCGAATGTCTCCGGGGAGTTCAAGTCAGATATCCAGGCCGACGTGGTCGGCGACATGGAGGACGCCGAGGCAGAAGCCGTGCCCGCCGAGATCTATCCGGACGAGGCTGCCAACGTCCCGCGCCTGATCGAATACGACTGGGACACCGCCGGCGGGTTAATGATCACTTCGGCGTTCTTCTTCCCGGAGACGGCCACGGTGGGCATGCTGCTGCGCCATGAAGGTCCATATGGGAAGCTGCCCCGCAGCGATGCCCAAACCGCTGAACGGCCGCTGTGGGCCGTCCGTGGTCCTTCGCGCTCGCGCAGGAAGGGGCGGTAACCGGACTTTCGCTGTGATCTGGATAGATGTTCGCTTTCCAAAGTTGCCGGCGCGCCCGACGCGATGCGATGCGATGCGATGCGATGAACGTGTCGCGGGCGCTACCGATGAGCCAAGTTTTGATGTAGTGTGGGACCGGCGGAACGAGAGGGTTTCCGCAATGGACTACTATGATCTTGGCTCCCGTTCGCGAAGCGTCACGACCTCGTCTGCGGAAGCACAGCGTTGGTTCGATCGCGGGCTCGTCTGGACATATGGCTACAATCACGAGGAAGCCATTGCCAGCTTCCGCAAGGCGCTGGAGCACGATCCCGGCTGCGCCATGGCGCATTGGGGCATCGCCTATTGCGTCGGACCCAACTACAACAAGCCATGGGAGGCGTTCGAGCCGTCGGAAAGGGCCGACTGCATCGCGATGGCTCGCGCTGCGATCGATGCGTCAGGCGCAATGCTGGACCGGCTCGCGCCGGTCGAGCGCGGGCTGATCGAGGCGGTCTCGAGCCGCTACCCGGTCTCGGCGGAGATGGAGGACTTCGGCCCCTGGAACGACGCGTTCGCTCAAGCCATGCGCGATGTCTGGCAGCGGTTCCCAGACGATCTCGACGTCTGCGCGTTTTTCGCCGAAGCCCTGATGAACCGGACGCCGTGGCAGCTCTGGGACCTGCCGAGTGGCCAGCCCACCGCTGGAGCGGACACACTGGAAGCGATGTCGGTTCTGGAGGCCGCGTTCCAAAGCGCGTCCGACGCATGGCGGCACCCGGGCCTGCTGCATATGTATATCCATCTCGTGGAGATGTCGCCCCATCCCGAACGGGCGCTGCGCCATGGCGATGCGCTGAGCAAGCTCGTGCCGGATGCCGGCCATTTGCTCCACATGCCCACCCACATCGACGTGCTTTGCGGCGATTACATCAACGTCGTTCAGCGCAATGAGACGGCGATCGAGGCGGATCGCCGCTTCCTCGCCCGCAATGGCGCGGACCATTTCTACATGGTCGACTGCTGCCACAACCTTCACTTCAGGATCTACGGCGCGATGTTCCTCGGCCAGCCGGAGCAGGCGTTGGCGTCGGCGGAGGAACTGGTCGCGATGCTTTCCGAGGACACGTTGCGGCCCATGGCGGACTGGTTCGAGGGCTTCATTCCGATGAAGCAGCACGTGCTGATCCGCTTCGGCCGGTGGCAGGAGATTCTCGATCAGGATCTGCCCGAGGACGAGGCCCTCTACAGCGTCACGCTGGCGATGATGCGCTACGCCCGGACCGTGGCTCTCACCAATCTCGGTCGGATCGAGGAGGCCGAGGTCGAGAAAGGCAAATTCGAGAACGCCTTCGGCCGCGTCCCCGAGAGCCGCATGCTCTTCAACAACACCTGCTGCGACATCCTGAAGGTGGCCGAGCAGATGATGCTCGGCGAACTCGCTTATCGCGCAGGTGCCCACGAGGCCGCCTTCGCGCACCTGCGCAAGGCGGTCGAGATCGACGATGCCTTGCCCTACGACGAGCCTTGGGCCTGGATGCAGCCGGCACGGCATGCTCTTGGTGCGCTTCTCCTCGAGCAAGGACAGATCGACGAGGCCGAAGCGGTCTACCGCGCCGATCTCGGTCTCGACGCGACACTGAGCCGGGCCTGCCAGCATCCGGGCAACGTCTGGAGCCTGCACGGTCTGCACGAGTGCTTGACCCGGCGCGGCGAGACGGTCGAGGCGGCCCACATCAAGTTGCAACTCGACAGGGCCGCTGCCCGCGCGGACGTGCCGGTGGAGGCATCGTGCTACTGCCGACAGGGGCACTTGGCAGCGCAGTGATCGGGGCGCAACTTCGTAGTGCGAACACTTGGGCTTGTCGCAGCTTCGAGATGTGCGCCCATCTCTATTTTCGATGCGGGTCTCGCGCTCCAAACAGTCTCCGCCCTCCAATCGGTTGCGACACGGCAGGGAGGGCGGATTGTGTTGAAGAAGTCGGTCGAGGACGACCGTTTTGCCAGCCCAAACGTCGGCGCGCCGCCGTTCCGTTCGGGCAACTGCCCGTCTGTCCGCCTCAATACGGCTATTCGGCCGCT
>NZ_JBTLRM010000068.1:0-2025 GCF_054482755.1 Roseivivax sp. CAU 1761
GCCGCGGCCCGCGTGGCTCTGCCGCGGGCTCCTCGGCGACGCGGGCATGGATCTCGCCCTCGACCAGCCCGTCCGGGCCGAGCCGCGCCAGCAGCACCGGCAGCGCCGCCTCGGCCAGCTGCACGTAGGTCTCCCCGGCCTGCACCCGGATGCGGCCGATCTGCGCCTTTTCGAGATCGCCGGCGCGCAGCAGCAGCGGCAGCAGCCAGCGCGGCTCCGCGCCCTTGTCGCGCCCGACATCGAGCGCGATCCAGGCCGCGGGACCGAACTCCTCGCGCTCCGCCCGTTCCGGGCGCTCGCCGCGTGCCGGGCGCTGGTTCAGCTCCTCGGGCGCCGAGAGCTTGGCGCGGTAGAGCCGCAGGCAGGCCGCGGCGACCCGCTCGGGGCCGTGCTCGGCCAGCAGCCGGGCGGCGAATTCCGCCTCCTCGGCGCTCGGCTCGGCCTGCCAGGCATCGTCGGCCAGCAGCCGCTCCTCGTCGCGGCGGGTGATCTCCTCGGGGCTCGGCGGGGCCACCCATTCGGCCTCGATCTTGGCCCATTTCAGCAGCCGCTCGGCCTTGCGGGCGATCTTGTCGGGCACGATCAGCGCCGAGCGGCCCTTGCGCCCGGCCCGGCCGGTGCGCCCCGAACGGTGCAGCAGCGCCTCGGTATTGCCGGGCAGGTCGGCATGGATCACCAGGTCGAGATTGGGCAGGTCGATGCCGCGCGCCGCCACGTCGGTGGCGACGCAGATCCGCGCCCGTCCGTCGCGCAGCGCCTGCAGGGCGTGGCTGCGCTCGTCCTGGCTGAGCTCGCCCGAGAGGCTGACCACGGCGAAGCCGCGATTGGCCAGCCGCGCCGTCAGCCGCGCCACCGCGGCGCGGGTATTGGCGAAGACGATGGCGGTCGGCGCGTCGTGGAAGCGCAGCAGGTTGATGATCGCGTGCTCGTTGTCGCCCGGCGCCACCTGCACCGCCTCGTAGGCGATGTCGGCATGCTGGCTGCCGCGCGCCGCGGTGGCGACCCGCACGGCGTCGCGCTGGTAGGTCTTGGCGAGCTCGGCGATGGCGGCCGGCACGGTGGCCGAGAAGAGCAGCGTGCGCCGGGTCTCGGGGGCGGCGGCGAGGATGAATTCGAGATCCTCGCGGAAGCCCAGATCGAGCATCTCGTCGGCCTCGTCGAGCACCGCCGCGCGCAGGTCGGAGAGGTCGAGCGCGCCGCGGTCGATATGGTCGCGCAGCCGGCCCGGCGTGCCGACGACGATATGCGCGCCGCGCTCCAGCGCCCGGCGCTCGTCGCGCGCATCCATGCCGCCGATGCAGGTGGCGATGCGCGCCCCCGCCTTGCCGTAGAGCCAGCCGAGCTCGCGCGCGACCTGCATCGCCAGTTCGCGGGTCGGCGCCACCACCAGCGCCAGCGGCAGCGCCGGCGGGCCGAGCCGGTATTCCGCGCCCAGCAGGGTCGGCGCGATGGCCAGCCCGAAGGCCACCGTCTTGCCGGAGCCGGTCTGGGCCGAGACCAGCAGGTCGGCCTCGGCCAGGTCGGGCGCGGTGACCGCCTGCTGGACGTCGGTCAAGGTGTCGAAGCCGCGCTCGGCGAGCGCGTCGGAAAGCGGGGAGGTCATCAGGGAGAAAGGTCCGTCGGATTGGCGCGGGCCGGATCGCCGGCGCGAAGCCTGTCCTGTAGGCGATGATCGCGGCTTTGTCCATCGCGCCATCGCGGCGCCGGCGGCCTTGCGCCGTCGCGGCGCGGGCGGGCTTGCGCCGGGAGCGGCGCCGGCGGGCCTGCGCCGGGCGCCCTGCGCGGGCGGTGCCGCGGGCGGGGTGTCCTCATGGCCTGGGGTGCGCGCTCCGGGCGGCGGGGCGGAGGGGCGCTGCCCCTCTTGCGCGCGGGGCGCGCAATTCACCCCGGGATATTTCGGCTCAGAAGAAGGGGGCGCGGCGGGCGTGGAGCGGCGGGCGTGGAGCGGCGGGCGTGGCGCGGCGGGGCCTGGCGGCACTGTGGCGGCGGCGTGGCGCCCGCGGCGGAGCGGCGCGGGCGGGCCTT
>NZ_JBTLRM010000069.1:0-1597 GCF_054482755.1 Roseivivax sp. CAU 1761
CCGCCGATGCTGTTGAAAAAGTCTGTGTTGCAGCGCGGCAAGTCCTTCGATTCACTCAATCCTGAGGGGATGGGGGGATTTCGAGATGATGGGCAGGCAGGAGGCTCCGGCGCAGCTGTTCTACGAGTTCGATCTGGAGCAGCACGTCCCGGCCAACCATATTCTGCGAGAGATCGATCTGTTTCTTGACTGCGGCGGCTTGCGGGAGGCGCTGCGCCCTTTCTACAGCCACCTTGGCCGTCCATCCATCGACCCCGAACTCATCATCCGGATGCTGGTGATCGGCTACGTCATGGGCATCCGATCGGAACGTCGCCTCTGTGACGAGGTCCATCTGAACCTCGCCTATCGCTGGTTCTGCCGACTGGGCCTGGAGCGAAAGGTTCCGGATCACTCGACCTTCTCGCGCTATCGCCATGGCAAGTTCCGGGAGAGCAACTTGTTGCGTCAGGCCTTCGAAGCCACGGTCGAGCGCTGCCTGAAGGAAGACCTCGTGTCCGGCGAGGGCTTCGCTGTGGATGCGAGCCTGATCTCTGCCGACGCCAACAAGGTCCGGTCAATCGCGGCCGAGGATTGGAGTCCGGAGCGCGCACGTGAGGTCGGAAACAGGGCGGCGCGGGAATATCTGGAGACACTCGACGATGCCGCCTTCGGGGCCGCGTCGCCTGTCCAGCCGAAGTTCGTGGCGAAGTCCGATCCGGCCGCGCAATGGACCCGCGCCGAGGAAAGCCGTCCATACTTTGCCTACGCCACCAGCTACCTGATCGACACCAAGAGCGCGGTCATCATGGACGTCGAGGCGACGAGAGCAATCCGCCAGGCCGAAGTCGGAGCGTCGCGCACAATGCTTGACAGAACGGAGAAGCGGTTCGGTATCCGGCCGGACTGGCTGGCCGCCGACACCGCCTACGGCAACGCCGAGAACCTCGGATGGCTGGTCGAGAAGCGCGGCATCATCCCCTTCATCCCGGTCATCGACAAATCAGAGCGGACCGATGGCACCTGGTCCCGCTCCGACTTCGAATGGGACGAGGCGAACGAGCAATACATCTGCCCCGAGGGCCATGCTCTCAAGCAATTCCGCCGGAACTACTCTGATCCGAACCGGGGGCAGGATGCCGGCGGACGGAAGAAATACCGTGCCTTGAAGGCCACCTGCCAGGCCTGCCCATCCAAGGAAGTCTGCTGCCCGAAAGCGGAGGCGCGATACGTGACACGTGAGCCGCACGAGGAAGCACGCGAGTTCGCGCGCGAATGCCGCAAGACCAAGGCCTACAAGGTGTCCCGCGACAAGCGGAAGAAGGTGGAGATGCTCTTTGCCCACCTGAAGCGCATCCTTGGCCTGACCCGGCTACGCCTGCGTGGCCCCAACGGCGCCAAGGACGAGTTCCTCCTCGCCGCCATCGCTCAGAACCTCAGGAAACTTGCGAAGCTACGGCCCCAGAATGTGCTTCGGGAGGCCACGGCATGAGCGGAGCGGCCGAATAGCCGTATTGAGGCGGACAGACGGGCAGTTGCCCGAACGGAACGGCGGCGCGCCGACGTTTGGGCTGGCAAAACGGTCGTCCTCGACCGACTTCTTCAACACAATCCGCCC
>NZ_JBTLRM010000070.1:0-1551 GCF_054482755.1 Roseivivax sp. CAU 1761
CGCATCGCCTTCGCGCTACCAGTCTCTTAATGGATACACCCGATGTGCGGGGCGGCAGGGCCGCCCCGACCTTGCGTTTCAGAAGCCGTAGACCAGCGATACGCCCAGCGTATTGTCGGTATTCTCCAACCCCGGCAGCGGATCGTTGTTGTATTCGGTCCGGTAGCTCAGGCGGGTCGACAGGCGATCCGTGATCCGGAAGTTCAGCCCGGCATCATTGGTGACCAGCCGGTCAGAGTCCGAGAACAGGAAATCGGTGTCGTTGGTCAGAAAGGCCGTCTCATTGATCTTGTAGTAGAACCTGGACGAGGCGATGCCCGCCACTTCCCGATCGTCGTCACCGGCCTGATCGCGCAGGTAGCGCACTCCGGGTCCAGCCTGCACCCGCCAGGTGACGTTCGGTTCGTTGATGACGCGGTAGCCCGGGCCGGCACCGAGGAAGACATCCCACTCGTTGGTCGAGAAATCGTCGTAGCGCGCGCTGCCGAGGCCGAAGAGGTAGAAGTTCTCGCTGAAGTAGCGGTTCACGTCGTAGGTCGCGAACACCTCCTCCTTGTTGCGCACGTCGTTGTCTTCCGCGAATTCCCCAGCGAAGCCGAAGGTGTGGTTCCAGGGGCCCGCGCCGTAGCGGAAGCGTCCGGCGAATGAGAGGTCCGCGGTGTCGGTATTGCCCGTCGTTCCCGAGAAGCCGAGCGACACGCTGCCGGTCCAGCCTTGAGCATACTGGTTGCTGCCGAACCGGGACGGATCGTCGCCCTCGCGCATGTCCTCTGCGACATCCTCCTCGATGTCCTCGATGCGATCGTCGAGAGCCTCGATGCCGACCAGCGCACCTTGTGCAAAGGCGGGAGCCGCAAGCAAAAGGGCGGACGCCGAAACACCGGCAAGACGCATGACGTTCTTCATGGGTCAATCTCCTGTTCAGAGCGGTCGTCCTGTGTGGACGCCACTGCGAGAACCGGGATAGAAGGCCCAAGCACACGATATTAATTTATAATAATTGGGATTATGATGAGTTTTTCTCAGGGATCAGATCCCGTGTCTCGCCAAGCACTTCGATCTCGTCGGTGTTGCTGATTTCACGCAGTTCACCGATCACTGCATCCTGATCGGCGTCGGCGGTCTCGGCCGCGCGCGCCAGGGTGTCCCGCGCGATCTCGGCGAGTTCGGCGTCAAGATCGTCGCGCCAAACCGACCACAGCGGGAACGGGAAGGACGGTGCATCCGGCACCAGGAACAATTTCCCGGCCGCGATGTGCTTGCGGATGTAGCGGGCCGGCAAGTAGGCCGCGCAGTTTCGGTTCACCAGGTAGTCGGCACCCATCGCTTCGAGCGACATGGTCAGCCCCGGGTTGGTCAACCCTGGCAAGGCGATGCCGTGGGCGTGGACGAACTCCTCCCCCCAGTCGATGAAGGCATAGCGACCGGCCAGATCGAGGGTCGGATCGGGCCAGGACGCCGCCAGCACCAATTCGTCCTCCATGACCTTCTCGGCGGTCAAGCCAGGGCGCAGTTGCGGCGTATACATGAGCCCGGCCTGCATGCTGCCCT
>NZ_JBTLRM010000072.1:0-1270 GCF_054482755.1 Roseivivax sp. CAU 1761
TGCTGTGACCCCCATTCTTCATCCACCCGAAGCCGGAGCCCGGCGGTCAGATTGGCGCGGGTGCGCCGGTGGTGCAATGGGCGATCCGCGCAGCGTTTTCGGCGCGCGGAGCGGATCGCCCATTGCGGTGAGTTTGGCGGCATAAGCCGCTGGGGACATGTAGCCGAGCGCGGAATGCGGCCGGCACGAGTTGTAGTCGGCGACCCACCGGCCGGTGGCATCGCGAGCATGGTCGAGACTGACGAACAGGGTTTCGTTTAGGAATTCATCACGCATCCGGCCGTTGAATGCTTCGCAGATTCCGTTTTGCATCGGCTTTCCCGGAACGATGAAATGCCAGGAGATGCCGGTTTTCTGCGTCCATTCGAGCATGGCGTTCGAGGTGAACTCAGTGCCGTGGTCGCTGACGATGAGTTGGGGAGGGCCGCGCCGGTCTATGAGACCGGACAGTTCTCGCGCCACTCTGCGCCCGCCGATGGACGTATCGACGACGGCCGCCAGGCATTCCTTGGTCACGTCGTCGATCACGTTCAGGATGCGCAAGCGCCGGCCTGAGACGAGCTGGTCATGCACGAAGTCGACCGACCAGCGGGCATTGGGCACCGCTTCCACGAGGATCGGTGCCCGCGTGCCAGAGGCTTTCTTGCGGCCTCGCCTGCGCTTCACCGACAGTCCTTCTTCGCGGTAGATCCGCTGGGTCTGCTTGCGGTTCACCACGAGCCGTTCCTGGCGCAGCAGGACGTGCAACCGCCGATAGCCGAACCGCCGGCGTTCCCCGGCAAGCTCGCGCATCCGCTCCCGGAGCGCGGCATCGTCCCGCCGCCGGGCGCAATACCGGATCATCGATCGATCAGCGCCAATGAGGTGACACGCCCGCCGCTCGCTCATCTCGTGACGTTCCATGAGACAAGCGATCGCAAGCCGCTTCGCGGCGGGCGTCACCACTTTCGGCCGAGCAAATCCTTCAGCGCAGTGTTATCGAGCATCGCATCCGCATAGAGCCGCTTGAGCTTGGCATTCTCTTCCTCAAGCGCCTTCAGCCGCTTCACGTCGGACACGTCCATGCCGCCATATCGGCTCTTCCAGGAATAGAAAGTCGCGCTGCTGACCCCGTGCCTGCGGCAAACATCGGCCGTCTTGGCCCCAGCTTCCTGTTCCCGCAGGATCGCGATGATCTGCTCTTCGCTGAACTTCGATCTCTTCATCTTCCGGTCCTCTCGTTTGGGCCGGACTCTATCATCAGATGGAGGGAAAACCGGGGGTCACAGCA
>NZ_JBTLRM010000073.1:0-1189 GCF_054482755.1 Roseivivax sp. CAU 1761
AAGTAGCCAATCCCGACGCAGCATGCCCATCGCCTTTGGCGCGCGGTCCATGGCAGGCGGCGCAGTGCTCCGCGTAAAGCATGCGGCCGGCTGTCGGCCCCTCGCGAACGCATCCGGCCGCGACGAGCAGCGCGTTCACGGCGAATGATAACTTCATGACGTTCGGTCCCTTCTTGGCTCGGGTGAGCCTATAGTGGACGGCGACGCCAACACCTTGATCAAGATCAAGCCGAGGCCTGTCGCCATCCCCAAGATCGGGGGAACGTCAAATGAGCCCTCGGTCAGTCGTCGTCGGAGGCGCCGCGCACCGCGGCATTGGTGCCCTTCGCGACGAGCTTTCCCGCGCCCACCGCGCCCTTGACCACGGTGCGGGTTGCGAACAACGAGGCATCGACGGTGTTGTCCACGGCCTTCTCGGCGGTGCAGGCAGTCAGCGCCACAACAGCGGTGGCGCAGAGGGTGGTCAGAGCTTTCCGCGAAATGATCATTCGAATCTCCTCGGTTCGAACGGCGCGATGGCCACTGGGGTGTGAGGATGCGGCGCGATTGATAGGTCGACGCGCTGCATCCCTGCGTCCGAGAAGGGTAGCCAACGCGGTCACATGCGAAAAACGAATAAGATTTGGCCTTGTAACGAGTATCGCTTATACCTGTGGCATGGACACGACCTTGGTGAAGACCTTCCTTGAAGTCGCCGCAACCGGCTCCTTCGTGTCCGCGTCCGACCGCCTCTACGTCACGCAATCGGCAGTCTCGCTGCGCATCCAACGCCTCGAACAAGCGCTCGGCAAGCGGCTCTTCGAACGGTCCAAGGCGGGCGCGGAACTGACTCATGCCGGACGCGAGTTCGAGAAATACGCGCTCTCGCTCCTGAAAGTCTGGGAAGAGGCGCGTCAACAGGTCGGCATCCCCGAGGGCTTCCAGAAGAGCATGACGATCGGTGCCCAGTTCTCGCTGTGGCCTCGTCTCGGGTTCCGCTGGGTCGACGGGCTTCGGGCCAACATGCCTGAGCTCAGCCTGCGGCTCGAACTCGGGATGCCCGAACGGCTGATGCGCTTCCTGATCAAGGGCAGCATGCAGGCCGGGCTCATGTATACGCCGCAACTGCGCCCTGGCTTGACCGCCGAGAAGGTCATGGAGGACGAATTGGTGCTGGCGGCGTCCTGGCCCGATCCGACCCTCGATCTGG
>NZ_JBTLRM010000074.1:0-1098 GCF_054482755.1 Roseivivax sp. CAU 1761
AGCGCGCCGATCTGCCGGCTCACGGTTTCCAGCGTCAGGCCGAGATGGTCGCCAATGGCCTGACGCGTCAGGGGGAGTTCCAGACGCTGTAATGCACCTGGCGACGGAGGCTGGTCGGCCAGAGCGGCTTCCCGCCGGGCTACGGTATCGATAAAGCTCGCGACCCGCGACTGCGCCGATGCCCGCCCCAGAATGCTCATCCAGCAGCGGGCGGCATCGAGCTCATCGAGCGTCATCTCCAGCAGCCGCTCAGAAATATGCGGCATCTCCTGCATCAGGAGTTCAAAAGGGCGCCTCTTGAAACAGCACAAGGTCACGGCGCTGGCAGCGGTGATGTCATACAGCGCCTGATCGCGCCCGGGGCGGCCAATGAAATCGGAGGGCATCAGTATCCCCACGATGTGCTGGCTACCGTTCTGGAGTGTGCGAGACAGGGTTGCGACCCCGGAGATGACCGATCCGATGAAGCTCAGCCGATCACCCTCCCATACGATGTTCTGCCCTGGCTCGTAGTGACGGTAAAACTTCGTGTCTTCGAGCCTGGCTAGTTCCGGCGGCGTGCATTTTGCGCAGACCGCGCGGGTCCTGATGGCACAATCGCTGCATCGCAGGCTAAACGGACCAGACAAACCGGCATCCCCCTCAAAGTGCAGATGATCCCCCTGCGCATGGTACTCGGTCAAGCCTCCCTGCATTTTTGTGATCGCTCGCCAGCGGGTGCGGGGATCGGTCCTAAAGAGCTTCCTACATTGCGCCTTTCCCGAATCTGACGCTGAATGCACCTACGGGTCTTGTAGTTGATTTGTGTCAAAGCGGCACCGGGCGCGTTGTATCAACCTTGGGAGCGCCTATTGGCGGACGGCATGCCGGTCGCGGAAGCGTTTTGTGTATGTCGAATGTGCGGTGCACTACAGGCCCAGAGGTATGAGCGATGGAACGTGCAGTTGGGAAACCGAGGCCGCCCGGCGTCCTGTACCTCAGGGACGCGGTGTTCGGCGCCGTCGACGGTGCCGTGACGACATTTGCAATCGTGGCCGGAGCTGCCGGCGCGGGCCTGGCCACCCACATCGTGGTGGTCATCGGCATTGTCAGCGTGCT
>NZ_JBTLRM010000075.1:0-1093 GCF_054482755.1 Roseivivax sp. CAU 1761
CCTGCTGTTCCGCTGGCGGCGTCTGATGGCCGAAGGAGGCGCGATGGCGGTGGGCAAGAACGAGCCGGTGGTCGGTGCCTCGGAGCTTCGCAAGCTCGAGGACCGTGTTCGCGATCTCGAACGGCTGCTCGGCCGCAAGACGATGGAGGTCGAGATCCTCAAGGAAGCCCTGGCCAAGTCGGGGGCAAAAAAACGGACGTGGCTGCCGCCGTCGCCGCCAAAGGATGGTTCCCTGTGAAGGCCGTGGCCGAGACGATCGGGGTCAGCCGGTCCCAGCTGCACGCCAGGGCATCGGGCACGTCGAAGCCCCGCGGCCGCTACCGCAAGGCTACGGACGACGAGCTGCTCCCCGTCCTGCGCAGCCTCGTCGACGAGCGGCCGACCTATGGCTACCGCCGCATCACGGCCCTGCTGAACCGCGAGCGCCGTGCCGAGGGCCTGGAGCCGGTCAACCGCAAGCGGGTGCTGCGCATTCTCAACCTGCACGGCCTGACGCTTGAGAAGTCCACAGGCCGTAGGGAGGGCCGCGTTCACGACGGCAAGGTCGCGGTCATGGCCTCGAACCTGCGCTGGTGTTCCGACGCCTGCGAGATCACCTGCTGGAACGGCGAGAAGGTCCGGGTGGCGTTCATCCTCGACGCCTTCGACCGCGAGGTCATCGCCCACGTCGCCGTTACGGGCGCGGGGATCAGCGGGTCGGACGTTCGCGACATGATGCTCGCCGCCGTCGAGCGCAGGTTCGGCACGGATCGCGCGCCACATCCCATCGAGCACCTCAGCGACAACGGTTCGTGCTACACCGCCGGCGAGACACGCGACTTCGCCCGCCAACTCGGCTTCGTGCCTTGCTTCACGCCCGTCCGCTCGCCGGAGAGCAACGGTATGAGCGAGGCCTTAGTGAAGACCCTCAAGCGCGACTACGTCCGCGTCACCCCGCTGCCAGACGCAGCCACGGTGCTCGGGCTCGTCTCCACCTGGCTCAACGACTACAACACCGTCCATCCACATTCCGCGCTGGCAATGCGCTCGCCCGTCGAGTTCAGATCAGCGCTCAACTCCAGCCAGGCTGTCCGGTGAAATGGGGGGCACTCCA
>NZ_JBTLRM010000076.1:0-1086 GCF_054482755.1 Roseivivax sp. CAU 1761
GTGTTGATCTCGTCGAGGGAGAGCTTGTGGGTGATCATCGGGTCGATCTCGATCTTGCCCTGCATGTACCAGTCGACGATCTTCGGCACGTCGGTGCGGCCGCGCGCGCCGCCGAAGGCGGTGCCCTTCCAGTTCCGCCCGGTGACCAGCTGGAACGGCCGGGTCGAGATCTCGGCGCCGGCCGCCGCCACGCCGATGATCACCGAGGTGCCCCAGCCGCGATGGGTGCATTCCAGCGCGTCGCGCATCACCTGGGTGTTGCCGGTGGCGTCGAACGAGTAATCGACCCCGCCGATCGGGTCGAAATCGGTCTTGGTCAGGTTGACGATGTGCTCGACCACCGAACCGTCGATCTCCTTCGGGTTGACGAAGTGCGTCATCCCGAAATGCTCGGCCATTTTCTTCTTCTCGTTGTTCAGATCGACGCCGATGATCTTGTCGGCGCCGGCCATCCTGAGCCCCTGGATCACGTTCAGCCCGATGCCGCCGAGCCCGAACACCGCCGCGGTGGCGCCGATCTCGACCTTGGCGGTGTTGATCACCGCGCCGATCCCGGTGGTCACGCCGCAGCCGATATAGCAGATCTTGTCGAACGGCGCGGCGGGGTCGACCTTGGCCAGCGCGATCTCCGGCAGCACCGTGTGGTTGGCGAAGGTCGAGCAGCCCATGTAATGGTGGATCGGCGTGCCGTCCGGCATCGAGAAGCGCGAGGTGCCGTCCGGCATCACCCCCTTGCCCTGGGTCGCCCGGATGCGGGTGCACAGGTTCGTCTTGCCCGACAGGCAGGAGGCGCATTCGCGGCATTCCGGCGTGTAGAGCGGGATCACGTGATCGCCCGGCTTCACGCTGGTCACCCCGGCGCCCACCTCGAGCACCACGCCGGCGCCCTCATGGCCCAGGATCGACGGGAACAGACCCTCGGGATCGGCCCCCGACCGGGTGAACTCGTCGGTGTGGCAGATCCCCGTCGCCTTGATCTCGACCAGAACCTCGCCCGCCTTCGGACCCTCGAGATTGACCTCCATCACCTCCAGAGGCTTGCCCGCCTCCAGCGCAACCGCTGCCCGCGTCTTCATGATGTGCTCC
>NZ_JBTLRM010000077.1:0-1009 GCF_054482755.1 Roseivivax sp. CAU 1761
GTTGCCAGCAGTTCGGCTGGGCACTCTATGGAAACTGCCCGTGATAAGCGGGAGGAAGGTGTGGATGACGTCAAGTCCTCATGGCCCTTACGGGTTGGGCTACACACGTGCTACAATGGTGGTAACAATGGGTTAATCCCCAAAAGCCATCTCAGTTCGGATTGTCCTCTGCAACTCGAGGGCATGAAGTCGGAATCGCTAGTAATCGCGTAACAGCATGACGCGGTGAATACGTTCCCGGGCCTTGTACACACCGCCCGTCACACCATGGGAGTTGGTTTTACCTGACGACGGTGCGCTAACCTTCGGGAGGCAGCCGGCCACGGTAAGATCAGCGACTGGGGTGAAGTCGTAACAAGGTAGCCGTAGGGGAACCTGCGGCTGGATCACCTCCTTTCTAAGGATGATCCTGGAAGATTTGGTTCGCCAAATCTCGTGGATCACTTAGCAGCTGCAGTGCTCGCGTCGCCGAAAGGCGGCAGCACATCAAGCAGCAAATCACCGGACCGTCCCCATATCTCTTCAGACCAAGGTAAAAGAGCAGGATGCGGGGGTAACCGCCTGCGGCCCCGATCCGGGCTGCGCTCGCGTCCGAACGCTGGCCCATCTCGCGGCATGGCCGGCATCAGGGTCGGTAGCTCAGGTGGTTAGAGCGCACGCCTGATAAGCGTGAGGTCGGAGGTTCAAGTCCTCCTCGACCCACCATTCCCGGGGCCTTAGCTCAGCTGGGAGAGCGCCTGATTTGCATTCAGGAGGTCAGGAGTTCGATCCTCCTAGGCTCCACCAAATCCTTCGCTTCGCTCTGGATTTTGCGGAGCCTCGGATTGAAGCGCGCCAATCGCCGAGCCGATTGGCAGTGGCTCCACCCTTTACCTGACGACGCCGATTGCATCGGCAAGCGCTGGGATCAGCGTTTGCCCGTCCAATCGGACGCGTTTTGACATCGTGAAGAGAGAAACAATCAACATTGCCCGAGGACCGCAAGTGCGCGGCTCCTCTCGGCCGGTTC